>NZ_BAAAXG010000026.1:2215937-2532500 GCF_039535475.1 Streptomyces showdoensis | reverse complement strand
AGCACCGGGATGCCCAGGAACGCGCCGAAGACCAGGCAGGTCGCCGCGGCCTGGGCGTTGTTCGTCCAGACCTGGGCGGCGAAGGAGGCCGCCGGGTGGCTGGAGTAGTAGGTCTCGTACTGGCCGCCGGGGCGGGTCATCTCGCGCAGCTCGGCCGGGGCGCCGATCGCCGCCTGGACCTCGGGGTGGGTGCCGATCCACCAGCCGATCAGGGCCGCGACCAGCGTCGAGACGAGCGCAGTGGGCACCCACCAGTGGCGGGAGCGGTAGACCGCGGCGGGGAATCCGGCCGTCAGGAAGGTGACCGCGTCGCGCCAGGAGGCGCGGCGGGTGCCAGTGACCGTGGCGCGGGCGCGGGCCACGAGCTGGGTGAGCCGGGCCGTGAGCATCGGGTCCGGGGCGCTGGACTGGATGAGGGAGAGGTGGGTGGCCGTGCGCTGGTAGAGGGCGACGAGTTCGTCGGCCTCGGCACCGCCGAGGCGGCGGCCCCGGCGCAGGAGGTGATCGAGGCGGTCCCACTCGGCTCGGTGTGCGGTGACGAAGACGTCGAGGTCCATGATCGGCTGCTGCTCCAGGCACTGGGTGCGTACGGTCCGTACTACTGCGGCGCGCTGCGGATCAGCTTGGCAGACTGGCGTTCGGACGGGGTTCGGCAGGTCGACGAAGGGCGGGCGGCGTGAGCGGGGTCGTGACGGGGGATGCCGTCGTACTGGGATTGCAGCCGGCCCGGCTGCCGAGCCGGGCGCTGGCCCTGCTCATCGATCTCGTCGTGATCTGGGCCGCGTACCTGCTGATCAGCATCGGTCTCGCGCTGGCGACGGCGTCCTTGGACGAGGCCGCCGCGATGGCGATATCGATCGCGTCCTTCCTGCTGGTGCTCGTCGGGGCGCCGATCGCCGTGGAGACGCTGTCGCACGGGCGGTCGCTGGGGAAGCTGGCCTGCGGGCTGCGGGTGGTGCGGGACGACGGCGGGCCTATCCGGTTCCGGCACGCGCTGATGCGCGGGGCGATGGGGGTCGTGGAGATCCTGATGACCTTCGGGGTCGTCGCGTGCATCGCCTCGCTGGTGTCGGAGCGCGGGCGGCGGATCGGGGACGTCTTCGCGGGGACGCTGGTGGTGCGGGAGCGGGTCGCCTCCGCGCCGAACACGGCGGTGCCGCCGCCCCCGCCGTGGCTCGTCGGGCGGTTCACGGGGGTCGACCTGTCCGCCGTGCCGGACGGGCTCTGGCTGGAGATACGTCAGTACCTGACGCGCATGACGCAGCTGGACCCCGCGATCGGGCGGCGGCTCGCCGAGCGGCTGGCCGACGAGCTCGTGGCGCGGACCGGGACGCCTCCGCCGGCCGGGGTGCCGGCGGCCGCCTTCCTCGCCGGGGTCGTCGCCGAGCGGCAGGCGCGGGACGCGCGGCGGGCGTTCGGACCGACGTACGGGCCGACGTACGGGCCGGGGATGGGGATGGTGCCGGGGGCGTTCCCCGCGGCGTCCGCTCCGGCGGACGGTCCTGCTCCCGCGCCCGTCCCGCCTCCGCCTCTCTCGCCTCCGCCCGCCTCGCCGTCTCCGTCCTCGTCTTCCGCCCCCGCGCCGCGCACCACCGGGTTCGCGCCACCGGCCTGAGGTCAGAAGACCGACGGCGGGGTGTCCAGGTCCTCGAGCTCGATTCCGGGGGCCGAGAGGACCACGTCGCCGGCCAGGTGGACGGTGTGCCACTCCCCCGTGTCGAGGGTGCTGACCTGGTACTCGTCCACGGTCAGGAGGCCGTTGTCAGTGGCGTGCGCTTCACTCTTCGTCAGGGCCCAGGACTGGTCGACCGTCAGGGGGGCGAGCACGGGATCCGTGAAGGCGACGAGCCGGACGCGGGTCTCCGGGGAATCGGGGGTGAGGCGCAGCAACCGGGAGATCGCGACGAGGAACGCCGGGGAGGTGCCGGTGAAGGCGTGGGCGCGCACATTGCCTTCGGTGGCGTGGGTTCCGGTGGGGTCGGTACGGACCCAGGTGACGCCGTCGATGGCGGCGCCGCGCACCTGCCAGTCCGCGGAGTGGAGTTCGAGCCGGATCGGGCGGCCCAGTTCGTCGATGGCCAGGTCGACGGAGCCGGCGGGGTCGCCGGAGGGGGTGGTGGTCCGTGAGACGTAGCGCCAGCCGGAGGGGCCGGGCGCGCAGCTGAAGTGCTCTTCACCGAGGGGGGTGTGATCGTGCGGGTCATGGAGCGAATATCGGCCGCGGGGCATGGGTCCTCGGGGTGCTTCCTGGAGCTGTGGGCCGGGTGAGACGAGGCAGGCCCCCGACACGGGGGTGCGGGGGCCTGCCTGCTGGTCTACGGGTGTGCCGGGCGCCCGGGCGTCAACGCGTGGACGCCCGGGGCCGGGTGCATCAGTAGCGGTAGTGGTCCGGCTTGTACGGGCCCTCGACCTGGACGCCGATGTAGGCGGCCTGCTCCGGGCGGAGGGTCGTGAGCTTGACGCCCAGGGCGGCCAGGTGGAGGCGCGCGACCTTCTCGTCCAGGTGCTTCGGGAGCACGTAGACGTCGGTCGGGTACTCCTCCGGCTTGGTGAAGAGCTCGATCTGGGCCAGGGTCTGGTCCGCGAAGGAGTTCGACATCACGAAGGAGGGGTGGCCGGTCGCGTTGCCCAGGTTGAGCAGGCGGCCCTCCGACAGCACGATCAGGACCTTGCCGTCGGGGAAGGTCCAGGTGTGGACCTGCGGCTTGACCTCGTCCTTGACGATGCCGTCGATCTTGGCCAGGCCGGCCATGTCGATCTCGTTGTCGAAGTGGCCGATGTTCCCGACGATCGCCTGGTGCTTCATCTTGGCCATGTCGGTGGCCATGATGATGTCCTTGTTGCCGGTCGTGGTGATGAAGATGTCGGCGGTCTCGACGACGTCGTCCAGGGTCGCGACCTGGTAGCCGTCCATCGCCGCCTGGAGGGCGCAGATGGGGTCGATCTCGGTGACGATGACGCGGGCGCCCTGGCCGCGAAGGGACTCGGCGCAGCCCTTGCCGACGTCGCCGTAGCCGAAGACGACGGCGGTCTTGCCGCCGATGAGGACGTCGGTGGCGCGGTTGATGCCGTCGATCAGGGAGTGGCGGCAGCCGTACTTGTTGTCGAACTTCGACTTGGTGACGGCGTCGTTCACGTTGATCGCCGGGAAGAGCAGGGAGCCGGCCTGCTGCATCTCGTAGAGGCGGTGGACACCGGTGGTGGTCTCCTCCGTCACGCCGCGGATCTCGGAGGCGAGCTGGGTCCACTTCTGGGGGTTCTCGCCGAGGGTGCGGTTGAGCAGGGTCAGGATGTGCCCGTACTCCTCGCTGTCCGCGGTGGACGGGTCCGGGGCGGAGCCGGCCTTCTCGAACTCGACGCCCTTGTGGACGAGGAGGGTGGCGTCACCGCCGTCGTCCAGGATCATGTTCGGGCCGCCGGTGGGCGTGTTCGGCCAGGTGAGGGCCTGCTCGGTGCACCACCAGTACTCCTCCAGGGTCTCGCCCTTCCAGGCGAAGACCGGGACGCCCTGCGGGTTCTCCGGGGTGCCGTTCGGGCCGACGGCGATGGCCGCGGCGGCGTGGTCCTGGGTGGAGAAGATGTTGCAGGAGGCCCAGCGGACCTCGGCGCCGAGGGCGACCAGGGTCTCGATGAGGACGGCGGTCTGCACGGTCATGTGCAGCGAGCCGGTGATGCGGGCGCCGGCCAGCGGCTGCTGCTCGGCGTACTCGCGGCGGATCGACATCAGGCCGGGCATCTCGTGCTCGGCGAGGGTGATCTCCTTGCGGCCGAACGCGGCCAGGGAGAGGTCGGCGACCTTGAAGTCCTGCGTGGCGACAGTCGTCATGACTGGTGCTGCTCCTCGTGTGATCGGGTCGAGGGTTCGAGTGGGCACACCTGTGCACCGCGGCGGTACGGGCACACGGGCACAGGAATGCCCGGGGTGCTCCCGCGGTGCAGTCGTCGGAGGCCCTCTCTCCCTCGGCCGGTCCATGCACGGACCGCCCGACCGCCATCAGCAGCGACGTCTGGCTGATTACGAATCTACACCGATCGGCGCAGTGACCCACAGTCCGCCCCGGTCCCGGATTCGGCCGGATCGGGACTCGACAAAGGGTCCAGAGGCCCGCACATTCGGGGCCTTATGGACTTATGACGCCGTTATCCGGAGGGAGACGATGCTGGGGAATCCGGAGCGATGACATCCGGAGCGAGCGTGAGGAGAAGCGCGTGGAAGAGCTCGTGACCGGCCCGGCGGGCGGGCGGCCGAGGCGGAGGCTGCTCGCGGTGACCGCGTGCCCGACGGGGATCGCCCACACCTACATGGCGGCCGAGAAGCTGGCGCAGGCCGCGGAGGCGCTCGGTGTGGAGATCAAGGTGGAGACCCAGGGGTCGATCGGGGCCGAGAACGTCCTCTCCGACAACGATGTCAGGCAGGCGGACGGGATCATCATCGCCGCCGACAAGGACGTGGACCGGAGCCGCTTCGTCGGCAAGCGGGTGCTCGCGGTCGGGGTCGCCGAGGGCATCCGCCACCCCGAGCGGCTGATCGAGCAGGTGGCCGACGCGCCCGTCCAGGGAGCCGACGGAACCGGCGGGGGCGGCGGAGCGGCCGCCACGACGGACGGCGGCGGGGCGCGGGCGCGGGCGTGGGCGGCGGCGGCGGCAAAGAGCGGAGCCTCGCGTACAAGGCGCTGATGAACGGCGTCTCGTACATGATCCCGTTCGTCGTCGTGGGCGGGCTGCTGATCGCGATCTCGCTCGCCCTCGGCGGTCACGCGACCCCCGAGGGCCTGGTCATCCCGAAGGACTCCTTCTGGATGGACGTCAACAACATCGGGGTCATCGGCTTCAAGCTGATGGTGCCCGTCCTGTCCGGGTACATCGCGTATGCCATCGGGGACCGGCCCGCGCTGGTGCCCGGCATGATCGGCGGCTGGATCGCCAACGACGGCTCGCTGTACCACTCCGAGGCGGGCGCGGGCTTCATCGGCGCGATCGTGACCGGTTTCCTCGCCGGCTACCTGGTGCTCGGCATCAAGAAGGTCCGGGTGCCGAGGCTGGTCCAGCCGATCATGCCGATCATCGTGATCCCGATCGTCGCCACGACGGCGCTCGGGCTCTTCTTCATCTACGTGATCGGGCAGCCCATCTCCTGGGTCTTCGAGCACCTGACGAGCTGGCTCGGCGGGATGACCGGCACCAGCGCGATCCTGCTGGGGGCGATCCTCGGCCTGATGATCGCGTTCGACATGGGCGGTCCGGTCAACAAGACCGCGTTCCTCTTCGGCGCCGGGCTCATCGCGACCGGCAACCAGACCGTCATGGGCATGTGCGCCGCCGCCATCCCCGTGATGCCGCTCGGCCAGGGCCTCGCCACGCTGATCCGCCGCAAGCTCTACACCGACCAGGAGCGGGAGACCGGCATGGCCTCGCTCTTCATGGGGCTCTTCGGGATCTCGGAGGGCGCCATCCCGTTCGCCGCCGCGCGGCCCGCGCAGGTGATCCCCGCGAACATGCTGGGCGGTGCCGTCGCCGGTGCGCTGGCCGGTCTCGCCGGGGTGACGGACGCCGTGCCGCACGGCGGTCCGATCGTCGCCGTGCTGGGCGCGGTCGGCGGGGTGCCGATGTTCTTCCTCGCGGTCGCGGCCGGCACGGCGGTCACCGCGCTCACCACCAACGCGCTCATCGACATCCGGGAGCGGCGGAACCAGGGCGCGGCGGCCCTCGTGCCCGCCGGTGCGCCCGTACCCGTATCCGCGCCCGTGGGCGTGGGCGTGGGTGCCGGCGTGGGCGTCCCCGCGACCGGACCGGAGCCCGCGCTCGTCGGAGCACGGACCGCGGCCGGGGCCGGGGCGGGTGCCGGGGCCGGGTCGGAGGCGCCGGGTGACGGCGGCGAGGTGCTGTCGGGGTACCTGACCGGGCGGACCGTGAAGGTGTGGCTCGGCGCCGACCACAAGGACGCGGCGATCCGCGAGATGGCCGGGCTGCTCTCCGGCACCGGCAAGGTCACCGACCCCGAGGCGCTCGTCCGGGCCGCGTTCGCGCGGGAGGACCAGGGCACCACCGGGCTCGGCGAGCAGATCGCCATCCCGCACGCCAAGACGGACGCCGTCACCGCGCCGGTCGTCGGCTTCGCCCGGTCGCCGGAGGGCGTGGAGTGGGGCTCGCTCGACGGGACGAGGGCGCGGCTGATCTTCATGATCGCGGTGCCGGAGGCCGCCGCCGGGGACGAGCACCTGCGGATCCTGGCGCTGCTCTCCCGGAAGCTGATGGACGCGCACTTCCGCGAGCGGCTGCTCGAAGCGGCCGACGAGGCGGAGATCCTGCGGCTGCTGGGCGAGATCCGCTAGCGGGGAAGGACGAGGGAGGCCCCGGACCCGTGGTCGGGTCCGGGGCCTCCCTCGTCACGTACGTCAGGCGTCCGCGTGCGTCAGGCGGTGGTGGGCGCCGTGCCGGCCGCCTTCTCCGTGTAGATGTCCGGCTCCAGGTAGATGACCCGGGCGATCGGGACGGCGGCGCGGATGCGCTCCTCGGCCGCGTTGATCGCGGTGGCGACCTCGGTGGCGCTGTCGCCGCCCTGGACGCCGATCTTGGCCGCGACGAGCAGCTCCTCGGGACCGAGGTGGAGCGTGCGCATGTGGATGAGACGGGTGACGGTGTCGCCGTCGACGATCGCGGCCTCGATCTTCTGCACGTCCTCGATGCCCGCGGCCTCGCCCAGCAGCAGCGACTTGGTCTCGGCGGCCAGGACGATCGCGATGAGGACGAGCAGCACGCCGATGCACACGGTGCCGATGCCGTCCCAGATGCCGTTTCCGGTCAGCAGGGCCAGGCCGACGCCGCCGAGGGCGAGGACGAGACCGACCAGGGCGCCGAGGTCCTCCAGGAGGACGACCGGCAGCTCGGGGGCCTTCGCCCGGCGGACGAAGTCCTTCCAGGACAGGTTGCCGCGGAGCTGGTTCGACTCCTTGATCGCGGTCCGGAAGGAGAAGGACTCCGCGATGATCGCGAAGACCAGGACGCCGACCGGCCAGTACCAGGCCTCGATCGCGTGCGGGTGCTTGATCTTCTCGTAGCCCTCGTAGATGGCGAACATGCCGCCGACGGAGAAGAGCACGATGGAGACGAGGAAGGCGTAGATGTACCGCTCGCGGCCGTAGCCGAAGGGGTGCTGCGGGGTGGCCTCCCGCTGGGCGCGCTTGCCGCCGAGGAGGAGCAGCCCCTGGTTGCCGGAGTCGGCCAGCGAGTGGACGGCTTCGGCGAGCATCGAGGACGAACCGCTGAAGAGGAACGCCACGAACTTGGCTACGGCGATCGCGAGGTTGGCGGCGAGCGCCGCCACGATCGCCTTGGTTCCGCCTGACGCGCTCATGGGTCTACGTGTTCCCTTCGTCGGTGCTACGGCCTGCGGCCCTGCTGCCCTACTGCCGTCGTTCGGCCGGTCATTGTCGCATCAGGCCACGACGGTGGCACGGAAGACCGTTCCCGTACCGGACAGTTCGGTCGTTTCGCCTGCCGGTACGAAGACGGAGTCGCCCGGCGCGAGGGGCGTGCCGTCCACGACGGGGCGGCCCGCGGAGGCGAGCAGGATCTGCGGCGTGGGCGCGGTGAGGCCGGTGGGGGCGGCGCCTTCGGCCCGTACGAAGCGGGAGAGCCGGAACTCGTCGATCGGGGTGTCGTAGACCTCCTCGCCCTCCGGGGAGGCCTCCGGGCGCAGGATGCCGGGTTCCATCGGCTCGAAGCGGACCACCCGAAGGAGTTCGGGGACGTCGACGTGCTTGGGGGTGAGGCCGCAGCGCAGCACGTTGTCGGAGTTGGCCATGATCTCGACGCCGAGGCCGTCGAGGTAGGCGTGCGGCACGCCGGCGCCGAGGAACAGGGCCTCGCCGGGCTGGAGGGTGACCGGGTTGAGCAGCATCGCCGCGAGGACGCCGGGGTCGTTCGGGTAGTGGTGGGCGATCACGGCGTACGGGGCGTGGGCGCCGCCGAGGCGTCCCGCGGCGGCCGCCGCCTCCGCGACCGTGTGCGCCATCTCCTCGCGGTCGGCGGTGAGGAGCGCCGTCAGGACCTCGCGCAGGGCGGCCTCCTCGGGGTGGGCGTGGAGGAGGTCGACGTACGGCTTGAGCGAGTCCACGCCGAGCGCGGCCATCGTGTCGGCGGCCTCGACGGGGTTCCGGAAGCCGCACAGGCCGTGGAACGGCGTGAGCGCGCAGATGAGTTCGGGCTTGTGGTTGGCGTCCTTGTAGTTGCGGTGCGGCGCGTCGAGGGGGATGCCCGCGGCCTCCTCGGCGGCGAAGCCCGCGCGCGCCTGGTCGAGGTCGGGGTGGACCTGGAGGGAGAGCGGGGCGCCGGCGGCGAGGATCTTGAACAGGAAGGGGAGGTCCGGGCCGAACCTCTCGACGGCCGCCGGACCCAGTTCCCGTACGGGGTCGGCGGCGATGACCTCGTTGAGGGGACCGCGGCCGGTGCGGGACGGGGCGCCGGGGTGGGCGCCCATCCACATCTCGGCCTGTGGCTCGCCGGTGGGGGCGAGGCCGAGCAGTTCCGGGATGGCCGTCGTGGATCCCCAGGCGTAGGGGCGGACGGTGTTGGCGAGGCGGTCCATGGGGCTTCCAGCTCTTTTCAGTGCGGTGGGTGCGTGGATGGACGTGGGGGCCGTGGGGGCGTCAGGGAGCCGCGGGCCGGCTCGGTGAGGAGCCGGGGCCGCGGGGCGTGACGTGGGGGCGTGGGAGCCGTGGGGGCTGCGAGTGCTGTGGAGGCTGGGCAAGCCGTGGGGGCTGGGCAAGCCGTGGGGGCTGTGGGGGCTGCGCAAGCCGTGGGGGCTGTGGGGCCGGTGGGATCTGTGGGGGCTGTGGGGGCTGTGGGGCCGGTGGGGCCGGTGGGATCTGTGGGAGCCGTCGGGGAGTCATGGGGCGGTGGCGCTCAGCGCGGAGACAGGCCCGCGGAGGCGAGGGAGAGGTAGACGGCGGCGAAGTCGGTCACCGCGAGGAGCTCGGCGAGCGCCTCCAGCGCGGTGCCCTCCTCCGGTTCCAGCTCGCTGATGGCCGTGCCGTGGCCGAGGGCGAGCTCGCGGGCCGCGGGGGCGGCGCTGAGGGCGCCGGTCTCGGGGTCCACGGGGCTCTCGGGACCGATGGGCCCGGTGGGCCCGCCGGGGCCCCCCGACCCACCGGGGCCGCCGGAGCCACCCGACCCACCGGGGCCGGTCGGGCCCGTGCCGTCCGGGTCGCCGACCGCCTCGTTCGCGCGGCCCCGGTTCGTCGCCCGGTCGCGGAGCAGGACCACCCGGGCGCGCAGGGCCTGCGGCTCGTCCACGCGGTCCCGGAAGAAGTCGTCGGGGTCGGCGCCCGCGGCGTAGTCGCCGGCCAGCAGCACGCCGTGGGCCGGCATGGCCTCCGGGAGCTCGGCGGCGAGCGCCGGCAGGCCGGCCAGCTCGGCGAGGACGGCGGCGAACCGGCGGCCGGCCGGGCCCGCGGACTCGCCCTCGGTCCAGATCAGCGGGAGCGAGTCGGCGAGTTCGGCGGCCAGGGTCTTGGCCGGGTTGCCGTACGTCGCGATGGCCGGGCCGCAGCGCTCCGCCGTGCGGTCCAGGCGGTCGGCGACCTGTTCCAGGGCCTCGGGCGGGGCGTCGACGAGGCCGACGCGGTCCAGCAGCGCGAGGAGCGGCGTGAACAGGGCCCACAGGGCGCCCGGGCTCGCGGCGAGCGTCTCGCCGTACTCCGGGACCGTCTCGTGCGGGGCCATCGCCATCGGGACGAGCAGGCCGTGGGAGCGGCCGACGGCCTCGGCGAGCGGGGAGGACTTCGGGGCGACGGCGACGACGGTGATGCCGCGGCGGTACGCCTGCTCGGCGAGGAGCGCGAGGCCCGGTTCGGAGCCGTCCGCCGTCGGGATCAGCAACAGGTCCACCGAGCCGGCCCAGCCGGGCAGGGACCAGCGCAGGGCGCCGGCCGCGGGGGCGACGCCGGTGGGTGCGAGCCGGATGACCGGGGCCGCGGCGCCGGCCAGGGCGCCGACCAGGTCGGCGACGCCCGCGGCGGCGGTGCCGGGGCCCGCGACGAGGACGGCGCGGGGGCGGCCCTCGGGGCGGAGGTCCGCGATGCCGGCCTCGGCGGCGTGCCGGGCGGCGGTCCGTACCCGGGCGCCCGCCTCGGCCGCGCCGCGGAGCAGACCGCGGCGGTCGGCGAGGGCGAGGGCTTCCGGTGCGTCGAGGAGTGTCTCGTCGAGCATGGGGCGGGCCTCCGGTCGTCGGAGCGGGACCGGCCGTCCGGCCGGCGTGGTCTTCCCTCGGGGTCTCCCCCTGGGGGCCACCCCCGGGGGACCCCCCTGGCGCGGGCTACGCGGGGCGGCGCGCCTCGTCGACCAGCAGGACCGGGATGCCGTCGCGGACCGGGTACGCGAGACCGCAGTCGGCTGCGGTGCAGACGAGCTCCGGGGTCTCCTCGGCCGTCCGGTCGTCGAGCGGGGCGTGACAGGCCGGGCAGGCCAGGATCTCCAGGAGGCCGGCTTCGAGCGGCATGTGGGGTCCCTTCGGACGGTGCGGGGCGTACGGGGTGTACGGACGGTCTCGGGCCAGGTCAGCCTACCGCCGGGGCGTGGGGTGTGCCGCCGCCACGGTGGGGGCCGCGGGTGGAGCGGAGGTGGCGCTGCGGGGGCCGTCGGGGGAACGGCGGGAGGCGGGCGGCCGCGGGTGGGGGTGGGGCGGTTCGCCGCCCCGCCCCCGGCCTTCCTACGCCCGTACCAGCGACAGGACCTCGTCGCGGAGCTTCTGCATCGTGGTCTCGTCGCGGGCCTCGATGTTGAGGCGGAGGAGCGGCTCGGTGTTGGAGGCCCGGAGGTTGAACCACCAGTCGGCGGCCGTGATGGTCAGGCCGTCGAGTTCGTCGAGGGTGACGCCGTCCCGGTTCTCGTACGCGGCGCGGACCGCGGCGAGGCGGCCGGCCTGGTCGGCGACCGTGGAGTTGATCTCGCCGGAGGCGGCGTAGCGGTCGTAGGCGGCGACCAGGGAGGACAGCGGGCCGTCCTGGCCGCCGAGGGCGGCGAGGACGTGGAGGGCGGCGAGCATGCCCGTGTCCGCGTTCCAGAAGTCCTTGAAGTAGTAGTGCGCGGAGTGCTCGCCGCCGAAGACGGCGCCGGTCTTCGCCATCTCCTCCTTGATGAAGGAGTGGCCCACGCGGGTGCGGACGGGCGTGCCGCCGTTCTCGCGGACGACCTCCGGGACGGACCAGGAGGTGATCAGGTTGTGGATGACCGTGCCGCCGGGGTTCTTCGCCAGTTCGCGCGCGGCGACGAGGGCGGTGATCGCCGAAGGGGAGACCGGGTCGCCGTTCTCGTCGACGACGAAGCAGCGGTCGGCGTCGCCGTCGAAGGCGAGGCCGAGGTCGGCGCCCTCGGCGCGGACGCGCGCCTGGAGGTCGACGATGTTCTTCGGGTCGAGCGGGTTGGCCTCGTGGTTCGGGAAGGTGCCGTCGAGCTCGAAGTACATCGGGACGACGTCCAGCGGCAGGCCGTCGAAGACGGTGGGCACGGTGTGGCCGCCCATGCCGTTGCCCGCGTCCACCACGACCTTCAGGGGGCGGATGGCGGACAGGTCGACGAGCGAGAGGAGGTGGGCCGCGTAGTCCTTGAGGGTCTCGCGCTCGGTGACCGTGCCCTCGGTGGCCGCCGGCGCCGGGGCGCCCTCGTCCGACCAGCGCTCGACCAGCTCGCGGATCTCGCCGAGGCCGGTGTCCTGGCCGACCGGGGCGGCGCCCGCGCGGCACAGCTTGATGCCGTTGTACCGGGCCGGGTTGTGCGAGGCGGTGAACATCGCGCCCGGCAGGTCCAGCGCGCCGGAGGCGTAGTACAGCTGGTCCGTGGAGCAGAGGCCGATCAGCGTCACGTCCGCGCCCTGGCGGGCCGCGCCGCGGGCGAACGCGGCGGAGAGGCCCGGCGAGGAGGGGCGCATGTCGTGGCCGATGACGATCGCGCCGGCGTCCGTCACCTTCACGAAGGCCGCTCCGAAGAGCTCGGCGAGCGCCTCGTCCCACTGATCCGGCACCACCCCGCGGACGTCGTACGCCTTCACGATCTGCGACAGGTCAGCAGCCACGGATCAACCCTCCTGAAGTCTCGGCAGCCACGTACGCGCGGAATGCGGCGCGCGTACGGAGCGCCCAAACTACCCGGGAAGGGACCTTGATCAGTTTTCGGGGGAGCGCAGCACGCGGAGGTGACCCCTGCGGCCGACCTCCATCGGGTCGCCGCCGCGTCCGCCGCCCTTGCCGCCGGCCTCGGCCGCGCGCTCCTGGGGGCGGGCCGCCTCGCGCACCGCGTTGGCGAGGGCTTCGAGGTCGTCGCCGCTGGGGCGGGCGGGGGCGGAGCCGTCGGTGAGCCGCACGACCTCCCAGCCGCGCGGGGCGGTGAGGCGCTCGCTGTGCTCGGCGCACAGGTCGTAGCAGTGGGGCTCGGCGTAGGTGGCGAGCGGGCCGAGGACCGCAGTCGAGTCGGCATAGACGTACGTCAGTGTCGCGACGGCAGGGCGGCCGCACGCGGTGCGCGAACAGCGACGTACAGGGCTCACGACGTTGGACGGTACCGCACTCTTGAGCGGGCCGCGACGACTCTCCCCCAGGTCACTCCACCGTGTCGCGGTGTGACGTCCGCCACGGGACCGCCACGGACACCCGTTCCGACCTGCGGAAGGGGCGGGGTAGGGGGCCGGCGGCGGCGCGCGATCCGGACATCGGGGGGTGCCGATTCGGTCGGCCACGGCCAGATGGCCGATCCCGGGAGCCCCGGAAAACGGGCCCGTGCGGGGCCGGAACGCTCAACTGTGGACAGGGGAGGCGGTCCGGCCGGTGCCGCGGTCCGGCCGAGGAAAGGTCCCGGAACACCGGAGAGAGTTACGCTGCGTCAGTGACCCACTCCGCCGACCATGCTGCCAACGCCAACGCCGACGACACCGGGGGCGGGGGCCGTCCCGTACCCCGGGTGCGGCGCCGTGACCGGCACGGCCGGGGCATGCGGGGGCCGGTCGCCCCGCCACAGGTGCCGCTGTCCGCGAGCCGGGCGGACACCTTCCGCGATCTGGTGCTGGACTCCGTGGAGCGCCTGGAGCGGCGCTGGCCGCAGCTGGCGGACGTGGAGTTCCTGGTCATGGAGGTCCCGCCGGCGGTCTCGGGCGAGTCCGTCGTCCCGCTGGGCGGGTCGACCCCGGCGGAGAAGAGCGAGCCCGCCCGGGTCGTGGTCTACCGCCGCCCGGTGGAGATCCGTTCCAAGAGCCGCGACGAGCGGGCCCTGCTGGTCCACGAGGTGGTCGTGGAGCAGGTGGCCGACCTCCTCGGCCTCTCCCCCGAGTCCGTCGACCCGCGGTACGGGCAGGACGAGCAGGACTGACGGGCCCCGGGCCCGCCCCCGCAACCACCCTTGCGGGGGCCTCCGCCACCCGTACGGGTAAGCCGGCTCAGTCGTCCAGCACCGACAGGTTCTGCCGGGCCGCCGGGACCTCGACGCTGCTGCGGTCGTCGTTGAAGGTCTGGACGGTGAACATCGGGATGCCGTCGCGCGGCAGTTCCAGCATGCGCGAGGCGTGGACCGGGCCGCCCGAGACGTGCTCGACGGTGAGCGCGTAGCCGCCCTTGAGGCCCTCGGGGACGGGCGCGGGCAGGGTGGTGGTCGTGCCGGCCTTGAGCGTGAGCTTCTTGGTGACCGGGGTGCCGCCCTGGGAGCCCGCCGAGGCGGTGATCAGGACCTCGGCGGCGGCTCCGGGGGCGGTCAGGGAGAGCGTGGAGCCCTTGGCGCGGTTGTCGGCGACGGTCGCGCGGCCCTCGATCGGCGCGGCCGCCGGGATGAAGGCGACCTCCTGCGCCTCGCCCTTGCCGCGGACGACCTGGAGCGCGGCCACGACGGGGGTGGCCTTCTTCGGGTCGCTCGGGCTCAGCCGCAGCGAGCCGGGCTCGCCGCGCATGAGGTCCTTCATGTCGACGGCGGCGGTCATGCCCGACTTCACGTGCAGGGAGGCGGCGCTGGCCGGGACGATCGCGCCGGTCGGGGTGACGAGCTGGATCTTCAGGTCGGCGTCGTCGTCACCGGGCGCGTACGCCACGAGCCGCACCGAGGTCGCGTCGGCCGGGATGCCGGGCAGCACGGCGGTGGCGGAGGGGTCGGCGGAGGCGGGCAGCCAGTCGCTGCCCAGCTTGTCGTCGGCCGAGCCGATGACCGCGCCGACGCGTCCGCTGCGGGTGGTCACGTGGACCGTGACGTCCTGCTGGGCCGGATCGCCGGTGAGGGTGGGCAGCAGCACCGGGACGCTGGAGTGCGCCGGGACCGGGATGCCCTCGGTGATCTGGGACTTGAGGAGGCCGTTCGGGCCGTACAGCTCGATGTCGGCGACGGCGGCGCTGTCGTCCGGGTTGGTGAGGTGCACGTAGTCCTGGCGCTGCTTCGCGGTGGAGGCGGCCGGGAACCAGAAGTCGGTGTCGGGGGCGGTGCAGGCGGTGCCGAGCAGGCCGCGGGCCCCGCCGGCGGGGGTGACCGTGGTCTGCTGGACGGTCCAGCCGGGGGCGAGGGTGCCGTTCGCCGTGCCGGTCAGAGCGGGGGCGGTGGCGCCGTCGGCCTCGGCGGTGACGGGGGCGCCGGGCTTGGTGACGGTCGCCGGGCCCTTGGGCGCCTTGGGGTTCTTGGCCGGGGCGGCGCCGGGGGTGGTGCCCGCGGCGGCGGGCTTCAGCTCGGCCCGCACCGCCTTGCCGCCGGTCCCGCCGGTCTCGGTGGTCCTGCCCTTGCCCGCCGCGAGCGGGGTGTACGAGGTGTACGTGGTCTCGGCGACCTCCGACCGGCTGGGCACCGGGCAGAGCAGGCTGGTGCGCTCCACGGGCAGCCGGGTGGTCGCCTGGGGTGCCGGGGCCGCGCCGCCGTCGGGGGCGGTCAGGGAGGCGACGCCGGTGACGGCGGCGAGGGCGGTGGCGACCGCGATCAGGGAGAGGGTGGTGCGCTTCACTGGTTGCTGCTCCCGTCGGGACGCTGCTGCTGCTCGGGGTCCTGGCCCTGCCGGGCCGGGTCGTATCCGTAGCCGTAGGGGTCGTACGCCTGCTCCCCGTACGGGTCCGTGTACGGGTCCCCGTAGGACTGCTGCTGCGGGTACTGCTGGGGGTCGTACTGCTGCGGGTACTGCTGTGCGTAGGGGTCGTAGCCCTGCTCCCCGTACTGCTCGCCGTACTGCTGCTGCGGGTACGCGTACTGCTGCTCCTGGCCCTGGGTCCCGTCCTGCGGCTGGTAGTAGCCCTGGTCGTCGGCGTACTGGACCTGGGGCTGCTCGTAGGCCTGCGGCTGCTGCGTCCCGTACGCCTGCTGGTCGTACGTCTGCTGGGCGGGCACCGGGGCGGGGGCCGCCTCGGGGGCGGGCTCCGGGGCGCCGGGGGCGTCGGTCCCGGCGGCCGCGGCCTCAGCCTCCGCCTCGGCCTCCGCGGCGGCGCGCAGGCGGCGGGCGCGGCGGCCGTCGCCCTCGGCCGCCTGGGCGGGGATGGCGAGCTCCTCCTCGGGCAGGTCGTCGTCGATGTCGCGGCGACGGCCGGGGAGGGCCAGCACGAGCAGGACGACGGCGAGGCCGACCTGGGTCCAGATCCACACGGTGTGGGTGAGCGGCTGCTCGAAGGTGAGATCGAGGCGGCCGCCTTCGGCGGGGAGCTCGAAGCCCTGGGCCCAGCCGTCGACGGTGGTCGGGGTGAGCCGCTTGCCGTCGAGGGTGGCGGTCCAGCCCTCGTCGGCGTGGTCGGCGACGCGCAGCACGCGGCCCGCGGGGCCGGCCGGGAGGTCGGTGTGGGCCTCGACCGGGCCGGCGGCGACGGTCACCGGCTTGGCGGCCTCGGCGCTCTGCCCGGTGGGCGCGGCCCCCTTGGCGGCGCCGGGGACGATGGTGATCCGGGCGACCTCGCGGTCGACCCGCCACAGGGCGCTGCCGTCGAGCTGGCTGAGCCGGGACAGGCCCGGGGTGGCGTCGAGGACGCGGCTCATGGAGCGCGGTGCCCCGTCCCGTACGAGGACGTAGCGGATCGCGAAGCCGCTGAGTTCCTGGGTCTGGTCGGCGCCGGAGCCGGCCACGAGGTGGGCGACGACGTCGTCGAGGCGCGGGTCGCCGCCGCCGGCCGCGGCGAGTTCGGCGTCGCCGAGGCGGGCGCCGGAGCCGCGGACCAGGGTGTAGTCGACCCGGCCGGGCGCGCTGCCGCCGAGGACGAGGGTGCGGGCCTGGTCGCGGGTGCCGCTCTCCTCGGCGACGAAGGCGGGCACCTGGACCGGGTCGCGGCGGGTCAGCGGGCCGTCGGCGCCGCCGATCATCCAGCCGGCCGCGGCGACGAGCGGGCCGAGGGCGCAGGCGAGCGCGACGAGCGCGGCGACGGGCTGGCGCCAGCCGAAGCCGTGGGCGGCGACGCGGGTGCGGCCGCCTTCGGCGCCGATCATGCCGGCGGCGAGCAGGGCCGCGCCGTAGACGAGGGTGGCGGGGCCGGCCCAGCGGGTGCCGTCGGTGCCGTTGGTGAGGACGGCGAAGAGGATTCCGGCGAGGGCGGCGGCCCAGGCGGCGCGCACGGCGAAGGCGCGCTCCTCGCGGAGCAGGGCGCCGAGGGCGGCGAGCACGAGGCCGAGGAGGACGATGCCGCCGGTGGTGCCGGGGCCGCCGGGGCTGGTGCCGAGCAGGTCGAGGGCGGAGGCCGCGCTCGTGGGGGTGGCCAGGCCGGCCTCGCGCAGCAGGGCGGCGGGGTCGGTCAGCAGGGAGAGCGACCAGGGGGCCAGGACGAGGACCGGGGTGCCGACGGCGGCGAGGAAGCGCAGCGCGTAGGCGGTGATGTCGTCGCGGCGGAACACCAGCACGCCGAGGCCGAGGAGGACGGCGAGCGGCCACACCACCGGCGTGAACGCCATGGTGAAGGTCAGCAGGAAGGTGTACGCCCAGGTGGCGCGCCAGCTGCCGCGCTCGCTGCGGCCGAAGCCGTGGGCGGCGACGGCCGCGCGGCCGATCAGCGGCAGCAGGATCGCGAGGACGGCGGTGCCGAGCCGGCCGGTGGCGAGGGCGCCGGTGGCGGCGGGCAGGAAGGCGTAGGCGACGGCGCCCCAGGCGCGGAGCAGCCGGGACTCGACGATGCCGCGGGAGGCGAAGTAGGCGGTGAAGCCGGCCAGCGGGACCGAGCAGACGAGCAGCAGGGTCAGCGCGAAGGAGGTCGAGCCGAGGAAGAGCCCGGAGAGCGCGGCCAGGACGGCGAGGTAGGGCGGGGCGCTCTGGGTGCCGCCGCTGCCGAAGGCGTGCCAGCCGTCGGCGTAGCGCGACCAGAGTCCGGAGACGGTGTCGGGGGCGGGCAGCAGGGCGCCGCCGGCGAGGGAGCCGCCGCCGAAGAGGCCGCGGCAGGCGACGAGGGAGACGAGGAGGAGGACGGCGAAGAGGAGCGGTCCGGGCTTGCCGGCGACCTTCTTCAGCCGGGCGAACTGCTCGACCTCCATGAAGTCGGCGTCGTCGCCCCCGGGGCCCGACTCGACGGCGCCGTGCCGGGAGCCCGCGTCGGCGTCGTCGCCGCCGAAGTGGGAGGCGAGCTGTTCGGCGGCGGCGCGGACGGTGGCGCCGGGCGGCGGGAACAGCGGGCGCAGTTCGCTCGCGGGGACGGCCGGGTTCTTGCGCCGCTTGCGGGCCGCGAGGATCTTCTCGGGGCGCAGCAGGGTGGCGAGCAGGCCCATGATCTCGTCGACGGCCTGGCCGGGCGCCTTGCCGACGAGGTAGCCGAGGGTGCGCAGCACGGTGCCGACGACGAGGCGGACGAGGACGTACGGCAGGGCGGCGCCGCGGGTGTTGGCCAGCAGGGTGTAGACGGCGCCGGCCTTGTCGACGCGGTGCGGGTCGGCGGCGGTGCGGCCGGCGCAGTCGACGGTGCGGCGTTCGCGGGCGGAGGCCTCGGCGTGCCGCAGGACGGCGTCGGGGGCGACGAGGACGCGGTGCCCGGCGGAGTGGGCGCGCCAGCACAGGTCGACGTCGTCGCGCATGAGGGGCAGCCGCCGGTCGAAGCCGCCGAGCTCCTCGAAGACGTCGCGGCGGACGAGCATGCCGGCGCTGGAGACGGAGAGGACGGAGCGGACCTGGTCGTGCTGGCCCTGGTCCTGTTCGCGGCGGTCGAGGCCGGTCCAGCGGCGGCCGCTGCGGGCGATGGAGACGCCGGCCTCGAGGAGCTGCTTCCGGTCGTACCAGCCGCGCAGCTTGGGGCCGATGACGGCGGCGTACGCGTCGGAGTCGGCGACGCGCAGGAGTTCGGCGAGGGCGCCGGGTTCGGGCGCGCAGTCGTCGTGGAGCAGCCAGAGCCACTGGACGGGCTCGCCGTGCGGGAGTTCGGGCAGCTCGTAGTTCTCGTCCTGCCAGGTCCTGGTGACCGGGTCCCAGCCGCTGGGGCGCTTCAGGTACGCCAGTTCCTCGGGGCCGAGCACGGGTGCGGTGCGGACGGCCTCCTCGACGGCGGCGCCGAATCCGGTGCGGCGGGCGAGGTGGAGGACGCGGTCGGCGCCGATGGCGTCGGCCAGGAGCTGCGCGGAGTCGTCGGAGCTGCCGGTGTCGGCGGCGACGACGTTCTGTACGGGGCGCTCCTGGGCGAGCAGCCCGGCGAGGGCGTCCGGCAGCCAGCGGGCGCCGTCGTGGGCGACGAGCACGGCGGTGACGACGTGTCGCGGAAACTCAGGAGTTGAGGACATCGAGCTACGGGCCCTCCGGCCGGGGGTCGCCCGCGAGGGGCGTGGGTGCGGTGCGTCTCGGACGGAGGCCCACACTAACGGCTGGCACGACAACGGTCCGCCGCCCGTGGACAGAGCACGGGGTGCGGACCGTTCGTTGTGTACGTCTTTGTCTGGGGGCCCGCGTGGCTCGCGCGCGGGGTGCCGGTGGTGGCCGGATTCAGACCGCGGCCTTCTTCAGGCGGCGGCGCTCGCGCTCGGACAGGCCGCCCCAGATGCCGAAGCGTTCGTCGTTCTGCAGCGCGTATTCGAGGCACTCGGAGCGGACCTCGCAGGCGAGGCAGACCTTCTTGGCCTCGCGCGTCGAGCCGCCCTTCTCGGGAAAGAAGGACTCGGGGTCGGTCTGGGCGCACAGCGCGCGCTCCTGCCAGCCGAGTTCCTCTTCCGCGTCCTCGACCAGCAGTTCCTGGAACGTCTCGGTCATGTGCGCCCCTCGTCTGTCTTTGCGTCCCCGTGATGTAGCCGCTACCGAATCCGGCCGAACGACACGAGTGAAATTACAAGTTCGTGCTCTGTGCGAGTCAAGCCGAGATCTGCTATTGGGCCCCGTATTCACTCTGCGGAACCAAGCGTATGCGGAAAGTGTTCAAATCACCAAAAAACGTGACACATGCCACCGGCTTGGCCGCACCGTCGCGCCCCAGAGAGAAGGACGACCGAAACTCGGATCCTGTTGCGATCCAGCCACGGAAGCGATCCGGATCACAGTCTGATCACGGGACCCCCGCCGTGTTTACGGGACGGATGCTGCGGCATGTCTCCTGGTCACGCACTGCACAAACCTTTCTCCGGGCACTGTAACCGGATGAGGTGAAACATTGCCCCCAAATCGGGCATTGAGTTGACAGTCGGGTGTCTCTCCCGCCACTTTGGTGGCATGCCAGCGACCGCAGCGCCTTCCGCGACCCACGCCCGTGGGTTCCGCCGCGCTGTCCAGGCGCGCTGTTGCTGTTGCTGTCCCGGCTGTTGACGCGCGCGTCCCACCGCAGCGCTCCGGCACCTCCCCCGCGGCCTCCCGCCGCGATCCGCGGCCTCCCCGCCGCAGCCCCTCCGCACCACCCCCGCATCGCGACACCCCAGCACTTCTGCCGAGGAACCACCGCACCCATGAACATGGACAGCGACCTTCAGATCGCCGGCGACATCCTTGAGGTCCCGCACCTCCTGCAGCCCGCCCGCGAGCACCCCGCCACCGTGGCCGAGTTCGCCGGTCTCGCCCGCGAGATCGCCGCCGACCGCGCCAAGTGGGCCCCGTACGTCGAGTACGACGCGACCACCCGCTGGTACCACCGCCTCCGCACCGGCCCCGGCTACGAGGTCTGGCTGCTCTCCTGGCTGCCCGGACAGGCCAGCGGACTGCACGACCACGGCGCCTCCTCCGGCGTGCTGACCGTCCTCCAGGGCGACCTGACGGAGCGTACGGAGCGCGGGCTGCGCACCCTCGGCGCCGGCGCGCAGCGGATCTTCGCGCCCGGCTACGTCCACGAGGTCGTCAACGACTCCCTCGAACCGGCCGTCAGCCTGCACGTCTACTACCCGGGCCTCACCGAGATGCCGATGCACGAGTCGCTGCGCGCCCAGTGCGCCCCGGTGTCCCCTCACGCCCCTGCGGCCCCCGGGGTCGTACCCGCCTGACACACTGCTGTGCATGCGCATTGTGGTTCTGGCCGGTGGCATCGGTGGTGCCCGCTTCCTTCGCGGCCTCAAGCAGGCCGCGCCCGACGCGGAGATCACGGTCGTCGGCAACACCGGTGACGACATCCATCTCTTCGGCCTCAAGGTCTGCCCCGACCTCGACACCGTGATGTACACCCTCGGCGGTGGCATCAACGAGGAACAGGGCTGGGGCCGCGAGGACGAGTCCTTCGCCGTCAAGGAGGAGCTGGCGGCGTACGGCGTCGGGCCGGAGTGGTTCGGCCTCGGCGACCGGGACTTCGCCACCCACATCGTCCGCACCCAGATGCTGGGCGCCGGCTATCCGCTCAGCGCCGTCACCGAGGCGCTGTGCGCCCGCTGGCGGCCCGGCGTCCGGCTGCTGCCGATGTCCGACGACCGGGTCGAGACGCACGTGGCGATCGACGTGGACGGCGAGCGGAAGGCCGTGCACTTCCAGGAGTACTGGGTGAAGCTGCGCGCCTCCGTGGACGCGCTGGCCGTCGTGCCGGTCGGCGCCGAGCAGGCGAAGCCCGCGCCCGGCGTGCTGGAGGCCCTCGCCGAGGCCGACGTCATCCTCTTCCCGCCGTCCAACCCGGTCGTGTCCGTCGGCACGATCCTCGCCGTCCCCGGCATCCGCGAGGCCGTGGCCTCCGCGGCCGCGCCGGTGGTCGGCCTCTCCCCCATCGTCGGCGACGCGCCGGTGCGCGGCATGGCCGACAAGGTGCTCGCGGCGGTCGGCGTGGAGTCCACGGCCGCGGCCGTGGCGCTGCACTACGGCTCCGGGCTGGTCGACGGCTGGCTCGTCGACACGGTCGACGCGGGCACGGTCGCGGACGTCGAGGCGGCGGGCATCCGCTGCCGCGCGGTGCCGCTGATGATGACGGACCCGGACGCGACGGCCGCCATGGCCCGCGAGGCGCTGGCGCTCGCCGCGGAGGTCCGGGACGGCGGGGCCGGCGCGTGACGGCGGACCCCGCCGGCGGCCCGGCCCGCTACGAGGTGTGGGCGCTCGACGGGCTGCCCGAGGTGGCGCCCGGGGACGACCTCGCCGAGCTGATCGCCTCCGTCTCCCCCGGGCTCCTCGACGGCGACGTCCTCCTCGTCACCTCGAAGATCGTGAGCAAGGCCGAGGGGCGGGTGATCGCCGCGGACGACCGCGAGGAGGCGATCGACGCCGAGACCGTGCGGGTCGTCGCGCGGCGCGGGACGCTGCGGATCGTCCAGAACCGGCAGGGGCTCGTCATGGCCGCCGCCGGGGTCGACGCCTCCAACACCCCGGCCGGGACGGTGCTGTTGCTGCCCGAGGACCCGGACGCCTCGGCCCGCCGGATCCGCGCCGGGCTGCGCGAGGCGCTGGGGGTCGACGTGGGCGTGGTCGTGACCGACACCTTCGGGCGCCCCTGGCGCAGCGGGCTCACCGACGTCGCCATCGGCGCGGCCGGGGTGCGGGTCCTGGACGACCTGCGGGGCGTGACCGACTCCCACGGCAACGAGCTGAACGTGACCGTGGTCGCCACCGGCGACGAGCTCGCCGCCGCGGGCGACCTGGTGAAGGGCAAGGCCGCCGGCCGGCCCGTCGCCGTCGTCCGCGGGCTGGCCCGCCTGGTCGCCGACGACGAGGAACCGGGCGCCCGGGCGCTGGTGCGGGACGCCGCCGACGACATGTTCCGGCTCGGCACCTCGGAGGCGGTCCGGGAGGCGGTGACGCTGCGGCGCACCGTACGGGAGTTCGTCGACGAGCCGGTCGACCCGGGGGCGGTCCGGCGGGCCGTCGCGGCGGCCGTCACGGCGCCCGCCCCGCACCACACCACCCCGTGGCGCTTCGTGCTGCTCGAATCGGCCGCCTCGCGGCTGCGGCTGCTCGACGCGATGCGGGACGCGTGGATCGCGGACCTGCGGGCGGACGGGAAGTCGGAGGAGTCCGTCGCCAGGCGGGTCCGCCGCGGCGACGTGCTGCGCAACGCCCCGTACCTGATCGTGCCCTGTCTGGTCATGGACGGCGCCCACCACTACGGGGACCCGCGCCGGGACGCCGCCGAGCGCGAGATGTTCGTGGTCGCGGCGGGCGCGGGCGTGCAGAACCTGCTGGTCGCGCTGGCCGGGGAGCGGCTCGGCTCGGCCTGGGTCTCCTCGACGATGTTCTGCCGGGACGTCGTACGGGAGGTGCTCGGGCTGCCGGAGGGCTGGGACCCGATGGGCGCGGTCGCCGTGGGCCGTCCGGCGGCGCCGCCGAAGGAGCGGCCGGTGCGGCAGGCCGGGGCGTTCATCGAGGTGCGCTGAGCCCCGGGCCCCCGGGCCCCCGGCCTCAGAGGTGCGCGATGGCGCCGGGCGTCATCCGTGGCGCCCGGCGGGGCGGGACCCGGCCGCTGAGCAGGATCAGCCGGGCGGCGCGGTGGCGCTGGCCCTCGTAGGGGGCCAGCAGCTCCAGCATGGCCGCGTCGTCGGCGGTGCGGTCGCCCGCGAGGGCCCAGCCGACGATGCCGGGCAGGTGGAGGTCGCCGGTGGTGACCTCGTCGGGGGCGCCGTTGCTGCGCTGGATCGTCTCCGCGGAGGTCCAGGGGCCGATCCCCGGGATCAGTTCGAGGCGCTTGCGGGCGTCCGCCGGGGCCATCGCCGCGGCCTCCTCCATGCGGGCCGCCACGCGGGCCGCGCGCACGATCGTCGCCGAGCGCTTGCCGTCCACGTTGGCGCGGTGCCACTCCCAGGAGGGGATCGTCGCCCAGGTGCGGGCGTCCGGCATCGCGTACATGCCGTCCGGTGCCGGGCCGGGGGCGGGCTCGCCGTACTTCCGCACCAGCAGCCGCCAGGACCGGTAGGCCTCGTCCGTCGTCACCTTCTGCTCCAGGACCGACGGGATCAGCGACTCCAGCACCAGACCGGTCCGGGTCAGCCGCAGGCCGCGGCGGGCGCGGTGGGTGGCGGCGAGGAGCCGGTGGCGGGGGACGAAGGCGGCCGGGTCGTCCTCGGCGCCGAGCAGTCCCGGCAGCCGGTCGAGCAGCCAGGGCCCGCCGGGGCCCCAGGCCTCCGCGCCGTCGGGCCCCACGCGCAGGGTGCCGGGGCCGTCGGGGGTGCGGCTGGCCCGCCAGACGGAGCCGTCCGGGCTGACCCGGAAGGTCGGGTCGGCGGGGCCCCGGCGGAGCGGGCCGAGGGTGAGGCCCAGGTCCAGGGGGGCTTCGCCGTCCGCCGGGACGGGCACGGGGACGTGGCCGCCGCGCACGGTGGTGCGGGTGGAGGGGGATCCCGGGGAGAAGCGGCCTGCCATGGGTACGAGCGTATCCGGGCCCCCGGCCCGGCCGCGCGGGTCCGTGCGGGCCGCTACTGGTCCGAGGAGAAGCGGACCGCGCCCTGGGGGAGGGTGGCCCCGCACCAGACGCGGATGCCGTCGCGGAGTTCGTTGTCCGGGCCCACGTCCGCGCCGTCGCCGATGACCGCGCCGGTCAGGACCGTGCGGGCGCCGATCCGGGCGCCCGCGCCGATGAGGGAGTCGGTGATGACGGCGCCGGGGGCGATGACCGCGTCCGCGAGGACCGTCGAGCCGGAGATCCGGGCGCCGGCGCCGACGACCGCGCCGGGGCCGACGACCGTACCGCCGGTGAGCTTGGCGTCGGCCGCGACCTCGGCCGTCTCCAGGACCAGGCGGTCGCCGCAGCGGCCCGGGACGGCCGGGGACGGGGCGCGGCCCAGGACCAGGTCGGCGGAGCCGCGGACGAAGGCCTGCGGGGTGCCGAGGTCGAGCCAGTAGGTGGAGTCGACCATGCCCTGGAGGTGGGCGCCGCCGGAGAGGAGTTCGGGGAAGGTCTCGCGCTCGACGGAGACCGGGCGGCCGGTCGGGATGGTGTCGATGACCGAGCGGCGGAAGACGTACGCCCCCGCGTTGATCTGGTCCGTCACGATCTCCTCGGGCGTCTGCGGCTTCTCCAGGAAGGCCGTGACGCGACCGGTGGCGTCCGTCGGCACGAGGCCGAAGGCGCGCGGGTCCTCGACCCGGGTGAGGTGGAGGGAGACGTCCGCGCCGGAGGACTCGTGGGTGGCGAGCAGGGCGCGGATGTCCAGGCCGGTGAGGATGTCGCCGTTGAAGACCAGGACCGGGTCGTCGGGGCCCGAGCGCAGGTGGGAGGCGGCGTTGCGGATGGCGCCGCCGGTGCCGAGGGGGTCGGTCTCGGTGACGTACTCGATGCTCAGGCCGAGCGCCGAGCCGTCCCCGAAGTACGGCTCGAAGACCTCCGCCAGGTAGGAGGTGGCCAGCACGATGTGGTCCACGCCCGCCGCGCGGGCGCGGGCCAGCTGGTGGGTCAGGAAGGGGACGCCGGCCGCCGGAACCATGGGCTTGGGCGTGTTGACCGTCAGAGGACGAAGCCGAGTGCCTTTGCCGCCGACCAGGAGGATCGCTTCTGTCACCTGTCGTCTCTGCTTCCTGTTCGGTTCCGGTCTCATCGCCGGGGGGCCGTTCGCCCGTCCGTACGATATGACCGGTCAGTTTATGCAGATGGTTGAGTCCCTGACCCCATCAGCGCCTCCCCTGGTACTTCGCCGACGCCGACCGGGCGGTGCCGAGCTTTCCGTAGAGGCGCACGCCCGGGCATTCGGTCGCGAAGCCGTCTCGGTGCCCGGCGATCACATTGAACTTGACCTTGCTGCCCTTCTTGTACAGGTTTCCGCCGCCCGATGTGAGATACGTCTTCCCCTTCGGATTCACCCCGTACAGCCCCAGCTTCCACGCGGTCAGCCGTGCCACGGCGGTCACCGCGGCGGCCGGCGGCGTGGTCCCGCCGTAGCTGCCGAGGACCGCGATGCCCATGCTGTTGGTGTTGAACCCGAGGGTGTGGGCGCCCATGACCGCCTTGGCGACGCCTCCGGCACGGCCCTCGTAGATGTTTCCGCACTTGTCGACGGCGAAGTTGTAGCCGAAGTCCCGCCAGCCGCTGCTGACCACGTGGTAGCGGTAGATGCTGCGCAGCACGGACGGGGCCTGGCGGCAGGTGTAGCGGTTGCCGGTGGCGCTGTGGTGGACGAAGGCCGCCTTGATCGTCTTCGTGTAGACGAAGCCCCGCTCGCGCAGCTTCTCGTCGGCGCCCCAGCCCTTGCGGGTGATGATCTTCGGGCGGGGGCCGATGTACGGCTTCGCCGCGGCGGCGGCAGCGGGCAGGGTCGCCAGGGTCTGGGCCCGGGTCAGGGCCGGGAGCTCCAGCGGTGCGGCGGCCTGGGCCCCGGCCGCCGGCAGGACCCGGTCCCGGGCCTCGGCGGCCGGCTCGGGGCCGGGGTCGACCAGCTCCAGGCGCAGGCCGGCCGGGAGCGGGGCGGCCGGCTCCCGCCCGCCTCCCCCTTCCCGTACGTGCTCCTCCGGGCGTACGCGGATCTCGACGCCGTCCGAGTCGCCGACCCACAGCGGGGCGGTGGAGCCGCGCAGCGCGCGCGAGTGGCCCTCGGCGGTGCCGGGGTCGGCGCCGTGCTCGTCGTTGTGGGTCTCCACCGACTGCCAGTCGGACCAGAGTCCGCCGCCGGTGGCCCGGGTGCGGACCTGGACCGTGCCGTGCAGCGCGGCGTGGACGTCGTCCCACACGACGCCGACCAGGGAGAAGGGTCTGACGTCCCGTCGGACCAGGCCCCGCCCGGCCGCGGCGGCGGAGCCCAGCACGCGGTCGCGCGGACCGTCGGACGCCGGGTCCGCCAGGGGTTCGAGCGGGATCGACCGGGTCGAGCCGGCCGGCTCGGCCGCGGGCGGCACGGCGGGGGCCGCGCTCGCGGCTCCTGGCACGGTCGGGAAGGCGCCCGCGGCTCCGGCCGGGGTCGCGAGGGAGAGCGGCAGCGCGAGCACGGCCGCGCAACTGACGGCGATCGAGGAGGCGAGGTTGGCACGCATGGGCCGATCGTCCGCACCGCGGGGCCGTTCCGCGCGCCGGGAATCCGCGGGGAAACTGACGGCCCGTCGGGCCGACCGGTGGACGGGGTCACCGGTACGGCGGACCCGGCGCGGCGCCGCGCGTACGCTTGCCCGCGTGAACGCCAGCGACCGCACCCCCGCCGACCTGCTGCGATCCGCGCTCGCCGCGGACCCGGCCCGCCCCTTGGTCACTTTCTACGACGACGCCACCGGTGAACGCGTGGAATTGTCGGTGGCCACCTTCGCCAATTGGGTGGCGAAGACGGCCAATCTGCTCCAGGGCGAGCTCTCCGCCGCCCCGGGCGACCGGCTCGCGCTGCTGCTGCCCGCGCACTGGCAGACCGCCGTGTGGCTGCTCGCCTGCTCCTCCGTCGGCGTGACGGCGGAGCTCGGCGGCGACCCGGCCGACGCGGACTACGTGGTGGCGGGGCCGGAGGGCCTGGAGGCGGGCCTGGCCTGCCCGGGAGACCGGATCGCGCTCTCCCTCGCCCCGTTGGGCCGCCGCTTCCCCGCGCCGCCCGCGGGGTACGCGGACTACGCGGTGGAGGTGCCGGGGCAGGGCGACCGGTTCGCCCCGTTCGTACCGGTCGATCCCGATGCGCCCGCCCTCGTCGTCGACGGTACGGAACTGACGGGCACCCAGCTCGTCGAGCGCGCCCTCGCGGACGCCGCCGGGCTGGGGCTCGCGCCGGGCGGACGACTGCTCTCCGGGCGCCCGTACGAGGGCTGGTCCGGGCTCTCCGCCGGGCTCTACGCCCCGCTGGCCGCCGGCGGCTCGGTGGTCCTGTGCCGCAACCTGGACCGGCTCGGGGCGGAGGGACTCGCCAAGCGGGTGGAGAGCGAGCGGGTGACGGTCACGCTCGCCGACTGAGCCGGGAGCGCCCGAGGGGCGGGGGCGGGGACGACCCGCGCCCGCCCCTCGCCCGTACCGCGCCCGTCCCCACCCTCGCCCCCGCCCTTCCGGCACCCCTCCTCCGCCCCGTCCCACCCATCCGGCCCATCGACGCGCCGAGTCCCCGCGTCCCCGCGGCGACTCCGGTACATGATCGGCCGGGGGGTACCGATGCCTTCCGCACAACCAAGCGCCGGAACCGCCCGTCTACTTCAGCGAGACGACGCCCGCCCGGCGCGCCGAAGACGCCATCGAGGACGGACGCAGACGTGACGGACAGCACGGACAGCGCGGACAAGCCGGTGAAACGCACGAGGCACTGGCTGCGCTGGACCGCTCTGGCCGTGGCACTCGTGGTGCTGGCCGCGGCCGGGGTCGGCTGGTGGTTCTACCGCAAGCTGGACTCCAACATCACCACGGACACGACGGCCGAGGCCGAGCTCCTCAAGTACGAGAAGGAGCGGCCCTCCCCCGCCGTCAACGCGGCCCGGAACATCCTGCTCATCGGCTCCGACACCCGGGCCGGGGCCGGGAACACGAAGTACGGACAGGACGGGGGCAGCCAGCGCTCGGACACCACGATCCTGCTGCACCTGTCCGGCGGCGGGTCCTCGGCGACCGCCGTCTCCGTCCCCCGCGACCTGATGACGACCATCCCCAGCTGCGCCAGGCCCGACGGGACCCGGACCAAGGAGCAGTTCGCGCAGTTCAACTGGGCCTTCGAGTTCGGCGGCACCGCCTGCACGATCCGCACCCTGGAGAAGATGACCGGGATCCGGGTCGACCACCACATGGTGATCGACTTCCGCGGCTTCAAGAAGATGGTCGACGCGGTGGACGGGGTCGAGATCTGCCTCAAGGAGCCGATCGACGACGCCGACGCGCACCTGAAGCTGCCCGCGGGGCGCCAGACGCTCCACGGCGAGCAGGCGCTCGGCTTCGTCCGGGCCCGCAAGTCGATCGGCAACGGCAGCGACACCGAGCGGATGGACCGCCAGCAGCAGTTCCTCGGCGCCCTCGTCAACAAGGTGCAGAGCGACGGCGTGCTGCTCAACCCGACCCGGCTCTACCCGGTCCTGGACGCGGCCACCAAGTCGATCACGACCGACCCGGGGCTGGACTCGCTGCGGGACCTGTACGACCTGGCGCGGTCGATGCGGGCGATCCCCACCGAGAAGGTCCAGTTCCTGACGGTGCCTCGGCGCCCGTACTCGTACAACGCGAACCGGGACGAACTGGTGCAGCCGGACGCCAACCGGCTGTTCGCCGCGCTGCGCGCCGACAAGCCGGTGACCGTACGGCCGGGCGGCAACGAGAAGCCCGAGCAGGGCGACGGCAGCCCGAGCCCGTCGGAGACCCCGTCCTTCGCCGGACGGAACGCGGCGGACGGGAGCTGCGCGGGGTGACCGCGGAGGGGGCGGAGTGACGCGATTGGCAAAGCGGGGACCAAGGGGAGGGACGCACAGCATGAGGTTTGAGCAAATTGCCCGGTTGTAAGGGGCGTGGAATTTGTCACGGACGTCGCCCCACGCTGAACTGGGCGGATAGTGTGACGCGATCCGGTGCTCCCGACCGCGTGGTCGCGCACTCGAAGGATCGAAGGACCGAGCGCCCGAGGGGGAGGCGCCTCGCGTGTGGCACCGACGGAGGACTCTAGTAACCGTGGACGCGCACAGCCGTGGACGGGCGGACGAGATCGACCCCGCCGACCAGTGGGTGCTCAACCCGCAGACCGGCAACTACGAACTGCGACTGGACCGCTCCGCTGGGCAGTCGCGGCAGGCTCCGTCCCACCCGCGCCCGGGTGCCCGCGGCGCCGCCGCTCCCGGCCAGAGAGGCCGCGGGGGCCCGGATCAGCAGGGCTCCCGCGCCCCGGAGACCGCTCCGCCCGTGCCCGGGCAGCGGCGTCGGCGCACCACCGAGGCGGGCGGGCAGCCGCCCGTCGGCCGGCGCAAGCGCAAGCCCGAGAAGTCCAGGAAGAAGAAGGTCCTGATCTGGACCGGCGGCACGATGGCCTTCGTGCTCGTCGGCGGCGCCGCGGGGGCCTACGCGCTGTACAACCACTTCGACGGGAACATCAAGACCGTCGACGTGGCCGGCGCGGGCACCGGCGGCTTCCGCGACGACCAGGCCTTCAACATCCTGCTCATCGGCACCGACAAGCGGACCGGCGAGGGCAACGCGGGCTACGGCGACAAGAACAGCCCCGGCCACGCGGACACCACGATCCTCTTCCACGTCTCCAAGGACCGGACCAACGCCACGGCGATGTCCATCCCGCGCGACCTGGTGATCGACATCCCCCAGTGCGAGACGAAGCAGCCCGACGGCTCCGTCAAGAAGATCCCCGGCCAGTCGAACGAGCGCTTCAACGTCAGCCTCGGCCAGTCCGACCGCGACCCCGGCTGCACCATGCGGACCGTCAAGGAGATCACCGGTCTCACCGTCGACCACTTCATGATGGCCGACTTCAACGCCGTCAAGGAGATGACGACGGCCGTCGGCGGCGTGAAGGTGTGCCTGGCGAAACCGGTGAACGACCCCAAGTCGCACCTCAAGCTGCCCGAGGGCGAGTCGACCATCATGGGCGAGCAGGCCCTCGCCTTCGTCCGCACCCGGCACAGCTTCGGCAACGAGAGCGACCTGGACCGCATGAAGGTCCAGCAGCAGTTCCTCAGCTCGATGATCCGGCAGATGAAGTCGGACGACACGCTCACGTCCCCGACCAAGCTGTACGACCTCGCCGACGCCGCGACCAACGCGCTCACCGTCGACACCGGGATAGGGAGCATCTCCAAGCTCAAGTCCCTGGCCCTGGAACTCGCCAAGATCGACACCAAGAACATCACGTTCCTGACCATGCCGGTCATCGACAACCCGGCCGAGCCCAAGCCGATCACGGTCGTCCCCGACCCGGTGAAGGCCCCGGAGCTCTTCGCGATGATGCAGTCCGACACCTCGCTCACCGAGGTGAAGAAGAAGCAGACGGACGCCAAGAACTCCCAGGCGCAGGCCCAGGCCGCACTGCTCAAGGGCGCGCGCTCCACCGCCCGTGAGGTCCGCGTCGACGTCTACAACGGCAGCGGCGTCCGCGGCGCGGCGCAGTCCACCATCAACTGGCTGCAGAACGAGCACGGCGTGACGCGGTCGACCAACAAGAGCAACGCCCCCGAGAAGGCGGCCGCGACCACGCTCACCTACGCACCGAACCAGGCCGATCAGGCCCGCAAGCTGGCGGACCTGATGGGTCTGCCCGCCTCGGCTCTCAAGCCGGGCACGCAGGACGCCGGGGAGCGCGAGCCCATGACGCTCGTCCTCGGCGCGGACTTCAAGGGCGCGGGGGTGCCCCTCACCGGACCGGCGAAGGCGCCGGAGGGTGCGCAGACGGCAGACAAGCAGGTGTGCGCCAAGTGACCGGGACTCATCCGGTCCTGGGCCGCGCCTGAAGGACGAGGAGACCTGGGGTGGGAAAGAGCAGCGTGCGACGGGAGGGGGCGCGAGAACGCGCCCCGCACGCCCGCGACTTGGGCTGGGACGAGAGTCTCTACGACGGTGCGGACGGTGACGGCGGTGACGCCGGGGCCGGCGGCACCGTCCGCACCGCCGACGGTGACGGGGAGGCCGGCCGGGGTGCCGGCGTGCCCCGGTCCCGTCGCGCGGGCGGCGGTTCCGGCGACGGTGACGGCGGCGACGGGGGCAAGGGCGGCGGCCGCTCCGGTCACCGCCGCGGCGGCCCGCGCCGGCGCGCCAAGAAGTCCGGCAAGCGCAAGGTGCTGCGCTGGGTGGCGGCGACCCTGTCGCTGCTGATACTCGGGACGGCCGGCGCCGGATACCTGTACTACGAGCACCTCAACGGCAACATCCGCTCCGGCGGCCGCTCCGGCGGCGAGAGCGGCGTGAAGAAGGGCTCGCCCAACGCACTGGGCGACACCCCGCTGAACATCCTCCTGATCGGCTCGGACAGCCGGGCCGACGCCAAGAACGTGGCCCTCGGCGGCGGCAAGGACGACCGCGACCGCGCCGCCCTCGCCGACGTCCAGATGCTGCTGCACGTCTCGGCGGACCGGAAGAACGCCTCGATCGTCTCCATACCGCGCGACACGATCGTCCCCATCCCCGAGTGCAAGGGCGAGGACGGCAAGAGCTACGCCGCCACCACCAGCTCGCCCATCAACGAGACCCTCGCCCGCGGCGGTCCCGGCTGCACCCTCACCACCTGGGAGAAGCTCACCGGGGTCTACATCGACCACTGGATGATGATCGACTTCGCCGGTGTGGTGTCGATGGCCGACGAGGTCGGCGGCGTCCCGGTGTGCGTGAAGACCGGTGTCTGGGACCGGTCGACCAAGCTCGTGCACGGCGGCTCGGGCCTCAAGATCCCCAAGGGCACCACCGAGGTCCAGGGCGAGCAGGCCCTCCAGTGGCTGCGCACCCGGCACGCCTGGGGCAACGACCAGGGCCGCGCCAAGGCCCAGCACATGTACATGAACGGCCTGATGAAGAAGCTCCAGGGGCAGAACGCCTGGACCGACACCGGCCGTCTCATGGGCCTCGCCGAGACGGCGACCAAGGCGTTCCAGGTGTCCGACGAGATCGGCACCGTGAAGAAGCTCTTCGACCTGTCGATGCAGCTGAAGAACGTGAAGGTGGACCGGCTCACGACGGCGACGGTGCCGACGGTCGAGTGGTCGCAGAACAAGGACAAGCTGGTCATGGTGCAGAGCGCCGCCGACAAGATGTGGGCCATGCTCCGCGACGACGTCGCCTTCGACAAGAACGGCGACGCGGCCCCCGGCAAGCCGAACTCCTCGACCCCGACGAAGCCGAAGGCCACCGCCGAGGAGCCCGGCTCCTTCAAGGTCACGGTCGTCAACGGCACCGCGGGCGACGGCGAGGCGGCCACCGAGGGCCGGGCCGGCACGATGGCCGAGCACCTGCGCGGCAAGGGCTTCGGCCAGGCCGAGTCCTCGCGGAGCGCGGAGCCCCGCAAGGACAGCGTGGTCCTCTACCCGAAGGCCGCCGGCGACCAGGGCAAGGCGAACGCGGCCTCCCTGGCCAAGGCGCTGGGCCTGCCGGACGCGGCGGTGCGCTCCGACGCGAAGGCCGAGGGCATCACCCTGGTCATCGGCTCGGACTGGCGTGAGGGCACCACGTACAAGAAGCCGAGGATCGCGGCGGGCGACCTGCCCCAGGGCGCCGACGACAAGGTGGCGTGCATGGACGTCTACTCGGTCTACAAGTGGGACGGCAAGAGCTGACGCCCGCGCGCTGAACGACGACGGCCGGGCCCCCAGGAGGGGCCCGGCCGTTCTCGTATCACCCGGTCGCCTCGGACCGTCTCGGTCCTCCTCGGACCGCCTCGGACCGTCTCGGACCGTCTCGGACCGCCCCGATCGGTCCCGGTCCGTCTCAGACCGTCTCGGGCGTCATCGCGGGCCGCCGGCTCGCGATGACCTTGCGCGCCAGCGAGCGCGGGCTGGTGAGGAAGCCGTACCCCCACGACATGTGCATGGTCGCCAGCGCCACGGGGATCCGCAGCCGGGCCTTCAGGGACAGGCCCTTGCCCGCCGGGACGGAGCCCGCGGCGATGGCCGCCAGGTAGCCGGCCGGGATCACGAAGCCGAGCGGGGTGAGCGCGGCGCCCACGACCAGGCCCGCCGCGATGGCGCAGACGGCGGTCGGCGGCGCCAGGTAGCGCAGGTTGATGGAGCCCTGGTGGTAGCGGGCCACGACGTGCCGCCAGCGGCCGTAGTCCTTGTACTGCTTCGCCAGCGCCCGCACCGACGGCCGGGGGCGGTACTGGACGCGCAGCTGGGGCGAGAACCAGATCAGGCCGCCGGCCTCGCGGATGCGGAAGTTCAGCTCCCAGTCCTGGGCGCGGATGAACTCCACGTTGTAGCCGCCCGCCCGCTCCAGCGCCTCGCGGCGGAAGACGCCCAGGTACACGGTCTCGGCCGGGCCCGCGGCGCCGCCCGTGTGGAAGGCCGCGTTGCCCACGCCGATCTTCGAGGTCATCGCGGCGGCGACCGCGTCCTCCCAGGCGTTCTCGCCCTCGGCGTGCATGATGCCGCCGACGTTCTGGGCGCCGGTCTCCTCCAGGAGCCGGACGGCCGTAGCGATGTAGTCCGGCGACAGCATGCCGTGGCCGTCGACGCGCACCACGATCGGGTGACGGGAGGCCTCGATGGCCGCGTTGAGCGCGGCGGGGGTGCGGCCGGTGGGGTTCGGCACGGTGCGGACCCGCGGGTCTTCGCGTACCAGCGCGGCGGCGATCTCGTCGGTGCGGTCCGTGGACGGGCCGAGCGCGATCACCACCTCCATCTCGCCGCCGTACTCCTGCTCGAGTATGTGACGGACCGAGCTGCGCAGATGCCGCTCCTCGTTGAGGACCGGCATGATCACGGAGACGGGGGGCTTGGCGTTCATCGCCCGCCACGTTACCCCGAACGAGTGATAGCGGCGCGTGCCGCCGGAGGCCTTCCGGGTGGCGCTGATCGTATGGGCCTACGGTGCTACACGGTTCCCCCTTGTCACACCCGCGGAGGTGTCCCCCGGTGCCCCCACCGCCCCGCACGCCCCGTCCCCGGCCCGCCGCCCGCCCCGTGCCCGCCCGCAGGCGGCCGTCGGGGAAGCGGAGGAGGCCGAGGCGGCCGAGGTGGGGGATGCGGATGGCGACCACGCTCTCCGTGGTCGTGCTCGCCGCCGGGGGGATCGGGCATGCCGTCGTGACGGGCCTGGACACCGGCATCACCCGGGTCGACCCCTTCAAGGACATGAAGAACCGCCCGCAGGCCGGGAACGGGATGAACGTGCTGCTCGTCGGCACCGACGGCCGGGACCGGATCACCCCGGAGGAGCGGGCGAAGTACCGGCTCGGCGGCGCCCCCTGCCACTGCACGGACACCGTGATGATCGTGCACATCTCCGAGGACCGGGAGCGGGCGAGCGTCGTGTCGCTGCCCCGCGACTCGTACGCCGAGATGCCCGAGCACACCGACCTGACCACCGGCCGGCACCACCACGCGCACCCCGTGAAGCTGAACGCCGCGTACGCGGAGGGCGGGCCCGGGCTGACCGTGCGGACCGTCGAGTCGATGACCGGGGTCAAGATCGACCACTACCTGGAGGTCGACTTCACCAGCTTCATGAAGACGGTCGACGCGGTGGGCGGGGTGCAGATCTGCACCGCCAAGCCGATGAAGGACACGTACACCGGGCTCGACCTGCCGGCCGGCCCACATGAACTCGACGGCGGGCAGGCGCTGCAGTACGTGCGCTCCCGCCATGTCGACGGGGGCCGCGGACCTCGGGCGGATGCAGCGCCAGCAGAAGTTCCTCGCGGCCCTCATCGACCGGCTGACCAGCGGCGGGGTGCTGCTCAACCCGGTGCGGTTCCGGGAGGTCGCCACGACCGCGCTGAGCTCGGTCCGGGCCGACCAGGGCTTCGGTACGGATCAGATGCTGGCGCTCTCCAAGGCGATGCGCGGCTTCACCCCGGCCTCCTCGGAGTTCGTGTCCGTGCCGATCGGCGACATGAGCTTCCCGGTGAAGGGGATCGGCTCCACCGTGAAGTGGGACGCGAACAAGGCGCAGAAGCTCTTCGAGTCGCTGCGCGAGGACCGCCCGCTCGCCCCGCAGCCGGCGGCCGCCAAGGGCCCGCGGCCGGTCGACGTGGGGGTCGCGCCGAAGACGATCCGGGTGCAGGTCTACAACGGGACCCGGACGGACGGGCTCGGCGGGCGGGTCGACGCGGCGCTGCGGGCGAGCGGCTTCGACACGACGCGGGAGCCGCGGACCGGGTCCGGGCAGGAACGGGGGCGGACCCTCGTCGAGTTCGACCCCCGCTGGGACCGCTCGGCCCGGTCGCTGGCGGCGGCCCTGCCGGGCGCCGAACTGCGCCCCGTGCCCGGGCAGGGCGGGACGCTGCGGGTCACCGTGGGAGCGGACTACAAGGGCGTCGCGGCGGTCAGGGCGCGCGAGGCGCAGTCGGGGCAGTTCGAGGCGGTGCGGGGGGACCAGGTGGTGTGCCCGTGACGGGCGCGGAGCGGCGCTCCTACTCCTCGTAGCCCTCCGCCGCGCGGCGCTCCCGCAGCTCCTTGATCGCGCGGCGGCGGGCCAGTCGGTGGGTGCGACGGATCTGGGCTTCCTGGTAGCGGCGGTTGTCGCGCTCGGTCTCGGGGATGACCGGCGGGACCGCGCGGGGCTTGCCGTCGCCGTCCACGGCCGCGAAGACGAGGTAGGCGGAGCCGACCTGGGTGGCGGGCGTGGACTCGTTCCAGCGCTCGGCCATGACCCGGACGCCGACCTCCATGGAGGACCGGCCGGTCCAGTTGACCTGGGCCTTCACGTGGAGGAGGTCGCCGACCCGGACCGGTTCCAGGAAGGCCATCTCGTCCATGGAGGCGGTGACGGCGGGCCCGCCCGAGTGGCGGCCGGCGACGGCGCCCGCGGCGTCGTCCACCAGCTTCATGATCACGCCGCCGTGCACCGTGCCCAGGAGGTTGGTGTCGTGGCTGGTCATGATGTGGCTCAGCGTGGTGCGGGACGCCGAGGTGGGCTTGCCCGGGATGTCGCCCTGATCTGTCATGCCCTCTACCTTATGCCTGGTCCGTACGCCGGTCCCGGCACGGTCCGGTTTGCATCAGCTTGGCAACAGCGCCGACCCGATTCCCCACCCGCCCTGTCGGCGCGGCCGGGCCGGACGGCAGACTGGTCCACATGAATGACTGGCCCGACGCCCAGCCCGAGGGACCCCGCCGGATGCGCCACGTGCAGCGCCCGCAGGTCCCCCCGCAGCAGCCGCAGCAGCCGTACCAGCAGCGGCAGCGGCAGCCGCAGTACGGCCAGGGCCAGGGCCAGGGGTACGACCAGGGCTACGACCAGGGTTACAACCCGAGCTTCACTCAGGCGCAGGGCCAGGGCTACGACTCGGGCTACGGCGACGCCCAGGTGTACGGCGCCCCGCAGGGCGGCGGCCGGGGCGGTGGCGGCCAGGGCACCGTACCGCCGCAGTACGCCCCCCGTCCGGGCGGTCCCGCGGCCCGGCCCGACTGGCGCCGCCGGATCAAGATCGGTTCGATCGTGCTGGCCGTCGCCGTGGTCGGCTGGAGCGTCGGCACCTACGCGTGGGCCAGCTCGCGGATGCGCAACGAGGTCGACCTGGCCAAGGTCATCGAGCGCCCGTCCGAGGGCGACTGCACCACGTACCTGATCGTCGGCTCCGACAGCCGTGAGGGCATGTCGGCCGAGGAGAAGAAGAAGCTCCACACCGGCTCCGCCGAGGGCAAGCGGACCGACTCGATGATGATCCTCGCGGCCTGCTCCAGCGGGAACACGATGGTCTCGCTGCCCCGTGACTCCTGGGTGACCATCCCGTCCTTCGTGGGCTCGGAGTCCGGCAAGAAGTACGGCGAGCGCGGCGGCTCCAAGCTGAACGCGGCGTACGCCATGGACGGCCCCGAACTGCTGGTCCGCACGGTGGAGTTCAACACCGGCCTGCGCATCGACCACTACGCGGAGATCGGCTTCGCCGGCTTCGCGAACATCGTGGACGCGCTCGGCGGGGTCGAGCTGAACATCGAGAAGGGCTTCAAGGACAAGAAGTCCGGCGCGAACTTCCAGGCCGGCACGCAGACCCTCGACGGCGAGCAGGCGCTGGCCTTCGTCCGGACCCGCTACGCCTTCGCCGAGTCGGACCTGGCGCGCACGAAGAACCAGCAGAAGTTCCTGTCGGCGCTCGCCAACCAGGCGGCCACGCCGGGCACGATCCTCAACCCGTTCGCGCTGTACCCGACGCTGGGCGCGGGGCTGGACACCCTGATCGTCGACAAGGACATGTCGCTGTACGACCTGGGGAAGATGTTCTTCGCCATGAAGGGCATCAGCGGCGGCGACGGCAAGTCCATGAACATGCCGATCAGCGGCAGCGCCCCGCAGAACTCCCTGCGCTGGGACATGCCGAAGGTGAAGCAGCTGGTCGAGCAGATCCGCAACGACGAGCCGGTCACGGTCACCTCGGACCGGTGACCGTGACCGGCTCGCGCGCCTCCGCTACGGGAGGTTGCGGGCCATGACGATGCGCTGGACCTGGTTGGTGCCTTCGTAGATCTGGGTGATCTTGGCGTCGCGCATCATGCGTTCGACGGGGTAGTCGCGGGTGTAGCCGTAGCCGCCGAGGAGCTGGACGGCGTCGGTGGTGACCTCCATGGCGACGTCGGAGGCGAAGCACTTGGCGGCGGCGCCGAAGAAGGTGAGGTCGCCGTCGAGCCGTTCGGACTTGGCGGCGGCGGCGTAGGTGAGCTGGCGGGCGGCTTCGAGCTTCATGGCCATGTCGGCGAGCATGAACTGGATGCCCTGGAAGTCGGCGATGGGCTTGCCGAACTGCTTGCGTTCCTTGACGTAGCCCTTGGCGTAGTCGAGGGCGCCCTGGGCGATGCCGATGGCCTGGGCGGCGATGGTGATGCGGGTGTGGTCGAGGGTCTTCATGGCGGTGGCGAAGCCGGTGCCCTCGTCGCCGATCATGCGGTCGGCGGGGATGCGGACGTTGTCGAGGTAGACCTCGCGGGTGGGGGAGCCCTTGATGCCGAGCTTCTTCTCGGGGGCGCCGAAGGAGACGCCTTCGTCGGACTTCTCGACGACGAAGGCGCTGATGCCCTTGGAGCGCTTGTCGGGGTCGGTGACGGCCATGACGGTGTAGTACTCGGAGACGCCGGCGTTGGTGATCCAGCGCTTGACGCCGTTGAGGACCCAGAAGTCGCCGTCGCGGACGGCGCGGGTCTTCATGCCGGCGGCGTCGGAGCCGGCGTCGGGCTCGGACAGGGCGTAGGAGAACATCGCGTCGCCCTTGGCGAGCGGGCCGAGGTACCTGGCCTTGAGCTCCTCGGAGCCGGAGAGCATGACCGGGAGCGAGCCCAGCTTGTTGACCGCGGGGATCAGGGAGGAGGAGCCGCAGGCGCGGGCGACCTCCTCGATCACGATCACGGTGGCCAGCGCGTCGGCGCCGGCGCCGCCGTAGCTCTCGGGGACGTGGACGGCGTGCAGGTCGGCCGCGACCAGCGCGTCCAGGGCCTCCTGGGGGAACCGGCCCTCCTCGTCCACCGCCGCGGCGAACGGCGCGATCTTCGCCTCCGCCAGCGCACGGACCGTCTCACGGAGCATGTCGTGCTCCTCCGACGGGCGATACAGGTCGAAATCGGGGGTGTTGTTCTTCCCGGACGCCATGCTCAGCTCACTCGCTTCCACGCTTGCTAACTACCGTTAAGTAACCCAAAGCGTAGGGCGTGACCCGGCCTCGATCCAGGCCCCGACTATGCTCGGGCACGCATTTCCCGCCCGTACGCACAGGGAGTCCCGCATGGCCCTCAAGATCACCGTGATCGGCACCGGATACCTCGGCGCCACCCACGCCGCGGCCATGGCTGAGCTCGGCTTCGAGGTGCTCGGGCTCGACGTCGTGCCCGAGAAGATCGAACTGCTCGCCTCCGGCCGGGTGCCGATGTACGAGCCGGGCCTGGAGGAACTGCTCGCCCGTCACGTCGAGGGCATCGAGGGCTCCAGCGGGCGGCTGCGGTTCACCACCTCCTGGGAGGAGGTCGGCGCGTTCGGCGACGTCCACTTCGTCTGCGTGAACACCCCGCAGAAGCACGGCGAGTACGCCTGCGACATGTCGTACGTCGACGCCGCCTTCTCCTCGCTGTCCGGCGTGGTGCGCGAGGGCGCGCTCGTCGTCGGCAAGTCGACCGTGCCCGTCGGCTCGGCCCAGCGGCTCGCCGGGCTGCTGCCCGAGGGCGTCGAGCTGGCCTGGAACCCCGAGTTCCTGCGCGAGGGCTTCGCCGTGCAGGACACCCTGCACCCGGACCGGATCGTGGTCGGCGTCACCGAGGGCGCGGGCGGCGAGCGGGCCGAGAAGCTGCTCCGCACGGTGTACGCGGTGCCGGTCGCGGAGGGCTCGCCCTTCGTGGTGACCGACTACCCCACCGCCGAGCTGGTGAAGACCTCCGCGAACTCCTTCCTCGCCACGAAGATCTCCTTCATCAACGCGATGGCCGAGGTCTGCGAGGCGGCCGGCGGCGACGTCGCCAAGCTGGCCGAGGCGATCGGGCACGACGAGCGGATCGGCAACAAGTTCCTGCGGGCCGGCATCGGCTTCGGCGGCGGCTGCCTGCCCAAGGACATCCGGGCCTTCATGGCGCGCGCCGGCGAGCTGGGCGCGGACCAGGCGCTGACCTTCCTGCGCGAGATCGACTCGATCAACATGCGGCGCCGCGCCTCCATGGTGGAGATGGCGCGCGAGGCGCTGGGCGGGGGCTTCCTGGGCAAGCGGGTGGCGGTGCTGGGCGCGACCTTCAAGCCGGACTCGGACGACGTGCGCGACTCGCCCGCGCTGAACGTGGCGGGCCAGATCCACCTCCAGGGCGGCCAGGTCACCGTCTACGACCCCAAGGGCATGGCCAATGCCCGCCGCCTCTTCCCCACGCTGGGGTACGCGGACTCGGTCGCCGAGGCGGTCCGGGGGGCGGACGTGGTGCTGCACCTGACCGAGTGGCGGGAGTTCCGGGACGCGGTGGACCCGGCGGAGCTGGCGGAGCTCGTGTCGTCGCCGGTGATCCTGGACGGGCGCAACGCGCTGGACCCGCAGCGGTGGCGCGAGGCCGGCTGGTCGTACCGCGCGATGGGACGCCCGCGCGCCTGAACCGCGACGGAAGTCCGCGACGAGGCACGTACGGGCCGGGGCCCGACCGCTGGTGCGGTCGGGCCCCGGTCCGTTCTCGGGCGTCCTCGGGCGGCCCTCAGGCGGCCTTCAGCCGGGTCGTTCTCGCGTGGAACTCCGTTTCGCGCAGGACGCGGGTCGCGTTGCCGTGGGACAGGGCCACCAGCTCCTGGGCCGGCCACGCCCGGCGGAGCAGCTCCGCGAAGAGCGGGACGTAGCCCGTGGCCGGGTCGGTCGCGTGGGAGAGGCCGGTCGCCCCGGGGCCCGCGAGGCCGCGCAGGCGGTCCAGGGCGTCGGCCGTGGCCGCCGCGTCCGGCGTGACCGGGACCATGCAGACGCCGCCGTTCTCGCCGAGGAGGCGCAGCACGTCGTCCGGCATGGCGTCGGGCTCCGCGCGGGTGAGCACGACCGGGGCCCGTCCCACCGCGAGGGTCTGCCGGATGGTGTCGGGGTCGGCCCCCGTGAGGTCCACGGTGAGGCCGAGGCGGTTCATCTCGCGCACCGCCTCGCGGGCGAAGCGGTCGAAGCGGGTGAGGCCGACGGCCCGTGCGCCGAGCGCGTGGTACGCCCGGAGGACGGCGACCGAACCGCCGACCGCCTCCCAGCTCACCGTCCCCAGGAGGGCGGCGACCCGGCCGCAGTTGCGGGCGTGGGCCATCTCCGACGTGGTGTGCGTCAGGCGCAGCTCCTCGGGGAAGGCGGCCACCAGCGCGCGGATCGCGTCGATCCGGCGCAGGGTGCCGGGCACGCCCTCGTCCGCGCCCACGCGCAGCGACCAGAGTTGGGCTCCCGCCTCGGGCGCCCGGACCGGCGGGAGGTCGTCCGGGTCGAGCGCGCGGGGCGGTTCCGCGTGCCCCTCGACGACCGGCTGCGCCGCGAGCAGGGCGCGCGCACGGGTCGACTCGTCGAGGGGCCGGGGATGTTCGGGGGGATCCTGGTCGCCCGCGGACGCGGCGTGGGCGACGGTGAACGTCAGGGTGGTGGGCTCGTCGAGCAGATCTGCCATGGGTGAATCAACTCCGTACTACTGGGCAGTACGGCCACCGTGCCACCGGCCGCGGGGGCGGGCGCGGTGGGATGCTCCGTTCGAGCGACGGGGACGGGGCGGGGAGCCGGGCACGACGGAGGGCCCCGTCGGCGACGGGGCCCTCCGGTGCGCGTGACGTGCTCCGCGTACGCGTTACGCGTCCAGGGACTCGATCGTCGCCACGGACGGGCCCCGCAGCGCCCGCTGCTCGCGCGCGACCGCTTCCGCGTCGCGCAGCACCCGTACCGCGTTGGACCAGGTCAGCTTGGCCAGGTCCTGGTGCGACCAGCCGCGGGTGAGGAGCTCCGCGACCAGGTTGGGGTAGCCGGCGACGTCGTCGAGGCCGGCCGGGGTGAAGGCGGTGCCGTCGTAGTCGCCGCCGATCCCGATGTGGTCGATGCCCGCGACCTCGCGCATGTGGTCGAGGTGGTCGGCGACCGTGGCGGCCGTCGCGATCGGCCGCGGGGTGCCCGCCTCGAAGGCACGGTGGATCTCCATCGCCTCCGGGGTGGTGTCGAGGTGGTCGAAGCCGTGGGCGCGCAGGTTGTCGTCGGCCAGGGCGGTCCACTCGACGGCGGCGGGGAGGATGAACTTCGGCACGAAGGTGGCCATCGCCACGCCCCCGTTGGCGGGCAGCCGCTCCAGGACGTCGTCCGGGACGTTCCGCGGGTGGTCGCAGACCGCGCGGGAGGAGGAGTGCGAGAAGATCACCGGCGCCGCGGTGGTGTCCAGCGCGTCGCGCATGGTGGTGGCGGCGACGTGCGAGAGGTCGACCAGCATGCCGCTGCGGTTCATCTCGCGGACGACCTCGCGGCCGAAGGCGGTCAGGCCGCCGTGCCGGGGCTCGTCGGTGGCCGAGTCCGCCCAGTCGTTGTTCTCGTTGTGGGTGAGCGTCATGTACCGCACGCCCAGGGTGTGCAGGGCGCGCAGGGTGGCGAGGGAGTTGTTGATCGAGTGGCCGCCCTCGGCGCCCTTGAGGGAGGCGATCCGGCCCTCCTTGCGGGCCGTCTCGATGTCGTCGGCGACGAGCGCCGGCGCGAGGTCCGCCGGGTAGCGGGCGAGGAGCTGGTCGACGACGTCGATCTGCTCCAGGGTCGCGCTCACCGCGGCGTCGCCGGTCATCCGGCCGGGCACGTACACCGACCAGAACTGGGCGCCGACGCCGCCGGCCCGCATCCGGGCCAGGTCGGTGTGGAGCGAACCGCTCTGGTCGCCGGCGATGTCCAGCCGGTCGAGGTCGTAGCCGCACTGCTCGCGCAGCGCCCAGGGCAGGTCGTTGTGGCCGTCGACGACGGGTGCGGAGGCGAGGAGTTCCCGCGCCTCCGCGAGGCGGTCGGCCGCGCTCATCGGGCGAACCCGAAGGACTCCGCGCCCTCGACCTTGGCCCGCAGCCGCTTGCCCTTCTCGGTCGCCTGGTCGTTCAGCTCCTGCTGGAAGTCCCGCATGCGGGCGAGCAGCTCGGGGTCGTGCGTGGCGAGGATGCGGGCCGCGAGGAGACCCGCGTTGCGGGCGCCGCCGACCGAGACGGTGGCGACCGGGACGCCGGCCGGCATCTGCACGATGGAGAGCAGCGAGTCCATGCCGTCGAGGTACTTCAGCGGGACGGGGACGCCGATCACCGGGAGCGGGGTCACCGAGGCGAGCATGCCCGGCAGGTGCGCCGCGCCGCCCGCGCCCGCGATGACCGCCTTCAGGCCGCGCTCGGCCGCCTGCTCGCCGTACGCGATCATCTCGCGCGGCATGCGGTGCGCGGAGACGACGTCGACCTCGTACGCGATCTCGAACTCGTCCAGGGCCTGCGCGGCGGCCTCCATGACGGGCCAGTCCGAGTCGGACCCCATGACGATGCCAATGAGCGGATTACTCAACGATCGTTCCTCGCAGGTAGTCGGCGGCGTGACGGGCGCGCTCCAGCACCTCGTCCAGGTCGTCGCCGTAGGTGTTGACGTGGCCCACCTTGCGACCGGGCTTCACGTCCTTGCCGTACATGTGGATCTTCAGCTGCGGGTCCCTGGCCATGCAGTGCAGGTACGCGGAGTACATGTCCGGGAAGTCGCCACCGAGAACATTGCACATCACGGTCCACTTCGCGCGGGGGCGCGGGTCGCCCAGCGGAAGGTCCAGCACGGCCCGGACGTGGTTGGCGAACTGCGAGGTGACCGCGCCGTCCTGGGTCCAGTGGCCGGAGTTGTGCGGGCGCATGGCGAGCTCGTTGACGAGGATGCGGTGCGTGCCCTCGGCGTCGACCGTCTCGAAGAGCTCGACGGCCAGGTGTCCGACGACGTCCAGCTCCTTGGCGATGCGGAGGGCCAGCTCCTGCGCCTGGCCCGCCAGCTCGTCGGAGAGGCCGGGGGCGGGCGCGATCACCGTGTCGCAGACCCCGTCGACCTGACGGGACTCCACGACCGGGTAGGCGACGGCCTGCCCGTGCGGGGAGCGGACGATGTTCGCGGCGAGCTCGCGCGCGAAGTCGACCTTCTCCTCCGCGAGCACGGCCACGCCCGCGCGGAACGCGTCGTGGGCGTCCGCCTCGGAGCGCACGAACCAGACGCCCTTGCCGTCGTAGCCGCCGCGCACGGTCTTCAGGATGATCGGGAAGCCGTCGCCCTCGGCGGCGAAGGCCGCCGCGTCGGCCGGGTCCGCGACCAGGCGGTGCCGCGGACTGGGCGCGCCGATCTCGTCGAGCCTCGCCCGCATCACCCCCTTGTCCTGGGCGTGCGCGAGGGCCGCACGGCCTGGGCGGACGACGATGCCGTCCGCCTCCAGGGCCGCCAGGTGCTCCGCGGGCACGTGCTCGTGATCGAAGGTGATCACGTCGCAGCCGCGCGCGAAGTCACGCAGCGTGTCCAGGTCGCGATAGTCGCCGATGACGACCTCGCTCACCACCTGGGCCGCCGAGTCCTGCGGGGTGTCACTGAGCAGCTTGAACTTGATGCCGAGGGGGATGCCCGCCTCGTGGGTCATACGGGCGAGCTGACCGCCACCGACCATGCCGACTACCGGGAACGTCACCCTCTTAGGGTATCCGCACAAGTTCCGGACACTCGTCCGGCTGTGTTTTGTCACAGCCCGGAGTGGGTTCGCCTACAGATCGCGAGCAACACAGGCGGGTGACAGGAGGGCTGGTTAGCATGGTTTGGTTGACGCCGTCCGGGCGTCGGCCGGAACACATCCGAGACGGACGGGACAGAGCCATCACGATGAGTGAACCCGGCGCGCTGCGCATGCGAGTGGACCGGCTCGTCCGCGAGGTAGCCAAGTTCGGCGTGGTCGGCGGACTGGGCGTCCTGGTGAACCTGGCCGTCTTCAACCTGGTCCGCCACCTCACCGAGCTCCCGGTGGTCCGGGCGAGCATCATCGCCACGGTCGTGGCGATCGCCTTCAACTACGTGGGGTTCCGCTACTTCACGTACCGCGACCGCGACAAGTCCGGGCGGACCAAGGAACTGACCCTGTTCCTGCTGTTCAGCCTGGTCGGCATGGTGATCGAGAACGGCGTGCTCTACGCCGCGACGTACGGCTTCGGCTGGGACACCCCGCTCGCGAGCAACTTCTTCAAGTTCTTCGGCATCGGCGTCGCGACGCTGTTCCGCTTCTGGTCGTACCGGACCTGGGTCTTCAAGGCGCTGCCCGCGAAGGAGGCGGTCCAGACCGCCGAATCGTTCCTGGAGCAGGCCCCCCGCCAGGGCTCGCGCAAGCAGCCCGACCGGGTCTGATCCCGCCCGTTCCCGCCCGCCCCGATACGCACCCGCGCCCGGCTCCGCTCAGCGGACCGGGCGCTCCTCGTCCTGCTCCGACCGGCTGCGGACCTCGCGGCTGAGGAAGAGGGCGAAGACCGGCGGCTGCTGCTGCAGCAGCTCCAGACGCCCGCCGTCGGCCTCGGCGAGGTCCCGGGCGACCGCGAGGCCGATGCCCGTGGAGCTGCGCCCGCTGACCGCCCGCTCGAAGATCCGCGCCCCGAGCTCGGCGGGGACGCCCGGTCCCTCGTCGGTGACCTCGATCACGGACTGGTTGCCGGTGACCCGGGTGCGCAGCGCGACCGTGCCGCCGCCGTGCATGAGCGAGTTCTCGATGAGCGCCGCCAGAACCTGGGCGACCGCGCCCGGGGTGCCCACGGCCCGCATGTGCTGCTTGCCGGAGTGGACGATGGCCCGGCCCGCGCTGCGGTAGGCGGGGCGCCACTCCGCGATCTGCTGCTTGATGACCTCGTCCAGGTCGAAGGCGACGGCGGAGCCCGTACGGGGGTCGCGCGAGTTGGTGAGCAGCCGCTCGACCACGTCGGTCAGCCGCTCGACCTGGGTGAGCGCGATCGTCGCCTCCTCCCGGACCGTGTCGAGGTCGTCGGCCATGGCGACCTCCTCCAGGCGCATGGAGAGGGCCGTCAGCGGCGTCCGGAGCTGGTGGGAGGCGTCGGCGGCGAGCCGGCGCTCGGCGGTCAGCATCCGGGCGATCCGCTCGGCGGAGTTGTCCAGGACGTCCGCGACCCGGTCCAGCTCGGGCACCCCGTACCGCTTGTGCCGGGGGCGCGGGTCGCCGGAGCCGAGCCGCTCGGCGGTCTCGGCGAGGTCCGTGAGCGGCGAGGCCAGCTTGTTCGCCTGCCGCACGGCGAGCAGCACCGCCGCCACCACGCACAGCAGCGCCACGCCCGCGATGATCATCAGGGTGCGGGCGACCTCGTCGGTGACGACCGAGCGGGCCTCCTCGACGGTGACCGTCTCGCCGCGCTCGCCCTCGGCCAGGCCGTGGATGACCTGGCCGCTCGGGCGGGTGCCGATCTCGATGGGGTCGCGGCCGGGGATGGTGATCCGGGCGTAGCGCTTGGCGCCGCTCTGCTCGGCCAGGATGTCCGGGTTGACCGGCTCCCCGCCGATCAGCCGGCTGTCGACGATGGAGACGATCCGCAGCGCCTCGGAGTCCACGCTCTCCTGGGCGCTGTTGGAGATGGTGCGGGACTCGACGATCACCAGGGAGACCCCGAAGACGGCGATCACGACGAGCACCACGGCGAGCGTGGAGTTGATCAGGCGGCGGCGCACGGAGTCGGGTGCCTAGCTCTTCTCGAAGCGGAAGCCGACGCCCCGGACCGTGGCGATGTAGCGGGGGTTGGCCGCGTCGTCGCCGAGCTTCTTGCGGAGCCAGGAGATGTGCATGTCGAGGGTCTTGGTGGAGGACCACCAGGTGGTGTCCCAGACCTCGCGCATCAGCTGGTCGCGGGTGACCACCCGGCCGGCGTCGCGGACCAGCACCCGCAGCAGGTCGAACTCCTTGGCGGTGAGCTGGAGCTCCTCGTCGCCCATCCAGGCGCGGTGCGACTCGACGTCGATCCGCACCCCGTGGGTGGTGGGGGCGACGGCCGGCTCGGTGGCGCCGCGCCGGAGCAGGGCCCGGACCCGGGCCAGCAGTTCGGCGAGCCGGAAGGGCTTGGTGACGTAGTCGTCGGCGCCGGCGTCGAGGCCGACGACCGTGTCGACCTCGTCGGCGCGGGCGGTCAGGACCAGGATCGGCACCGTGTGGCCCTCGGCGCGCAGCCGGCGGGCGACCTCCAGGCCGTCCATGCCGGGCAGGCCCAGGTCGAGCACGACCAGGTCCACCCCGCCCTGGAGTCCGGCGTCGAGCGCGGTCGGACCGTCCTCCCTGACCTCGACCTCGTAGCCCTCCCGCCGCAGGGCGCGGGCCAGCGGTTCCGAGATGGAGGCGTCGTCCTCGGCGAGCAGTACACGGGTCATGGGGTGATGGTAGTCCGCACGGCGGCGGTGCCGGGGCGTGATCCACCGGCCGTGGGTCACGCCTCTGGATCTTGGCGCGTAACCTGCTGATGACCTTCGAATGAAGGAAGTTGGTTCCGCAGTCGCCTGTGATCCATCTCTCAAGTCCTTCCATATCCGACACTGTCATGTCGTATGGTGGCGAGAGTTCTGTAGCGGTAATCGGGGACCTTTGGCCGTGTTCGTGCGCCAAGGGTCTCTTTTCTGCACAAGGATCGCCTCGGCAGCCTTGGGAACAGTGAACGACCTGTGGGCCGGGTCCTGGGCGCGATGACGCGTCAGGGCGTGGATCCCGGGGAGGTGCGACCGCGCCTCGCCGGTGCCGGCCTCCCCCACCGGGCGCACCACGCTCACGAAGCGCGCGTCCCGACAGAGCAAGGATCGACATGGCGTCCAGCCTGACGACGGCTTCCGCCGGAACCCCCGGTTCCGAGAAGACCTTCTTCGGCCACCCCCGTGGTCTGGCCACCCTCTTCATGACCGAGATGTGGGAGCGCTTCTCCTACTACGGCATGCGGGCCCTCCTGGTCCTCTACCTGGTCTCCGGTGGCGCCGACGCCGCCACGGGCAGCCAGGGTGGCGGCCTCGCCATGACGGCCGCCACGGCCACGGCGATCTACTCCGTGTACGTGTCGATGGTCTACCTGATGGCCATGCCGGGCGGCTGGTTCGGCGACCGCGTCTGGGGCGCCCGCAAGACGGTCGCCATCGCCGGTTTCGTCATCATGGCCGGTCACGCCTCGCTGGCGATCCCGGGCCAGGCCGCGTTCTTCGCGGGTCTGGCGCTGGTCGCGGCCGGCTCCGGTCTGCTGAAGGCCAACATCTCCACGATGGTGGGCCACCTCTACGACGGCCCGGACGACCCGCGCCGTGACGGTGGCTTCACGCTCTTCTACATCGGCATCAACCTCGGTGCGTTCGTGGCGCCCTTCGTCGTCGGCACCGTCGGCGAGAAGGTCAACTGGCACCTCGGCTTCGCGCTCGCCGCGGTCGGCATGGGCCTCGGCCTGCTGCAGTTCCTCCTCGGCACCAAGAACCTCAGCCCGAAGAGCAACGTCGTCCCGAACCCGCTCTCGGCCGCCGAGCGCAAGAGCGTCCTGGTCAAGGTCTGCCTGGTCGTGGCCGCCGCCGCCGTCTTCTACGGCGTGGTCGTCGCCCTCGGCATGTACACCCTGAACTGGGCCCTGGTCCCGATCACCCTCGCCGGTCTGATCATCCCGATCGCCGTCCTGGTCCGCATCAAGCGCGACAAGGACCTCGACAAGACCGAGCAGTCGAAGATGTCCGGGTACATCTGGTTCTTCGTCGCCGCCGCCGTCTTCTGGATGATCTACGACCAGGGTGGCTCGACCCTGTCGCTCTTCGCCGACAGCAAGACCGCGGACACCGTCTTCGGCCTCGGCTTCCCGGCCACCTGGTACCAGTCGCTGAACCCGCTGTTCGTCATGGCGCTGGCCCCGGTCTTCGCCTGGCTGTGGCTGTGGCTGTCCCGCAAGAACCAGGAGCCGAACACCATCGTGAAGTTCGCGATGGGCCTGGTCCTGGTCGGCGCGTCCTTCTTCGTCTTCATCGTCCCGATGAACATGGCGGGCGACGGCACCAAGGTCTCCCCGATGTGGCTCGTCTCGATCTACATGATCCAGACCATCGGTGAGCTGTGCCTCTCCCCGGTCGGCCTCTCCGTCACCACGAAGATGGCCCCGCAGAAGTACGCCTCCCAGATGATGGGCGTCTGGTTCCTCGCGGTCACCGCCGGTGACTGCACCACGGGTCTGCTGTCGCTGGCCGGTGTGGACCTGAACGGCACCGGGATCATCGCGATGGAAGCGTCCCTGGCGGTCCTCGCCGGATTCGCGATCTACATGTACCGCAAGAAGGTCCAGGGCCTCATGGGCAGCGTGCACTGACCCCGCCGGTCACGCACGCACGGAGGGCCGCCGCACCGCATCGGTGCGGCGGCCCTCCGCCGTTCCCGCGGTCCTCTCCGTCCCGTCCGTCCTCAGCCGCCCGCTAGCGCCGCAGCCTGGCCCACGGCGTGAAGGTGAAGACCGCGCCGCCCAGCAGGATCACCGTGCCCGCCACCAGGGCGAGGGCGCGCAGCGCGCCGGCGTCGTCGGCGCCGGTGTGCGCGAGGTCGTCGCCGCCGGAGCCCCCGGTGCCGCCGGTGCCGCCGGTCACGCCACCGGCCTGCTTGGTCGTGTCCAGCTCCAGGGAGACCGGGGAGGCGCCCTGGACCTTGCACGGGATGACGATCTTCGACCCGGCCAGCATCACCGTGATGGTCAGGTCACCGGGGCTGAGCGTCGCCTTGCCGCTGGCGCCCGGCTTGTAGGTGCCGGTCATGTCGGTCAGCGACACCATCTCCCCGGCCGCCACGGCGGCCGGGTTCGCCGGGCCCTTCACGGCCACCGTGCCGCTGTCGGCGCCCCCGACCCGTACCGCCATCGAGGGCGTGAGCGCCCCCTTGGGCAGCGGGGCCGGGCTCGTCATGACGCCCTTCCCGGTCTTGACGGTCAGCTGGTACGAGCCGCCGCTCTTCCGGGCGCTGATGGTCACCTTGGAGGTGACCGCCTTCGGCCCGGGCGACTGGCAGGACAGCTTGACGGCGACCTCCTTGCCCGGGAAGTCCGTCTGGTCGCCCCCGCCGCCCGAGCTCCCGCCGGAGGCGGTGGTCGAACCGCCGGCCGTGCTCCCGCCGGAGGTGGAGGTGGAGCCGCCGGAGGTGGTGGTCGTGGACCCGCCCGAGCTCGTCGTGGAGCCCCCGGACGTGGTCGTGGTCCCGCCCGAGGCGGTCGTCGAGCCACCGGAGGTCGTGGTGGACCCGCCCGAGGCGGTCGTCGAGCCACCGGAGGTCGTGGTGGACCCGCCCGAGGTGGTCGTCGAGCCCCCCGTCGTCGTGGAGCCCCCCGTCGTGGACCCGCCGGAGGAGCCGCCGCCGTCCGTCACCTTGATGGTGGCGGCGGCCCCGACCGACTCCTTCGGCGAGCACTTCGTGTCCGTCGACAGCGGCTTGGAGACGTTGATCGTGTACTTGTCGGGCGTCAGCGTGATCTCGCCCGCCTTGTCCAGCTTCAGCTTGCCCTTCATGTCCGGCAGCACCATCGGGCTGTTCTTCTTGATCGGCGGGTTCTGCCGCGGCCCCTCCATGGACAGGGTCCCGCTCGCCGCGCCGCCGACCTTGATCGTGCCGGTCGGCTTCACGGTGTCCTTGTCCAGGTCGAGCACGTCGGGGTTCTTGGAAGCGGCCGTGACCGTCTTCCAGACCACCTCGACCTCGTCGCCCACCTTGGCCGTGGCCGGCGCGGTGATCTGCACCGTGGTGGTGCCCTGCACCGGCGGGAGGCCGGAGATCGGGGGCGGGATGCACTCGGTCTTGTACGAGACCTCGGCGGCCAGGGCGGGGCTCGCGGTCAGCAGGATTCCCGCGCCGCCGAGCATCAGCGCGACGCCCGCCGCGAGCGTCCTCCGGGTCGTGCGTGTCGTGCTCACGACTGTCCCTTCGTCGTCGGACTGTTCTCTGACGGTGCGGAATGGGGGGTGAACCACGGCAGCACCGCGGTCGGCCGGTCGTCCCCGGCGGTCGCCCGCGGTACGGGCACGGGGGCGCGCTCCGGCACGCGGTGCCGGTGCTGCGTCTGCTGCCGCCGCCGGGCCGCCGGGCGGGTGCGGTCGACGACCGCCATGCCGATGCGGAAGAGACCGGCCGGGACGACCACCGCGAGCAGCAGCCAGAAGAGCGTGACGCCCCACGGGCGCCCGACGCCCCAGGGCTGCTCGACCAGCACCTTGCCGCCGTAGCGCACGGACACCTGGTAGTCGCCGTGGGCGCCCGCCGTCAGCTCGACGGGCAGCCTGATCAGGGCCTTGCGGCCGGGCTCCAGGGTGCCGCGCCACTGGCGTTCCTCGTACTGCGGCGAGAAGACCCCGTGGCTGCTGCCGACCTCGAAGACCGGGTCCTTCAGCGGGGTCTGGCCGAGGTTGCCGACGGTGAAGACCACCTCGCGGCGGGCGGGCGCGCCGAACCAGACGAGGACGCCGCTGGAGCCTTCGAGCCGTACGGAGGCCAGCACGGCGAGCCGGCCGGTGCCGGACGGCTCGGGCAGCGGCGCCGTCGGGTGCCCGGCGACGGTGAACTCCACGTCCACGGAGTCCTGCTGACCGGTGACCCCGGCCACGTGGACCACGCAGGGGCAGGGCTTGGGCGGTTCTGCGACCGGCAGCTTCTGGCTGAAGGCGCCCTTGGCGTCGACGGTGGCGGCCCGGCCCTCGGTGTTGGCACAGGAGTTGGTGCCGCCGATGACGCCCTTGCCGGGCGCGGACTGGCCGCAGATCAGCAGCATGAGCAGGGCGCCCGGCTTCCATCCGGAGCCGCTGACGGTGAGCTCGCCGCCCTTGCCGCCCTCGCTCTGCGAGAGCGCCACCTTCGGACCGGCCGCGGCGGGCCCGGCGGCCGCGGGGGCGGTGGGCAGCAGGGCGAGCAGCAGCACGGCGAGCAGGGCGGCGGCCGCCCCCGTACGCATCGGGCTCATCGGGTCCTCCGTATCGCGTACGCGGTCGCGCCGGCCGCCCCGAGGAGGGCGGCGGCCGCGGAGCCCACGCCCGCCGCGGAGGCGAGGACGGTGTCCGCGGCGGCCGTCGCGGGGGCGGCGCCCGGGGCGGTGGCCGTCAGACGGACGGTGACCGAGTCCAGGGCGGGCGGGTCGGGCCAGGCTTCGGTGCGGGCGGCCCGCTCGCCGGGGCGCAGGGTCAGCGGGAGCGGGCGTTCGGGCCGGTCGACGAGCCGGCGGCCGAGGACGCCGTCGGCGCGGACGGCCAGGCGCGGGGCGAGCAGCGTGTTGCCGCGGTTGACGAGCGTGTAGTGCAGGGTGCCGGAGCGGTCGACGCGGACGTCCTCGACGCTGAGCGCGGCGAGCCGCGGCCCGCTGACCCGCAGGTGCAGCGGGACGACCGTCTCGCGTCCGGCGGCGCTGGCCCGTACGGTGCCGCGCAGGTCGCCGGGCGGGGTGTCGGCGGAGACGGTCACCGCGAAGGGCACGTCCGCGCGGGTCCTGGCGGGCACGGTGACGGTCCGGGCGGCGAAGGCGACGGGGGCGCCCTGGCCGGTGAGCCGGACGGTGAGCGGGCGGGTGCCCGGGTTGGTGACGGACAGGGTGTCCTGGAGCACGCTGCCGGCGGCGCCCTCCAGGTAGACGTACGGGCGTCCCGCGGCGGGCGCCGCCGTCCAGCCGGGCGCGGGGGCCGCCGCGACCGCCCCGAGGAGGGCGAGCGCGGCGGCCCCGGAGCCGGCCCACGCCGTCCGCATCAGCGTGCCGTGCGCCGGGTGAGCCAGAGCACCCCGGCCGCGCCGGTCAGCAGCACGGTGCCGCCGAGGGTGCCGAGGGCGACGGCCGAGTCGAGCGGGCCGGTCTTGGGCAGGGTGCCCGTGCCGCCGGAGTCGCCGCCGCCGGAACCGCCGGTGCCCTCGGAGTCGCCGCCGCCCGCGCCGCCGGCCGCGGTGACGTCCAGCTCCAGGGCGGGCTTGGGGCTGTTCTTGGGGGTGCAGACGGCCGCGTCCATGCCGAGCGCGTGGACGGTGAGGACGCCGGCGGTGAAGGTGACCTTGCCGCTCTTCCTCGGGGTGTACGTGCCCGTCAGCTTGCCGATGCTGATCGGGGTGTTCGGCGGGATGGCGGCCGTGTTGGGCACGCCCTTGACCTGCACCTTGCCGCTGTCGGCGCCGCCGACGACGATGTCGGCGCGCGGGGTCATGACGCCCTTCGGGAGTTCGACGGGGCTGTCGGAGACGCCCTTCTCGAAGGACATGGTGATCGTGTACGAGCCGCCGTTCTTGACGGCGGTGATGTCGACGGGCGAGACGGCGCCCTTGGGGCCGATCTTCGTCTCGCAGGCGTAGTTGACGTCGACGACGGTCGCGTGGGCGGCGGGGGCGGTGAGCAGGACCGTCGCGCCCGCCACCGTCATCGCCGCCGTCAGCGCGCCGGCCCTTCTTCTCCGGTTCGGCACCTTGAGCACCCCTCACCGCACGTAGCTGACGATCTATCAGATTGGCCGTCAAGGTACGCCGGGGGCCTTGTAGAGGGAAGAGAGAAGAGAGTGAAAGTCCTATGCGGGCGCGGCCAGTTCGGCCCAGACCGTTTTGCCGGGGGCGCCCGGGGTGCGGTCGATGCCCCAGGCGCGGCAGAGCCGCTGGACGATGAACATGCCGTGCCCGCCGGGCCGTCCGGCGCGGTGCGGGGTGCGCGGGGCGGGCTGGCCTGCGCCGCGGTCGGCGACTTCGAGGCGGAGCACCTCGGCGAGGCGCAGCACGCGGAGGCTCTCGGGGCCCTCGGCGTGCAGACAGGCGTTGGTGACGAGCTCGGAGACCACGAGCAGGACGTCCTCGGCGGCGGCGCGGCGGTCGGCGGTGGCCGCGGGCAGCCAGCCCCAGTCGTAAAGCGCCTGCCGGGTGAAGTCACGGGCCAGCGGGACGGTGCCGCTGGCCGCACCGAGGGCGAGGGTGCGGACCTCGGGGTCGCCGGAGGCGGTCTCCTTCAACGCTTCACCTCACCGAGTTCGGCCGATTGACGGGTGGCGGGACGTACAGGGGCGGGCCGGTCCCGGGCGGGACGCCCGTGCGGGCTCAGTCGGGGAGCGCCGCCTCGAGCGAGTCGTGGACGGTGAAGACCGCGTCCGCCCCGGTGATCTCGAAGACCCGGGCCACCACCGGCCGCATCCCCGCCAGATGGACCCCTCCGCCGGCGGCGTCCGCCCTCAGCCGGGCGCCGAGGAGCACGTTGAGGCCGGTGGAGTCGCAGAAGTCGAGCCGCGAGCAGTCGAGCACGAGTCGGGAGCGCCCCTCGTCGAGTGCCCGGTCGAGTGGCGCACGCAACAGTTCGGCGGTGTGGTGATCGAGCTCACCCACCGGGGTGAGCACCTCGCTCGCCCCCACGGTGCGGACCTCGACCCGGAACCGCCCGGGTGCGCTGTCGATGTGCTGGCGGTACATGCCTCGAACCATACAAGTGCGGGCCCGTTCCCCGCACACGAGCTCTCCCACATATGTATATAAAGCAGACAATTGCCACTTGCAACCACCGGGGCGGAGCGGGTAGGCCTAGAAGGACACATTCCGTATGGCCGGCTTGGAGGCGCCGCAAACCGCAGCGAGAGAACAATGATGGAGGAGACCATGTCACCCCGGCTCGACGTCCCGGAGCTCGCGGACCTCCCGCGGATCCCGCACCCGGACGAGATCGCGCCGCACGACGCGCGCGCCCTGTCCAAGACCCTCTTCGCCCGCCTCGGCGAGCTGGAGGAGGGCACCCACGAGTATGCGTACGTCCGCAACACCCTGATCGAACTCAACCTGGCCCTGGTGAAGTTCGCCGCCTCCCGGTTCCGCACCCGCAGCGAACCCATGGAGGACATCGTCCAGGTCGGCACCATCGGCCTGATCAAGGCGATCGACCGCTTCGACCTGGCGCGCGGCGTCGAGTTCCCCACCTTCGCGATGCCGACCATCATCGGCGAGATCAAGCGCTTCTTCCGCGACACCTCGTGGTCGGTGCACGTGCCGCGCCGGCTCCAGGAGCTCCGCATCGCCCTGGCCAGGACCGGCGACGAGCTCGCCCAGCGCCTCGACCGCTCCCCCACCGTCGACGAACTCGCCCACGAACTCGGCATCGGCGCCGACGAAGTCGTCGAGGGCATGGCCGCCGCCAACGCGTACACCGCGAGCTCCCTCGACGCCCCGCCCGAGGAGACCGAGTCCGACGGCACCACCCTCGCGGACCGGCTCGGCTACGAGGACCACGGCCTCGAAGGCATCGAGTACATCGAGTCCCTCAAACCGATGATCGCCTCCCTCCCGCCCCGCGACCGCCGCATCCTCTCCCTCCGCTTCACCGCGGGCCTCACCCAGTCGGAGATCGGCGAGGAACTCGGCATCTCCCAGATGCACGTCTCCCGCCTCCTCTCCCGCACCCTGGCCCGGCTCCGCAGGGGACTGACGGCGGAGGAGTGAACTCCCCGGGCGGGGATGCGGAAAACGGGTGGCCCGGCCGCACGCGGCCCTGGGAGGGTTCCGAACGTCGACCCCGACGGAGGCCCCTTGTCGCGCACCGCCCATAACGTACCGCCCGCGCACGCCCGGGTCGCCGGGGACCGCCCACCCGGCGCTCCCTGGCACGCCGTGGTGCTCCACGACCTGCGTGCTCGGCGCGGTGCAGCCGCGCCGACCCCGGTCCGCCGGTCCGTGGCCGTGTACTCCTTCCCCCGCCACAACCGGGACCGCACGGTCGCACGTATGGCCGCGGTGGAGGAGCGCCGCGCCCGGCAGCGGCTCCGGGCCCGGCTCGGGGTCGTCATACGACTCGTCGACTCCCCCGCCGGGCGGCTCGCGCCGGAGGCCGCGGACACGGTGGACGTGCCCCCGGCACGGCACCGGCGCGCGGCGCTCTGGCTGGCGTGACCGCCCGTCAGGCCACCCGCACGCCCCGGCGCCAGACCTCCGAGACGAGCGGGACGCCCGGGCGGTAGGCCAGGTGGACGTGGGAGGGGGCGGCCAGGAAGGTCAGGTCGGCCCGGGTGCCGGGGGTCAGGCGGCCCACGTCGGTGCGGCGGAGGGCCGCCGCGCCGCCGGCCGTGGCGGACCACAGGGCCTCGTCCGGGGTCATGTGCATGTCCCGGACCGCCAGCGCGATGCAGAACGGGACCGAGGACGTGAAGGACGAGCCCGGGTTGCAGTCCGTGGAGAGGGCGACCGTCACACCCGCGTCGAGGAGGCGGCGGGCGTCCGGCCACTCGGCGCGGGTGGAGAACTCCGCGCCGGGCAGCAGGGTCGCGACCGTGTTGCCGGAGGCCAGCGCGTCCACGTCCGCGTCCGTCAGGTGCGTGCAGTGGTCCGCGCTCGCCGCGTCCAGTTCGACCGCGAGCTGCACGCCGGGGCCGTACGAGAGCTGGTTGGCGTGCACGCGCGGCAGCAGGCCCTTCGCCTTGCCCGCCGTGAGGATCGCCCGGGCCTGGTCGCCGTCGAAGGCGCCCTTCTCGCAGAAGACGTCCACCCAACGGGCGTACGGGGCGCAGGCGTCGAGCATCGCGCCCGTCACCAGGTCCACGTACCCGGCCGGGTCGTCGGCGTAGTCCGGCGAGACGATGTGGGCGCCCAGGTAGGTGACCTCGTCCGTGTGCTCGGCCGCGATGCGCAGGGCGCGGGCCTCGTCCTCGACCGTCAGGCCGTAGCCGGACTTGGTCTCGAAGGTGGTCGTGCCCTGGCGGAGCGCCTCCTCCAGGTAGCGCGCCACGTTCGCCGACAGCTCGGCGTCCGTCGCCGCGCGGGTGGCCGCGACCGTCGTCCGGATGCCGCCCGCCTTGTACGCCTGGCCCGACATCCGCGCGTTGAACTCGGCGGTGCGGTCGCCCGCGAAGACGAGGTGGGAGTGGGAGTCGACGAAGCCGGGGATCACGGCGCGGCCCGCCGCGTCGACCCGCTGGTCGGCGGCGGGGGCCTGCGCCGCCGGGCCGGCCCAGACGACCCGGTCGCCGTCCAGGACCAGGGCGGCGTCCTGGACCAGACCCAGGGGCGAACCGTCGCCGAGGGTCGGGTCGTTGGTGACCAGGCTGGCGATGTTCGTGATGACGGTGGTCGTCATGGGTGCTCTCCGTGGGGGGTGTTCGGGTGCGGGCCGGTGGTCGGGTCGTGCCCACCCGTTCCGCCCGGGCGGAACGGGCGCCCCCGACGCGGGCGCGGGGGCACGACCCGGCGGAGCGGTCAGTCTCTGAGGGCCGCGATCGCGTCCGCGAGGGCCCGGCCCGTGTCGGGTACGGACGTGTGGACGCCGTCCCGTACGACGTGGCGGCCGGCCACGACCGTGTGCCGGACGTCCGCCGCCGTCGCCGCGAAGACCGCCGTCTCGGCGCCCAGCCGCGGCACCGGGCCCGCCGTGCGGACCGAGTCCAGGGCCAGCGTGGTGAAGTCGGCCGGGGCGCCCGCCTCCAGGGTGCCCGCGTCCGGCCGGCCCAGGGCCGCGTGGCCGTCGGCCGTCGCCGCGCGGAGCAGGGCGGCGGCCGTCCAGTGGCCGCGGGTGCGGGTGCGCAGGCGCTCGTTCAGCTCCATGGCCCGCGCCTCCTCCAGGAGGTCGATCACCGCGTGGCTGTCGCTGCCCAGCGAGAGCGGCGAGCCGGCCCGCTGGAGCGCGACCGCCGGGCCGATGCCGTCCGCCAGGTCGCGTTCGGTCGTCGGGCACATGCAGGTGCCGGTCGAGGAGGAGCCGATCAGCGCGATGTCGGCGTCCGTCATGTGGGTGTTGTGGACGCCCGTGGTGCGCGCGCCCAGGACGCCGTGCTCGGCGAGCAGCTGGGTGGGCGTCATGCCGTGGGCCGCCCGGCAGGCGTCGTTCTCCGCGGTCTGCTCGGAGAGGTGGACGTGCAGGGGGGCCTCGCGGTCCTGGGCCCAGCGGGCCACCGTGGACAGCTGGCCGGCCGGGACGGCGCGCACGGAGTGGATCGCCGCGCCGATCCGGACGTCCTCGCTCTCCTTCAGCGCCGAGACCCGCTCGGCCCACGCGTCGGCCGTGCCGTCGGTGAAGCGGAGCTGGTGCGGCTCGGGGGCCGCGCCGAAACCGGAGGAGAGGTAGGCGGTGTCGAGGAGGGTGATCCGGATGCCCGCCTCCCGCGCCGCCGCGATGAGGGCCTCGCCCATGGCGTTGGGGTCGTCGTACGCCGTGCCACCGGGCGCGTGGTGGAGGTAGTGGAACTCGCCGACGGCCGTGATGCCGGCCAGCGCCATCTCCGCGTACACGGCCCGGGCCAGCGCGAAGTAGCTGTCGGGGGTGAGGCGTTGGGCGACGGTGTACATGACCTCGCGCCAGGTCCAGAAGGTGCCGGAGCCCACCTGGACGGTGCCGCGCAGGGCGCGGTGGAAGGCGTGCGAGTGGGCGTTGGCCAGGCCGGGGACGGTCAGGCCGCGGAGCACCTCCGCGCCCTGGGGCGGGGTGTCCACGCCGGTCCGGACCGCGGTGACGCGGCCGTCCGTGACGTCCAGGGCCACGCCCGGCTCGACGTGGACGCCGAGCCAGGCGTGCTCCAGCCAGTAGGTCACCTGCACGCCAGGTCCTCCAGTACGTCGGCGAGTGCGTGGACGCCCGCCACGCAGTCGTCCTCGGCCGCGAATTCGGCCGGGGAGTGCGAGACGCCCGTGGGGTTGCGTACGAACAGCATGGCGGTCGGGATCGCCCCGGAGAGGATTCCGGCGTCGTGTCCCGCGCCCGTCCCGAGGACGGGGACCTTGGTGCCGGTCCGGTCCGCGAGGATGCGGCTCAGTTCGTCGCGCAGCGCGTGGGAGAAGTCCACGACCGGGGTGAAGGACTCGCGGACCACGGTGAGGTCGATGCCGGCGCGCTCGGCGTGCTCGCGCGCGGCCGCCTCGACGCCGGCGATGACCGCGTCCAGGGAGCCCTGGTCGGCGGCGCGGGCGTCGAGCCAGCCGCGGACCAGCGACGGGATGGCGTTGACGCCGTTCGGCTCGACGGAGATCTTGCCGAAGGTGGCGACGGCGCCCGCGAGTTCGGCCTCGCGGCGGGCGGCGAGGACGGTCTCCGCGTAGGTGAGCATCGGGTCGCGCCGGTCGACCAGCCGGGTGGTGCCCGCGTGGTTGGCCTCGCCGGCGAAGTCGTACCGCCAGCGGCCGTGCGGCCAGATCGCGGAGGCGATGCCGACGGCGTCCCCGGACAGGTCCAGGGCGCGGCCCTGCTCGACGTGCAGCTCGACGAAGGCGCCGATGCGGGCGAGCCGCTCCGGGTCCGCGCCGATGGCCTCGGGGTCGTACCCGGCGGCCTCCATGGCCCGCGGGAGGCTGATGCCGTCGGCGTCGCGCAGCGCGAAGGCCTTCTCCTTGGTCAGCTGTCCGGAGGTGAGCCGGGAGCCGACGCAGGCGAGCCCGAAGCGGGCGCCCTCCTCGTCGCCGAAGTTGACGATGGCGAGGGGCCGCTTGAACGAGACGCCGCGCCTGCGGAGCTCGTCGAGGGCGGCGAAGGAGGAGACCACGCCGAGGGGGCCGTCGAAGGCGCCGCCGTCGGGGACGGAGTCCAGGTGGGAGCCGGTGACGACGGCGTCACCGGCGGCGGGGTCGCCGAGCCAGGCCCACTGGTTGCCGTTGCGGTCGGTCTCGACGTCGAGGCGGCGGGCCTCCGCCTGCATCCGGAACCAGAGCCGGCAGTCGGCGTCGGCCGCGGTCCAGGCGTAGCGGCGGTAGCCGCCGGAGCCCGCGTCGCGACCGATGCCGGCGAGGCTGCGCCACATCGCGTGGAAGGTGGGGGAGGCCGCCGGGCCGGGGCCCGCCGGGGCACCCCGGGGGCCCCGGGGTGCCTCGGCGGCGTCGTGGGACGAGCTCACGCGGAGTCACCCTCGCGCATGGGGACGCGCACGCCCTTCTCGTCGGCGACGCGCTCGGCGATGTCGTAGCCCGCGTCGACGTGCCGGATGACGCCCATGCCGGGGTCGTTGGTGAGCACGCGGCGGATCTTCTCGCCGGCGAGCTTGGTGCCGTCGGCCACCGAGACCTGGCCGGCGTGGATGGAGCGGCCCATGCCGACGCCGCCGCCGTGGTGGATGGAGACCCAGGAGGCGCCGGAGGCGACGTTGACCATGGCGTTCAGGAGCGGCCAGTCGGCGATGGCGTCGGAGCCGTCGAGCATGGCCTCGGTCTCGCGGTACGGGGAGGCCACCGAGCCGCAGTCCAGGTGGTCGCGGCCGATGGCGAGCGGCGCGGCGAGGGTGCCGTTGCCGACCATGTCGTTGAACATGTCGCCGGCCTTGTCGCGCTCGCCCTGGCCGAGCCAGCAGATGCGGGCGGGCAGGCCCTGGAAGTGGACGCGCTCGCCGGCCATCTTGATCCAGCGGTGCAGCGACTCGTTCTCCGGGAAGAGGTCGAGGATCGCCTTGTCGGTCTTGTGGATGTCGGAGGCCTCGCCGGACAGGGCGGCCCAGCGGAACGGGCCCTTGCCCTCGCAGAACAGCGGGCGGATGTAGGCCGGGACGAAGCCGGGGAAGGCGAAGGCGCGGTCGTAGCCGGCCAGCTGGGCCTCGCCGCGGATGGAGTTGCCGTAGTCGAAGACCTCGGCGCCGGCGTCCATGAAGCCGACCATGGCCTCGACGTGCCGGGCCATCGACTCGCGGGCGCGGGTGGTGAAGCCGGCCGGGTCCTTGGCGGCGGCGTCGGCCATGTCCTCGAAGGCGACGCCGACCGGGAGGTAGGACAGCGGGTCGTGGGCCGAGGTCTGGTCGGTCACGATGTCGATCGGCGCGCCCTCGGCCAGCATCTGCGGGACCAGCTCGGCGGCGTTGCCGAGCAGGCCGATGGAGAGCGGGCGGCGGGCGTCGCGGGCCTCGACGGCCAGCTGGAGGGCGTGGGCCAGGTTGTCGGCCTTCACGTCCAGGTAGCGGTGCTCGATGCGGCGCTCGATGGCGCGCGGGTCGACGTCGATGCAGAGGGCGACGCCGTCGTTCATGGTGACGGCGAGCGGCTGGGCGCCGCCCATGCCGCCGAGGCCGGCGGTGAGGGTGATGGTGCCGGCCAGGGTGCCGTTGAACTTCTTCGCGGCGACGGCGGCGAAGGTCTCGTAGGTGCCCTGGAGGATGCCCTGGGTGCCGATGTAGATCCAGGAGCCGGCGGTCATCTGGCCGTACATGGTGAGGCCGAGGGCCTCCAGACGGCGGAACTCCTCCCAGTTGGCCCAGTCGCCGACCAGGTTGGAGTTGGCGATGAGGACGCGCGGGGCCCACTCGTGGGTCTGCATGACGCCGACCGGGCGGCCGGACTGGACCAGCATGGTCTCGTCCTGCTTGAGGGTGCGCAGGGTGCGGACCATGGCGTCGAAGGAGCGCCAGTCGCGGGCGGCCTTGCCGGTACCGCCGTAGACGACCAGCTTGTCGGGGTGCTCGGCGACCTCGGGGTCGAGGTTGTTCTGGAGCATCCGGAGGGCGGCTTCCTGCTGCCATCCCAGGGCGCTCAGTTCCGTACCGCGCGGGGCCCGTACGGGGCGGGGTCCTGACATGGCGATGCCTCCTCGAATGTGGTTCAGATATTCACATCCTGACCGGCTGAATAGACTTAGTCAACAGCTGCGCCGGCACCCCACCCGGTGGTGGGATGGGGGGATGGCTTCCTCACGTCGCGACCAGGCCGTCCGCGCCGCCGTCGAGCAAGGACTCCTGACCCCCTCCGAACCCGTCGTCGCCCTCCTCGACACCACCGGCATCCGCGCCTCCGCCACCGCCCTGACCAGCGCCTTCGCCGCCGTCACCGACGCCCCCGTACTGCACGCCTTCGCCGTGAAGGCCGCCCCGCTCGTGCCCGTCCTGCGCCTGCTGTACGAGGCGGGGCTCGGCGTCGAGGTGGCCAGCCCCGGCGAACTGGCGCTGGCCCGCGCGGCCGGAGTGCCCCCGGCCCGCACCGTCCTGGACTCGCCCGCCAAGACGCCCGCGGAACTGCGCCAGGCCCTCGCCCTGGGCATCGCCGTCAACGCCGACAACCTCCAGGAGCTGGCCCGGCTCGACGCGCTGGTCGCCTCCGCGCCCACCGCCTCGCCGCTCGGCCTGCGGGTGAACCCGCAGATCGGGGCCGGTTCCATCGGGGCGCTCTCGACCGCGACCGCCACCTCCAAGTTCGGCGTGGCGCTGCGCGACGAGGGCGCCCGCGAGGCCGTCGTCCAGGCCTACCTCGACCGCCCCTGGCTCACCCGGCTGCACACCCACACCGGCTCCCAGGGCATCCCGCTCGCCCTGATGGCCGAAGGCGTCGGCGCCGCCTACGCGCTCGCCGAGGAGATCAACACCAAGGCCGGCCGGCAGCAGATCGACACCCTCGACATCGGCGGCGGGCTCCCGGTGAACTTCGTCTCCGACGAGGAGACCCCCACCTACGCGGAGTACGCCCGGCTGCTCGCCGCGACCGTGCCCGGCCTGCTCGACGGCCGCTACGCGCTGGTCACCGAGTTCGGGCGCTCGCTGCTCGCCAAGCACGGCACGGTCCTGGCCCGGGTCGAGTACACCAAGGTGTCCGGCGGGCGCCCGATCGCCGTCACCCACGCCGGCGTCCAGGTCGCCACCCGCACGGTGTACGCCCCGGAGTCCTGGCCGCTGCGCGTCCTCGCGTACGACGCCGGGGGCCGCCCCCGCACCGGCGAGGAGACCGTCCAGGACGTGGCCGGGCCCGCCTGCTTCGCCGGGGACCTGCTGGCCGCCGGGCGGCTGCTGCCGCTGCTGCGACCGGAGGACGTGGTGGCCGTGCCGGACACCGGCGCGTACTTCTTCGCCCACCACTACGCGTACAACAGCCTGCCCCGGCCCGCCGTGCACGGATTCACCCCGACGGAGGACGGCGGCATCGCCTTCACGACCGTCCGCCGGGCCCAGACCCTCGACGAGATCGTGGCGGAGGCGGGCGGTGACCGGCCCGGCGCGCTCCTGCGGGACGCGCCGGACGGTGGTCCCATGAAGCCATGACAGGAACCACCTCCGTGGTCGTCGAGCGCCGGGTCGCCGCCTCCCCCGGGCGGGTCTGGGAGTCGATCACCGACCTGCGGGACATGCCCCGGGTGCTCAGCGGCGTCGAGAAGGTCGAGGTGCTCACCCAGGGCGGTTTCGGGGTGGGCACCCGCTGGCGCGAGACCCGGCGGATGATGGGCAAGGCGGCCACGGAGGAGATGACCGTGACCGCCTGCGAACCGCCCGAGCGCTATGTCACCGTGGCCGACTCGCACGGCATGCACTACGTCAACGAGATCACCCTGCACCCCGAGGGCCCCGCGGTCTCGGCCGGGACGACCACCCTGCGGATGACCTTCAGCGCCCGCCCCGCGCACGACCGCAAGCCCGGCCTGGCGGCCCGGCTGATGAACCGCTTCGGCGCGAAGGCGGTCGCCCGGGCGCTCGCCAAGGACCTGGCGGAGATCGCGGCGGCGGTCGAGAGCCGGGCCTGAGCGGCCCCGGGGGCGCCGCCTCCGGAAGCTTCCGGACACTCCCCGCCCTCCCCCTACCACCGGTCTGACAAATTCCTCTGGAAAATGCCAGAACCCCTCCCCCGGACCGCGACGTTGAGTAGCGTCACCGTCACTGCCGTACGTCCGCACGCCGCATCGGGAGGGGATCTCGCGTGCCCGGAATCGACGAGTGCCTACTGGAGGCCATGGGCCTGCCGGGGGCACGCGGCGCCTGGCTGGTCGACTGGACCAGTGGCCTGGCCCTCGGCTCGGCGGGCGACTCCCCGGTCGGCGACCACGAGACCACGGCGGCCGAGACCGCCGAACTCGCCCGCGCCGCCGCGGAGTTCGAGTCACCACCCGGCGGGACGGCGTCCGACGACTCCCCCGTCGAGGACCTGATCCTCACCACCCGCACCGGCTACCACCTGCTCCGCTTCGTCGAGACCTCCTTCGACAGCAGCGTCTTCCTGCACCTCTGGCTCGACCGCGACGCCGGCAACCTCGCCCTCGCCCGAATAAGGCTCGGCGACCTCGCGGAGAGGCTGGTCCTCGGATGACCGTCTCCCCGATGCTCACCCGCCTCGCCGCCGAGCGGGCCACCGGCGCCCTGCTCCGCGACCACGGCACGCTCTACCTGGTCGACGGCCGGGTCGTGCACGCCGAGAGCCCCTCCGCGCCCGGCCTCGACGTCCTGCTCACCGCCGGCGGACGGCTGCCCCGCGAAGGCTGGGACGAGGCCGTGGACCGGGCCGGCGCGCACCGCGCCGTCGGCCGCTTCCTGGTCGACAGCGGCCGGCTGCACGACGGCGAGCTGGAGATCTGCCACCTCGGCGCCGTCTTCGACGCCGCGTTCTTCGCGCTCGCGCCCACCAGCGCGCCGAGCCGCTTCCGGTACGGGGTGGGGCACTGGTTCGGCGCGGTGCGGCCGGTCGACGCCGAGGCCGTCGAGCGCGAGACCGTGCGCCGCCGCGAGCTCCTCGACAGCGTCTGGCCCTACCCGGCCGTCGACACCGCGCCCGTCGTGCCCCGCCCCGCCGCCCCCGGGCAGCCGGTGGGCGCCCGGCAGCGGGCACTGCTCGCGGCGGCCGACGGGGTGCGGACCCCGGCGGAGATCGCCCGGGCGCTCGGCCGCCCCGCCTTCCACACGCTGCTCGACGTGCGGCGGCTCGCGGCGGCCGGACTCGTCGAGACCCCGAGCGAACCGCCGCCGCCCGCCCCGCCCGCCGTGCCCGCCTGGGTCGGCGAGGTCGCCACCGACCCGGACATCGCCCTGCTCCGCCGGCTCCGCGACGCCCTGGAGGCAGCACTGTGATGAGGCGTGCCCTGCGCCTGCGCGCCGAGAGGAGACAACTGATGACCGCAGAAGCCGAGGTGCTCGGTGAGCTGAGACGGCTGCGGGCCCGCCTGCCGCAGCTCACCGGGGCCCTCGCGGCCAGCGCCGACGGCCTCGTGCTGGCCCAGGACGCCGTCGACGGCGAGGCGGAGAGCGTGGCCGCGCTGACGGCGGCTGCCCTCGGCGTCGGGCAGCGGCTGGCCGACACGACCGGGCAGGGCGGCTTCCGCGAGCTCCTGGTCCGGGGCGAGCACGGCTATGTGGCGACGTACGCGGCGGGTGGCTCGGCCGTCCTGACGCTGCTCGCCGAACCGCGGATCAACGTGGGCCGCCTCCACCTGGAGGCCCGACGGTCGAGCGCCCGGATAGGCGAGCTCGTGGACGGCGCACTGGAGCGCAGAGACCTGAACTGAGACCAGAACCGACCGACACACACCCCTCTCTCACGAAGGAAGTACGACAGCCATGGCGAACACCGAGACCTCCCTCAAGGAAGCCGCGCAGATCGAAGGCGCGATCGGCGCGGCCCTCGTCGACTACACGAGCGGCATGGCCCTCGGCACGATCGGCGGCGGCAAGGAGTTCGACCTGAACATGGCCGCGGCGGGCAACACCGACGTGGTCCGTGCCAAGGTCCGCACGATGGAGATGCTGGGCCTCAAGGACGGGATCGAGGACATCCTGATCACCCTCAGCGGCCAGTACCACCTGATCAGGCTGCTCACCTCCCGCGACGCCAACGGCCTGTTCCTCTACCTCGCCCTCGACAAGAGCCGCGCCAATCTGGCGATGGCCCGCCATCAGTTGAAGAAGATCGGGGACGAGCTCCAGGTCTGAGCCGCCGGCTCCGGAGCTACTCCACGAACAGCCCGCGCGCGGCCGCCTTGGCGTCGAACTCCTCCAGGCGGGCCTGCGCGTCCGGCAGCCCGTCCGCCATCGCCTCCAGGAGCACCCGGCCGAGCAGCATCGGCGCGCAGGCGGTGTCGAAGGCGAGACCGGTGCCGACGGCCGCCGGGATGAGCAGGTCGCTGTGGGCGGCCACGGGCGCGAACGCGGACTCGGCGACGGTCACCACGGTGAGCCCGGCCGAGCGCGCGTACTCCAGGGCCTCGACCACCTCGCGCGGATGCCGGGGCAGGGCGAAGCAGAGCAGCGCCGTCGCCCCGGCCCGTACGGCCGCGTCGACGCGGTCGGTGAGCATGGTGCCGCCCTCGTCGAGCAGCCGGACGTCCGGGTGCACCTTGGCGGCGAAGTAGGCGAAGCCCCGCGCCTGCGAGGAGGCGGCGCGCAGCCCCAGCACCAGGAGCGGCCGGGAGCCGGCGAGCAGCCGGCCGGCCCGCTCGACGGGCGCCGGGTCGGCGAGCAGTTCGGCGAGGTGGCGCAGGTTCTCGATCTCGGCGAACACGGCCTGCTGGTACTCGTTGTGCCCGTCGTGCCCGGACGCCTGCTTCACCGCCGCCGCGGGCACGCTCTCCCGCAGGTGCTTGCGCAGTGCCGGGTAGCCGTCGAAGCCGAGGGCGACGGCGAAGCGGGTGACGGAGGGCTGGCTGACGCCGGCCAGCTCGGCCAGCTCCACGCTGGACAGGAAGGGCACGTCGGCGGCGCGGCGCACCATGCAGTGGGCGATCCGTCGCTGTGTCGGTGTCAGCCGCTGCCCCTCGAAGAGCGCCTGCAGCCGTCCGGCCGGGCTGTCGCTCACGCCGTCCCCCTTCCACTTATTCATCCACCTGGAACTCTGCATGAGGATATGCAGGCAGGCAAGGGAAGCGGTCGCGGGGACCGGGCGGGAGGCCCTGGGGCTCCGGGGGGGCCGGGGAAGGCCCGGAGGGGAGGCTTGCGCGGGGACCGCCGCACCCCCGTTTCCGGGGGGCGGGACGACGGCGGTCCCCGCGAGGGACACGGGCCCGGGTCAGGGCCGGTCCGCGTCCAGGGCGTCGGGAGGTCCGGGAGCCGCTCCGGAGGTCCGTGACGCCGACGAGTCCCAATCTGCCGGACGCGTGTTAAGCGGGTGCTGCGGGTACGTGTCGCGCTCGTACCAGTTGCGCGAACGCACCCGCCGTCACCGCCCGGACACGGCCCGCGCGGACTCAGTGCTGCTTCTTCGCGCCCCCGTTGGCGGCCAGGAAGGCCAGCAGGTCCTGGCGGCTGACCACGTCGGTCGGCTTGCCCTCGACCAGCACGATCGCCGCGTCCGCCTCACCGAGGACGGACATCAGGTCGGCGACCGGCTCGCCCGAGCCGACCTGCGGCAGCGGGGCGCACATGTGGTGCTCCAGCGGGTCCTCCAGGGCGGCCTTCTGGTTGAAGAGGGCGCTCAGGAGCTCGCGCTCGACGACCGAGCCGACGACCTCGGCGGCCATGACGTCGGGGTGACCGGCGCCGGGCTTGACGATCGGCATCTGGGAGACGCCGTACTCGCGCAGCACCTCGATGGCCTGGCCGACGGTCTCGTCCGGGTGCATGTGGACGAGCGAGGGCAGACCGTGCGACTTGTGGCGGAGCACGTCGGCGACGGTGGCGGAGGTGGTGTCCTCCAGGAAGCCGTAGTCGGCCATCCACTCGTCGTTGAAGATCTTCGACAGGTAGCCGCGGCCGGAGTCCGGCAGGATCACGACCACGACGTCGTCCGGACCGAGCTCCTTGGCGACCTCCAGCGCGGCGACGACCGCCATGCCGCAGGAGCCGCCCACCAGGAGGCCCTCCTCCTTGGCGAGGCGGCGGGTCATCTGGAACGAGTCCTTGTCGGAGACGGCCACGATGCGGTCGGTGCCGGTCCGGTCGTAGGCGGTCGGCCAGAAGTCCTCGCCGACGCCCTCGACGAGGTACGGGCGGCCGGAGCCGCCGGAGTAGACCGAGCCCTCGGGGTCGGCGCCGACGATCTGGACCTTGCCGCCGCTGACCTCCTTCAGGTACTTGCCGGTGCCGGAGATGGTGCCGCCGGTACCGATGCCGGCGACGAAGTGGGTGATCTTCCCGTCGGTCTGCTCCCAGAGCTCCGGGCCGGTGCTCTCGTAGTGCGAACGGGGGTTGTTCGGGTTCGAGTACTGGTCCGGCTTCCACGCGCCGGGCGTCTCACGGACGAGGCGGTCCGACACGTTGTAGTACGAGTCGGGGTGCTCGGGGTCGACGGCGGTCGGGCAGACGACGACCTCGGCGCCGTACGCCCGCAGCACGTTGATCTTGTCCGTGGACACCTTGTCGGGGCAGACGAAGATGCACTTGTAGCCCTTCTGCTGGGCCACGATCGCGAGGCCGACGCCGGTGTTGCCGGACGTGGGCTCGACGATGGTGCCGCCGGGCTTGAGCGCGCCGCTCTCCTCGGCCGCCTCGATCATGCGCAGGGCGATGCGGTCCTTGACCGAGCCGCCGGGGTTGAAGTACTCGACCTTGGCCAGGACCGTCGCCTGGATGCCCGCAGTGACGTTGTTGAGCTTCACCAGCGGGGTGTTGCCGACGAGGCTGATCATCGAGTCGTGGTATTGCACCGTAATCTCCGGGGTCTCCGTAATGGTGTTGCCAGCGTATTGCGTGCGATGCGTAGGCGGAGGCGCTTACGGGGCAGTGAGTAGTCACGAGGTGGCTCGAAGGAGGTGACGGCCGGGATGTCCAGGGCGAGGGTGGCACGGCGGATCGCGGCGGGTGCGGCGTACGGCGGCGGCAGCATCGGACTGCTGGGAGTGGCGGCCGTCGGGGTCCTGCTCGCCGAGGTGCAGCTGGCCAAGCGGTCGGTGGGGGGCGGGGTGGCCCCGCTGCCGCCGGGCGCGGACGGCCGGTACGGGCGGTCCTACGGCGCCGGGGAGCCGCTCAGACTGGCCCTTCTGGGTGATTCCACGGCGGCGGGCCAGGGCGTGCGCCGCACGGGGCAGACGCCGGGCGCGCTGCTCGCCTCCGGGCTCGCCGCGGTGGCCGAGCGCCCGGTGGACCTCCGGAACGTGGCGCTGCCGGGAGCGCGCTCGGACGACCTGGAGCGGCAGGTCTCGCTGCTGCTCGCGGGGCCGGCCGGGGCGCCGGACGTGTGCGTGATCATGATTGGCGCGAATGACGTCACCCACCGGATGCCGGCGACCCAGTCGGTGCGCGCCATGGCCTCGGCGGTCCGGCGGCTGCGCACGGCGGGCGCGGAGGTGGTGGTCGGGACCTGCCCGGACCTGGGCACGATCGAACCGGTCTACCAGCCGCTGCGCTGGCTGGCCCGGCGGGCCTCGCGGCAGCTGGCGGCGGCGCAGACGATCGTGGTGGTGGAGCAGGGCGGACGGACGGTGTCGCTGGGCGACCTGCTGGGGCCCGAGTTCGCGGCGAACCCGCGCGAGATGTTCGGGGTGGACAACTTCCACCCGTCGGCGGAGGGGTACGCGACGGCGGCGATGGCCCTGCTGCCGACGGTCTGCGCGGCCCTCGCGATGTGGCCGGAGGCGGACCGGATCGACGAGGACCGGCACGAGAACATGCTGCCGGTGGCGAAGGCGGCGGCCGAGGCGGCGAGGGAGGCCGGCACGGAGGTCACCGGCGCCCGCGCCCCGTGGGCCCTGCTGAAGCACCGCAGGCGCCGGCGCCTGCCGGTACCGGGGGCGGCGGAGCCCCGGGCGGGGGGCGGGGACCGGGAAGGCGAGGAGGACGGCGAGGGCGGCCCCGGGCCCCGGAACGCCTCGGTGCGCCAGGAATGAGCGGGACCCGGGCCGGGCCCGGGCGAGGCCTCGGCGGAGCCCCTGGCGGGCCCGAGCGGAACCCGGCCCGGGCCCGGGCGAGGCCTCGGCCGGGCCCGGGACCGGCCCGAGGCGGGGGGCCGGCCCCAGGCCCTCGCTTCCGACTGAGCGTACGCTTAGAAAAGAGGCCCGCATCACACGCCGGGGCCGGTGACCCCATGCGGTACGTACGGGTAACTTCCCTTTGAGTCCGCCCACCCAGCACCCTCCTGGAGCCGTGATGCCCGAAGCCGTCATCGTCTCGACCGCCCGCTCCCCGATCGGCCGGGCCTTCAAGGGCTCCCTGAAGGACCTGCGGCCCGACGACCTCACCGCCACGATCATCCAGGCCGCCCTCGCCAAGGTCCCCGAGCTGGACCCGCGCGACATCGACGACCTGATGCTCGGCTGCGGCCTGCCCGGCGGCGAGCAGGGCAACAACCTGGGCCGGATCGTGTCCGTGCGGATGGGGATGGACCACCTCCCCGGCTGCACGATCACCCGCTACTGCTCCTCCTCGCTGCAGACCTCCCGGATGGCGCTGCACGCGATCAAGGCGGGCGAGGGCGACGTCTTCATCTCGGCCGGCGTCGAGATGGTCTCCCGCTTCGTGAAGGGCAACTCGGACTCGCTGCCCGACACGCACAACCCCTTCTTCGCCGAGGCCGAGGCCCGCACCGTCGAGGTCGCCGCCTCCGAGGGCTCCACCTGGCACGACCCGCGCGAGGACGGCATCGTCCCCGACGCGTACATCGCCATGGGCCAGACCGCCGAGAACCTGGCCCGCTGGAAGGGCATCACCCGCCAGGAGATGGACGAGTTCGGCGTCCGGTCGCAGAACCTCGCCGAGCAGGCCATCAAGAACGGCTTCTGGGAGCGCGAGATCACCCCGGTGACGCTGCCCGACGGCACCGTCGTCTCCACGGACGACGGCCCGCGCGCCGGCGTCACCCTGGAGGGCGTCTCCGGCCTCAAGCCGGTCTTCCGCCCCGACGGCCTGGTCACCGCCGGCAACTGCTGCCCGCTGAACGACGGCGCCGCCGCGCTCGTCATCATGTCCGACACCAAGGCGCGCGAGCTGGGCCTGACCCCGCTGGCCCGGATCGTCTCCACCGGCGTCTCCGGCCTCTCCCCCGAGATCATGGGCCTCGGCCCGGTCGAGGCCTCGAAGCAGGCCATGCGCCGCGCCGGCCTGACCACCTCCGACATCGACCTGGTCGAGATCAACGAGGCCTTCGCCGCCCAGGTGATCCCGTCCTACCGCGACCTCGGCTTCGACCTGGACAAGGTCAACGTCAACGGCGGCGCCATCGCCGTCGGCCACCCCTTCGGCATGACGGGCGCCCGCATCACCGGCACGCTCATCAACAGCCTCCAGTTCCACGACAAGCAGTTCGGCCTGGAGACCATGTGCGTGGGCGGCGGCCAGGGCATGGCCATGGTCATCGAGCGACTGAGCTAACCACCCCGCGTCCAAGCCGTGACCGAATCTCCCCCAGGATGTGACCTACATCCCGGGGGAGAGTTGTTTTCCCAGGTCACAGCCATATTGGGACTAAACGCCTGGCATAAATACCTGTCCAATTCGTGACGTAATGCACTGACAGGGAGCACCACCCCGCGCCAAGCTGATGTAGGAAGTCGGGGGATCGACTCGGAATCGGGAGTACGTCAGTGAGCGCACTGTCTCTTGCCCTGCTGGTGACCACGGCTGCTGCCACCGCCGTGGGCGTCGCCGCCCTGCACTCCGCCCACGCTCTCCGTAAGCAGGTCACCGCGCTGCGTGGCGAACTCGCCGCCGCCAACGGCCTGTCCGTCCCGCACGCCCGGCAGACGCCGGCCGCCGAGATACGGGCCGCGGTCGCCGAGGCGCTGGCCGAGGAGCGCGAGCGGGAGCTGGCCGAGGCACGTGCCTTCTGGGCCGCGCAGGAGGCCCGGGACGCCGCCGACGCGCCCTCGCTGCTGGGCGGCGTGGCGGGTCCGTCCGACGACGCCGGCCCCTACTTCGTGCCCCGCCAGGCCGATTTCGTGGGCCTGGAGGCGATGGCCCTGGAGGCGATGGAGGCGGAGGCCGCCGCGCTCGACGGTCCCGACCCGCTGGACGCCTTCGACACCTTCGACACCTTCGACGAGTTCCCGGAGCTGGCCGGGGCCTCCGAGTACCCGGAGGACTCCCCCGAGCTGGCCGCTGCCCGTCGCCGCCACCCCTCGCACCCCGACTTCGTGCCGGTCCAGACCCCCGTGGTCACCGACCACGAGCGCACGGTGGCGCGCCTGGAGGAGCTGGCGGACACCCGCACCGCGCTGACCGACGTCCGCCCCGGCCCGCTGGGCACCCTGGACGTCTACGTCTTCGCCGACGGCACCACGCTCTGCATGACCCCCGGCCACCGGGAGACCGCCGAGCGGCTCGCGGAGGCCCTGCGTTCCGGTCACACCCCGGTCCTGCTCGGCGGCTCGGGCGTCTCCGGCGCCTACGCGCTGACCTTCTCCTGCGGCGAGGCCGCGGAGGACAACGTCTACATCCTCGCGGACCGGGTGATCGCGAGCCTCTGACCGCCCGCCCGCACCCTCCGGGGCGTCTAGAGGCCCGAACGGGCCTCCGCCTCGCGTACCAGCCTCACGGCCTCGTCCAGGTCCCCCTCGGGGGCTCCTGCCGGGGCCGTTCGCAGTGCTTCGGCCAGATCCGCGGCGGCGACCGCCAGCTGGTCGGCGACCACGAAGACCCCGGCGTCGGGCAGTTCGGCCGGTTCCCGGTCCGGGAACTCCACGCGCTGCGCCCGGGTCGCCAGCTCCCTGGCCAGCGCCAGCCCTTCGGCGGCGCCGCCGCGCTGGAGGCGGCTCTGCGGGGCGGCCCGCAGCCGGTCGGCGAACCGCTCTGCGGCGGCGGTCAGTTCACTCGTATCGCGCACGGTGCGACCCTATGCGCCGCCCGGGCACCATTGCCAACGGGCGAACGCTCGGGCACGGTGACGTGAAGGAGCAGCACACGGCACAACGCGTCCGGAGGCGCCGATGTCCCACACCTTCTCCGAAGAGACCCACCGCAACCTCCTCGCCCGCATCCCGCACTGCACCGGTCGTGAGATCTCCGACTGGCTGCGGACCGTCGAGGAGGGCCCGTCCCTCCTCCGCTTCGAGGACAAGGTCAGCTGGCTGCGCGGGGCGCACGACCTCGCGTACGGCCACGCCAAGGCGATCATCCACGAGTACGACCTGCGCCGGGCGGCCCGCCGGATGCTGTGACGGCGGACCGCCCGCGGCTCACTCCTTCACCCGTCGGCCGAGGAAGTCGCGGACCAGCTCCGCGATCTCCTCGCCGTGCGTCTCCAGGGCGAAGTGCCCGGCGTCCAGGAGGTGGATCTCCGCGTCCGGCAGGTCGCGGGCGAAGGCCTCCGCGCCGGCCGGCCCGAAGATCTCGTCGCCGCGTCCCCAAGCGGCGAGCAGCGGGGGCCGGTGGGTGCGGAAGTACTCCTGGAAGGCCGGGTAGCCGTCCAGGTTGAACTGGTAGTCCCAGAAGAGCTGGAGCTGGACCTCCTTGTTGCCGGGCCGGTCGAGGCCGGCCTGGTCGAGGGTCCAGGTCTCGGGCCCGACGCGGTCGAGCCGGTCGGCCGGGACGCCGTGGGTGTACTGCCAGCGGGTGGCCTCGGCGGTGAGCAGCTCGCGCACGGCGGCCTCGTTGGCCGCCCGGTCCGCGGCGTGCGCGAAGAGGACGTCCCAGAAGGGCGTGAAGCCCTCCAGGTAGGCGTTGCCGCTCTGGGTGACGATCGCGGTGACCCGCTCGGGCTGCCGGGAGGCGATGCGCAGGCCGATGGGGGCGCCGTAGTCCTGGATGTAGAGGGCGAAGCGGTCGACGCCGAGCCGGTCGAGGAGCGCGAGGGTGATCTCGGTGAGCTTCTCGAAGCCGTAGGCGAACTCCGTCACGTCGGGCGCCGCCGAGGCTCCGAAGCCGATGTGGTCCGGTGCGATCAGGTGGTACTCGTCGGCGAGCGCGGCCATCAGGCCGCGGTACATGTGCGAGCTCGCGGGGAAGCCGTGCAGCAGCACCAGGGTGGGGCGGGACGGGTCGCCGGCCTCCCGGTAGAAGACCTCCAGGCCGTCGATGGTCTCGGTGCGGCCGCGCAGCGCGAATACGGACACGGGTGCCCCCTTCTCCGAGGGAGAACGATCGTTCTCCCGATGCCCTGTAGAGTAGGAGAACGATGGTTCTCAACGCAAGTGCGATCGCGGAGGAGTGAGCGGGATGGACGCGGAGACCGCCGAGCTGAAGCTCCTGGAGACGGCCGAGACGCTGTTCGACGAGCGGGGGGTGCAGGGCGTCGGCATGGACGCCATCCGCGGGGCCTCGGGCGTCTCGCTCAAGCGCCTCTACCAGCTCTTCCCCTCCAAGGACCATCTGGTCTGGGCGGTCCTCAAGCGCCGCGACGGCGCCGTCCGCGAGGCCATCGCGGCCCACGGCGCCACCCACGCCACCACGCCGTACGGGCGCAGCCTCGCGGTCTTCGACTACCTCGGCGACTGGTTCGCCGACCCCGGCTTCCGCGGCTGCGCCTTCATCAACACCTTCGGCGAGATGGGCGGCATCTCCCCCGACATCGCCGAGATCGCCCGCGGCCACAAGCAGGCCCTGCGGGACTACTTCGCCGAGCAGACCACCGCCCTGAACGCCCCGCCCGCCCTCGCCGACCAGCTGGCCCTGCTCGCCAACGGCGCCATGGCCGTGGCCGGCATCACCGGCACCTCGGAGCCGGCCGCGCAGGCCAAGGACGCGGCCAGGGTGCTGCTGGACGCGTACGTCGACTGAGCCGGCCGCAGGGACCCGGAGGGGCCTGGAAACGGCCCGGCGCCGGCCCCCGGACACGCGGAAGGGCCCGCCCGGCGGATGCCGGACGGGCCCTTCCCCCGTGTCAGGGGGTGCGTCAGTCGTCGCCCTGGAGGATCGACAGCAGACGCAGCGCCTCCAGGTAGATCCACACCAGGGTCATGGTGAGGCCGAAGGCCGCCAGCCAGGACTCCTCGCGCGGGGCGCCGTAGGTGATGCCGTCCTCGACCTGCTTGAAGTCCAGGGCGAGGAAGCAGGCGCCGAGGACGATGCCGATGACACCGAACAGGATGCCGAGGCCGCCGCTGCGGAAGCCGAGGCCGTCACCGCCGGCGAAGACGGCGAACAGCAGGTTGACCACCATGAGCAGCATGAAGCCCATCGCGGCGGCCATCACGAAGCCGTAGAAACGGCGGGTGACGCGGATCCAGCGCATCTTGTACGCGATCAGCACGCCGGCGAAGACCGCCATGGTGCCGAGCACCGCCTGGATGACGACGCCGTCCGCGATGTACGTCGAGACGGCGGCGGACAGCACGCCGAGGAAGACGCCCTCGAAGGCCGCGTAGCCCAGGATCAGCGCCGGCGACGGCTTGCGCTTGAACGACTGGACCAGCGACAGGACCAGCGCCACCAGGGCCGCGCCGATGGCGATGCCGTAGGACGTGCCCAGGTTCGCCGGGTCGACCGGCAGCAACAGCCAGGACAGCACGGCGGTGAGCACGACCGTACCGAGCGTGAGGGCCGTGCGGCTCACCACGTCGTCGATCGTCATCACATTGCCGCGGACCTGCTGCGGCGCACCGGGGACGGTGTCCTGCGGCGCGTACGGGTTGGTCGCGTAGGGGTTCGTCGCACCCTCGGCGTACGGGTTGCCGGTGGCGTACGGGTTGGTTCCGACGGCGGGGCCCCCGGCCTGCGGCTGCTGCGCGTTGAAGCCGGCGTAGCCGTTGTCGCGGCTGAACCCCCGTCGCGAGAAGACCGGGTTGCTGCTCCTCATCTCACTCCTCCATGGGCCGCACTGCGCGGCGTCCCCTCAAGAGTAATAGGGAAGCAAAAGAAACTCCCTAGTGCTCGGGGAGGATCTTTGGTGACGAAGAGGAGACGAAGAGGAGGAGCTGTGCCCGGAACCGGATTCGAACCGGTACGGCCTGAAGGCCAGCGAGGTTTAAGCTCGCCGTGTCTGCATTCCACCATCCGGGCGGGTCGCGAAGCTCCGCGTTGGCACATGAGCCTATCGGGGCGGGTCGCTCGTTCAGCGGAACGGTCTTCCGATGTTGTCTTATTTTATTGACACCTGAGGGGGTGTCAGCGCAGGTGAGGGCCCTTCGGCAAAGGGCGGCGGGGGTCGCGGCAGCAAAGAGCGGTGCGCCGGATTGACGAAAACTCGCCGACAGTCCGCGCAGAGTCCGTCAAGATCAGGGTCGCCGTCATACCTCAGGAGGAGGGGCGGGCCCCCCGGTCCGACTCCAGGCTGCCCCGGGAACGGGCACGTGGGCGGACGCCCCGGCCCGGAACGTTCGAAACGATGGAGTGGTTCCCGAACAGTCGCAGTGACAGGAGTCGCCGTCGTGACCACCACTCCCACCGTGCCCCGCTCGACCGCGGTGGCCGCCCGCGCCACCGACCTCTCCAAGGTCTACGGACAGGGCGAGACCCAGGTGGTCGCCCTCGACCGGGTCAGCGTCGACTTCCGCCAGGGCGAGTTCACGGCGATCATGGGTCCCTCCGGCTCCGGCAAGTCGACCCTGATGCACTGCGTCGCGGGCCTGGACTCCTTCAGCTCCGGCTCCGTGCGGATCGGCGAGACCGAGCTCGGCAGCCTGAAGGACAAGCAGCTCACCCAGCTGCGCCGGGACAAGATCGGCTTCATCTTCCAGGCGTTCAACCTGCTCCCGACGCTGACCGCGCTGGAGAACATCACGCTGCCGATGGACATCGCCGGCCGCAAGCCCGACAAGCAGTGGGTGCAGACGGTCATCGACATGATCGGCCTCTCCGGCCGGCTCAGCCACCGCCCCGCGCAGCTCTCCGGCGGCCAGCAGCAGCGCGTGGCCGTGGCCCGCGCGCTGGCCTCCAAGCCCGAGATCATCTTCGGTGACGAGCCGACCGGAAACCTGGACTCGCGCTCCGGCGCCGAGGTGCTGGGCTTCCTGCGCAACTCGGTGCGCGAGCTCGGCCAGACCGTGGTGATGGTCACCCACGACCCGGTCGCCGCCTCCTACGCGGACCGCGTGATCTTCCTGGCGGACGGCCGGATCGTCGACGAGATGCTCCACCCCACGGCGGACGGCGTGCTCGACCGCATGAAGGCCTTCGACGCCAAGGGCCGCACGAGCTGACGCGGCCCCGCCGCACCCCGTCCTCCGCCCCTGCTTCCGTTCAGGACCACCTCCATGTTCCGTACCGCCCTGCGCAATGTGCTCGCGCACAAGGCCAGGCTGCTGATGACCGTCCTCGCCGTCATGCTCGGCGTGGCCTTCGTCTCCGGCACCCTGGTCTTCACCGACACCCTCTCCCAGGCCTTCCGCAACCAGTCGGCCAAGAGCTATGACGACGTCGCCGTCGCCGTCACCGCCGCCCCCAACCAGCAGGACCCGAACCAGACGCCGGGCATCTCCGAGCGGACCCGGCAGAAGCTGGCCGCCCTCGACGGGGTCGCCGGGGCCACCGGCCGGGTCAACGGCTTCGCCGGCGTGCCGGACAAGAGCGGCAAGCTGATCGGCGTCGGCTGGTCCAACAAGGGCACCAACTTCGCCCCCGGCCAGGACGGCAAGGACCCGGCGTACGCCTTCACCAGCGGCACGGGCCCGGTGAAGGACGATCAGATCGCCCTCGACAAGGAGACCGCCGACAAGGGCGGCTACCAGGTCGGCGACCAGGTCCGGGTGGCCACCAACGGCCCGGTCGAGACGTACACGCTCTCCGGTGTCTTCACCACCGAGGACGGCGCCGTGAGCGCCGGCGGCAGCCTCGTCGTCTTCGACACCGCCACCGCGCAGAAGCTGTACCTCAAGCCCGGCCACTTCCTGGACGTCAACGTCACCGGCAAGCCCGGCGCGGACTCCTCGAAGATCCTCGCCGAGGTCAAGAAGGTCGTCGGCGACACCGCCGACGCCCAGACCGGTCAGGCCCTCGCCGAGAAGCAGGCCAAGGACATCGAGGAGGGCCTCTCCGCGATCAACAAGATGCTGCTCGGCTTCGCCGGCATCGCGCTCTTCGTCGGCATCTTCCTGATCTCCAACACCTTCACGATGCTGGTCGCCCAGCGCACCAAGGAACTCGCGCTGATGCGCGCCGTCGGCGCCTCGCGCAAGCAGATCACCCGCTCCGTGCTCGCGGAGGCCGGTCTGGTCGGCCTGGTCGCCTCCGTGGTCGGCTTCTTCCTCGGCATCGGGCTCGCCGCGACGCTGCGCTCCGCGATGGGCGCCTTCGACCTGAAGGTCCCGTCCGGTGACCTCGTCATCGGCTCGACCCCGCTGGTCTCGGCGCTCGCCGTCGGCGTCCTGGTCACCATGCTGGCCGCCTGGCTGCCCGGCCGCCGCGCCGCGAAGATCCCGCCGGTCGCCGCCATGAGCAGCGTCCACGCGGTGGCCTCCACCAAGTCCCTGGTCGTGCGCAACACCATCGGCGCGATCGTCACCGCCCTGGGCGCGGTCGCCATCATCGGCGGCGCCGGTTCGGGCGGCGACGACGGCCGGATGCTGATCGCGGGCGGCGCCTTCCTCGCGCTCATCGGCGTGATCATCCTGATCCCGCTGCTGTCCCGCCCGGTGATCGCGCTGGCCCGCCCGTTCCTGAAGCCCTTCGGCGTGGCCGGCTCGCTGGCCGGTCAGAACGCGGTCCGCAACCCGCGCCGCACCGGCGCCACGGCCTCCGCGCTCGCCATCGGCCTCACTCTGGTCACCGGTCTGTCGGTGCTCGGCGCCACGGTCGGCTCGGCCGTGGACCGGATGACGACCGACCAGGTCAAGGCCGACTACATGATCACCATGGCGAGCGGCGCCGGCCTCAACCAGGCCGCGCTGGACGCCGTGCGCACGACCCCGGGCCTGGCCGCCGTCTCGCCGCAGCAGGCCGGCTACCTCCAGGTGAAGGGCGACTTCAGGTCCGTCTCCGGCGTCACCCCGGGCGACATCGAGAAGGTCCTCAACCTGAAGGTGGTCGACGGCTCGCTGGGCTCGCTCGCCCAGGGCAAGGTCGCCGTCGAGGACAAGACCGCCGAGAAGCGGGGCTGGAAGGTCGGCACGACCCTCCCGGTCGAGTTCTCCGACAAGAAGAAGGGCACGCTGACGGTCGGCGCGGTCTACGAGGGCAGCGAGTTCGTCTCGCCCATGGTCCTGGACGCGGAGATCCTCAACGCGCACGACCCCCAGCCGTACATCCCGCAGATCCTGGTGAAGATGGACGGCGGCGCCTCCGCCACGGCCGAGAAGGCCCTGATGAAGGCGATGGGCGACAACCCGGCCATGACGGTCATGGACCAGAAGGACATCCGGGACTCGTTCGGCGGCGTCATCAACATGATGCTGAACATCATGTACGGCCTGCTGGCGATGGCCCTGATCATCGCGGTGCTCGGCGTCGTCAACACGCTGGCCATGTCGGTCTTCGAGCGCCAGCAGGAGATCGGCATGCTGCGGGCGATCGGCCTCGACCGGCGCCGGGTGAAGCGGATGGTGCGCCTGGAGGCCGTGGTCATCTCGCTGTTCGGCGCGGTGGTCGGCATCGGCCTCGGCTCGTTCCTCGGCTGGGCGATCGGCGAGACGCTCAAGAGCACCCTGCCGGACTACGCGCTGGTGCTGCCGTGGGGCCGGATCGGGATCTTCCTGCTGCTGGCCGGACTGGTCGGCGTGCTGGCCTCGCTGTGGCCGGCCCGCAGCGCGGCGAAGCTGAACATGCTGGCCGCGATCAAGGCCGAGTAGCACCCGTACGCGCCGAAGGGCCGGGTTCCCGCCGGGGAGCCCGGCCCTTCGGCGTACGGGTCAGCTGCCCGCGCAGTAGGTCATCAGGTACTGGTGGTTGGCCTTGAACTGGGCGTAGAGCGCCGGGTCGTCGATCTTCAGCAGCGTCTCGTCGTTGGCCCGCAGCGCCGGGTAGGTGTAGTTGTGGCTGCCGGTCCACACCAGCTTCCGGCCGGCCACGCCGTCGTACGTCCCCTCGACGAGCAGGTACTTGGAGTGCAGCCCCGCCTTCGCGACGCCGGCGCCGCGGTCCTCGTAGCACTGGACGCGCTGGGTGAGCTTGCCCGAGACGATCGACTCGACCGTGGTGCCCATGGAGCCGGGGGCTCCGTCGTGGGCGAGGGTCACGGAGCAGCCGGCGTTCTTCAGGGCGACCAGCTTGGTGGCGACCTCGTCACGGGTGAAGAGGTTGGCGGCCATCCGGATCTGCGTCCCCCCGGCGCAGCCGACGTTGTCGAGGATCAGCTTGACGGTGTCGGTGGAGGCGTCGTTGTCGTACGTGGTGCCGGCGGCCTCCTTGCGCGGGAAGAAGTACGCCTTGTACGGGCCGCTCGCCGGGGTCTTGTAGTAGTGGCTGAGCCCGGTCGCGGAGGTGCCGTGGGCGAGCAGGTCGGCGAAGTAGTCCTGGTAGATGCCGTAGAGACCGGTGTCGACGATGGTGACGGCGTTGTTGAAGAGGTCGGTGCGCTGGACCCCGGTCATGTTGGCGGAGGTCTGCACGACGACGTCGTTCGCGCCGCCGGTGTTCGAGAACAGCCAGAACTTGTTGTGGTTGATGGCGCCGTCGGGGTCGCCGGGCAGTTGGCGGGAGCCGATGCAGCCGCGTCCGGCGGGGCAGGCGAAGACCCAGGAGCCCTGGGCGCGGTCGGTGCCGAGGCGCGCGACGAGCCGGGGGTACTCGCCGCCGGTCATGGTGACGGAAGTGTGGTCGACGACGACCCGGACGTTCACCCCGCGGGTCTTGGCGGCGCCGAGGGCGTCGGTGACGGTGTCGTCGGTGAAGGTGTAGAGCCCGGCGGTGATGGTGGCGCCCGCGGGGGTCCGGCCGATGAGGTCGATGATGTGGTCGCGGACCCGGTCCTGGGCGGCGGCGTCACCGGACGGGTCGTTGAAGGTGGCCGTGGTGGTGACGGCGGCGGGCTCGGCGCCGGCCGGGGCCGGGGAGGCCGCGAGGAGGCCGACGGCGGCGGCCAGGGCGAGTGCCAGACGGGCGGGACGACGCAAGGTTCCCCCTGAAGCGCGAAAGCGGCATATGCATGACAATCAGGACACGGAAGGAACGGGGTGCCGGTCCACACCGGCACCCCGCCTTCCGGAACCCGAAGGTCCGAACGTATCAGCGCCCTTGGGGCTCCTGGGACTCCTCGGGCTCCAGGGACTCCCCGGACTCGCTCCACACCCTCGGCCGCAGCGCCACGCCCGAGGCGCCCGAACCCGGTGTCCGCACCGCCAGGAACTGGTTCACTCCGATGCGGTTGCGCTCGAAGGAGACCGCCGAGGCCGCCATGTACAGCCGCCAGATCCGCGCCCTCCCCGGCGAGGTCAGCCGCACCGCCCGGTCCCAGTCGCCCTCCAGGTTGGCCACCCAGCGGCGCAGGGTCAGCGCGTAGTGCTCGCGGATCGCCTCCACGTCCCGCACCTCGAAGCCCGCGTCCTCCAGGGTCGTCAGGGTGCGCCCCATCGGCGCCAGTTCGCCGTCCGGGAAGACGTACGCGTCGATGAACGCGTCCACCTCGTAGGCCTCCTCGTCCGGCTCCGGGCGGCGCGAGATCTGGTGGTTCAGCAGCCGCCCGCCGGGCTTCAGGAGCCCGTACAGCGCGTCCGCGTACTCCCGGTACTTCACCGTGCCCACGTGCTCGGCCATGCCGATCGAGGAGATCGCGTCGAACGGGCCGTCCTCGACGTCCCGGTAGTCCTGCACCCGGATCTCGATCCGGTCGGTCAGCCCCTCCTCCGCGATCCGCTTGCGCGCGAACGCGGCCTGCTCGCGGGAGAGGGTGACGCCGACGACCCGGGCGCCGTACTCACGGGCCGCGTGGATCGCCATCGAGCCCCAGCCGCAGCCGACGTCCAGCAGCCGGTCGCCCTCCTTCAGGCCGAGCTTGCGCGCGATCAGGTCCAGCTTGTCCCGCTGGGCGTCCTCCAGGGACCCCTGCTCGGTCCAGTAGGCGCACGAGTAGACCATCGAAGGACCCAGCACTATCGCGTAGAACTCGTTGCCCACGTCGTAGTGGTGGCTGATCGCCTGCTTGTCCCGGCGCCGGGTGTGCCGCGCGCCGCTGCGGCCGCGCATCTCCTCCAGCGGGGGCTTCGGCGGCGGGAAGGGGCCGGCCAGCCTCAGCAGCGCCGCCGCGGCGGCCCGCACCCTCGGGTCGCGCACCGTCTCCAGCAGGCCGCGCGACTCCTCGCCGCGCTCCCACAGGAAGCCCGCGAGCCGGTCGAGGACCGTGTAGAGGTCCCCTTCGACGTCGATCTCCCCCGCCACCCAGGCCCGGGCGAGCCCGAGCTCCCCCGGCTTCCACAGCAGCCGGCGCAGGGCGCGGCGGTCGCGGATGATCAGCACCGGGCCGTTCGCGGGGCCTGCTTCGCTGCCGTCCCAGGCTCGCAGCCGCACGGGGAGCGGAACTCCCAGCAGCTCCTCGGCGAGGGCGGTCAGCCGCGACGCGGCGTCGGCCATGATGAAACACCTCCGTGATCTCGTGCCCCAGAAATGCTTGTCACCAAGGGAACACCGTCGGTGGCCGTTCCAGTCCCGCCCGAAGGCAACGCGTCCGGAAAAACACGCGAAAGGGCCGTCCGCACCACGGATGGCGGACGGCCCTTTCGGGGTCTTGCTCGGGGGAGGTTACGAGGCCTTGGCCTTCTCCTGCACCGGGGCGGCCGGCGCCGGGGCGGGCTTGGCCGCCTCGTAGAACTCCTCGCGCGGGGTCTCCATGGCACCCAGGGAGACGACCTCGCGCTTCAGGAACATCGCGAGGGTCCAGTCGGCGAAGACACGGATCTTGCGGTTCCAGGTCGGCATGGCCATGCCGTGGTAGCCACGGTGCATGTACCAGGCCAGACGGCCCTTGAGCTTGATCTTCATCTTGCCCATGACGATCATCGCGACGCCCTTGTGCAGGCCGAGACCCGCGACGGCGCCCTTGTTGGAGTGCGCGTACTCCTTCTGCGGGAAGCCGCGCATGCCGGCCACCACGTTGTCGCCGAGGACCTTGGCCTGGCGCAGGGCGTGCTGGGCGTTCGGCGGGCACCAGGCGCGCTCGGCCGGGACGCCGGCCTTGATCGCGGCCAGGTCCGGGACCTGGGCGTTGTCGCCCGCGGCCCACACGTAGTCCAGACCGTTGACCTGGAGCTTCTCGTTGCAGTCCACGTGGCCGCGGGGGCCGAGCGGCAGACCGAAGCGGGAGAGCGCCGGGTTCGGCTTCACACCGGCGGTCCACACGATCGTGTTGGAGTCGACCTCGAGGCCGTTCTTCAGCACGACGTGGCCGTCGACGCAGGAGTCCATCGAGGTCTGGAGGTAGATCTCGATGCCGCGGCCCTCGAGGTGCTCCTTGCCGTACTGGCCGAGCTTCGGGCCGACCTCGGGAAGGATCTTGTCGGCGGCGTCGACCAGGATGAAGCGCATGTCCTCGCGCTTCACGTTCTGGTAGTACTTCGCCGCGTCGCGGGCCATGTCCTCGACCTCGCCGATGGTCTCCGCGCCGGCGAAGCCGCCGCCCACGAAGACGAAGGTCAGCGCCTTGCGGCGGACCTCCTCATCGGTCGTCGAGTCGGCCTTGTCGAGCTGCTCGAGGACGTGGTTGCGCAGGCCGATGGCCTCCTCGATGCCCTTCATGCCGATGCCCTGCTCGGCGAGGCCGGGGATCGGGAAGGTGCGGGAGACGGCACCCATCGCGATGACCAGGTAGTCGAAAGGCAGCTCGTACGCCTCGCCGACGAGCGGCGCGATCGTGGCGACCTTGCGGTCCTGGTCGATGGTGGTGACCCGGCCGGTGAGCACCTCCGCTCCGCGCACGACGCGTCGCAGCGGGACGACGACGTGGCGCGGCGAGATGCTGCCGGCGGCGGCTTCGGGGAGGAAGGGCTGGTAGGTCATGTACGACCGCGGGTCGACGACCGTGACGGTCGCCTCCGCGTAGCGCATCTTCTTGAGGATGCGCCGAGCTGCGTACAGGCCTACGTACCCGCCGCCTACTACGAGGATCCTGGGACGCTCCGTGGTGCTCATGCATCCGAGTATCCACCCCTGCCAGGGGGGTTGCTCGTGCGCCCCTTCACAAGCTTGTCGGGGTGCTCTGCTACACTCCGCCGCCCACGTGACCCAGGTCATGGTCCAGCAAAGGAACCAGGGGGTGCCCGTGGACGTTGTTCACCCCCTGTGAACTGGTCCGGAGAGCCTTACGCAACGCGGAACCATGGGGTGCGTTCACACGATGGAAACATCGAGCGAAGTGGCCTCCACGCCTGCGAAAGGGCCCCGAGAACCCCCTCGGAGGGACCAAAGGCCCTCCTCGGGCGCCATCAGGGCCCTTTCTCTTGTGAAGAACTTCACGAACTTTTCCGACGGCACGTCGTCCAGGGGCCCCCGTCAGGCCTCATAGGCGCCCGCTATGCGACGGATAGCGCGATCCCATCGAGAATGTCGTGCTCGCTGACGACCACCTCGGCGGCGCCGGTGCGCTCCATGATCTCGGCGAGGACCAGGGCGCCGGCGATGATCACGTCGACCCGGCCGGGGTGGATCACCGGGATCGCGGCCCGCTCGTCGTGGGTGGAGGCGAGCAGCCGGGCCACCACCTCGTCGACCTGGGCGCGGGAGATCCGCGCGTGGTGGATCTTCGTGGAGTCGTACTCCGGGAGCCCGAGCGCGATGGCGGCGACGGTGGTGACCGAGCCGGCCAGTCCGACCAGGGTCTCGGCCTCGCCGATCGGCACGGCCTCGGCGGCCAGGTCCAGCGCGGCCCGCACGTCGGCGCGGATCGCGGCGATCTCCTCCGCGGCCGGCGGGTCGTGCCGCACGTGCCGCTCGGTCAGGCGTACGCAGCCGATGTCGACCGAGCGGGCCGCCTCGACGTGCCGGTTGCCGACGACGAACTCGGTGGAGCCGCCGCCGATGTCCACCACCAGGCGCCGGTCGTCGCCGCGCAGCTCGCCGGTGGCGCCGGTGAAGGAGAACTCGGCCTCCTGGTCGCCGGTGATGACCTCGGGCTCGACGCCCAGGATCCCGACGACCCCGTTCACGAAGTCGGCGCGGTTCTCGGCGTCGCGGGAGGCGGAGGTGGCGACGAAGCGCAGCCGGTCGGTGCCGACCCCGAACTCCTCGATGACGGCCGCGTACTCCCGGCAGGCCGCGAAGGTCCGCTCCAGGGCCTCGGGGGCGAGCCGCCCGGTCCGGTCGACGCCCTGGCCGAGCCGGACGATCGTCATCCGGCGGTCGAGCTCGATCAGCTCGCCCGTCTCCGGGTGCACGTCGGCGACCAGGAGGCGGATGGAGTTGGTGCCGCAGTCGATTCCGGCGACCCGGGTCACGCGGCCCCCTCCCCGTCGGCAGGCTGGGTGGCGACGGGGCCGTCCTCGGACCGCTCCCCCGTCCGGCCGTCCTCCTCCTTGGACTCCTCGGAACCCTCCGGCGTCGCGCACGGCGCCACGCACGGGCCCTTCGCCCACCACTCGGGCAGCATGGCGAGGGCCTCGTCGCCGAAGGGGTTCACGCCCGGGCCGGCGACCAGCGAGTGGCCGACGAGCACGTGCAGGCACTTGACCCGGTCCGGCATGCCGCCGGCGCTCGGGAAGCCCTCCAGGACCTCGATGGCGTCGCGGCGCGCGAGGTAGTCCTCGTGCGCGGCCCGGTAGGCGTCGGCGAGCTCCGGGTCGGTGGCGAGCCGGGCCTGCATCTCCTTCATGACCCCGTTGGCCTCCAGGGTGCCGATGGCCGAGGCCGCCCGGGGGCAGGTCAGGTAGTACGTGGTCGGGAACGGCGTGCCGTCGGGGAGCCGGGGCGCGGTCTCGACGACGTCCGGGTTGCCGCACGGGCAGCGGTGCGCGATGGCACGCAGGCCGCGGGGCGGCCGGCCGAGCTGGGCCTCGAACGCGGCGACGTCCGCGTCGGTCGGCTCGGTGCGTGCGGTCTGCGGAGGGGGCGTTTCCATCATGGATCCTGGGTTGGTCAGTGGCGGTCGGCGTTGTCCACGCCGTCCCACAGGTTGTCGTACCAGGGGCGGTCCGTCGCGCCCTGGTCGGTGCGGGGCCGGTGCTCCGCGTCCGGGTCGTTCACGGTGAAGCCGGTCTCGCCGGGCATCACGTAGTGCAGGTGCTCGCGGGCCAGTCGGCGCACGTAGGCGGGGTCCTGGAGGCGGGCCTTCTCGTCCCGCAGTTCCTCGACCCGCTGGGCCGCCTCGGCCGACTTGCGCTGCTGGTCGGCGATCTCGCCCTGCTGGGAGACGTACTGCCGCATCGGGTAGGCGAGCGCCACCACGAGCGAGCAGACCACCAGGGCGAGGAAGGCCGCGCGGCCGGTGAGCCGGGAGCGGCGGGCCTGACGGCGGGTCTGGGAGCGGTAGACACGGGCGGCGGTCTGCTCGCCGAGCAGCCTGATCCGGGTCGCGGTAGAGAACCGGTCCCGGTCCTTCACGGCCATGTCGTACGCCTCCCCTTGTGCTGCCGACCCTGTTCAAACGCGCGTCCCCGCACACGGTACGGGACCGAGTGCGGGGACGTACGGATCAGTGCGGGTGTCAGCCCTTGAAGCGCGGGAAGGCGCTGCGGCCGGCGTAGACCGCGGCGTCGTCGAGGATCTCCTCGATGCGCAGCAGCTGGTTGTACTTGGCGACGCGCTCGGAGCGGGCCGGGGCGCCGGTCTTGATCTGGCCGCAGTTGGTGGCGACGGCGAGGTCGGCGATGGTGACGTCCTCGGTCTCGCCGGAGCGGTGCGACATCATGCACTTGAAGCCGCTGCGCTGGGCCAGCTCGACGGCGTCCAGGGTCTCGGTCAGCGAACCGATCTGGTTGACCTTGACCAGCAGGGCGTTGGCGGAGCCCTCCTCGATGCCGCGGGCGAGGCGCTCGGGGTTGGTGACGAACAGGTCGTCGCCGACCAGCTGCACCTTGGAGCCGAGCTTGTCGGTGATGACCTTCCAGCCGGCCCAGTCGTCCTCGAACAGCGGGTCCTCGATGGAGACCAGCGGGTACGCGGCGACGAGCTCCTCGTAGTACTCGGTCATCTCGGCGGCCGAGCGGGCCTTGCCCTCGAACTCGTACTTGCCGTCCTTGTAGAACTCGGAGGCGGCGCAGTCGAGCGCGAGCGCGATGTCCTTGCCCGGGACGTAGCCGGCCTGCTTGATGGCCTCGACGATGAGGTCGAGCGCGGCGCGGTTGGAGTCCAGGTTCGGGGCGAAGCCGCCCTCGTCGCCGAGACCGGTGGAGAGGCCCTTGGTCTTCAGGACGGACTTGAGGGTGTGGTAGACCTCGGTGCCCCAGCGCAGGGCCTCGGAGAAGGACTCCGCGCCGATCGGCGCGATCATGAACTCCTGGATGTCCACGTTGGAGTCGGCGTGCGAGCCGCCGTTCAGGATGTTCATCATCGGAACGGGCAGCAGGTGCGCGTTCGGGCCGCCGAGGTAGCGGAAGAGCGGCAGGTCGGACGCCTCGGAGGCGGCGTGCGCGACGGCGAGGGAGACGCCGAGGATGGCGTTGGCGCCGAGCGAGGACTTGTCCGGGGTGGCGTCCAGGTCGAACATCGCCTGGTCGATCAGACGCTGCTCGGTGGCGTCGTAGCCGACGAGCTCCGGGCCGATCTGCTCGATGACCGCGAGGACGGCCTTCTCGACACCCTTGCCCTGGTAACGGTTGGGGTCACCGTCGCGGAGCTCAAGGGCCTCGAACGCACCGGTGGAGGCACCGGACGGCACGGCAGCACGACCCGTGCTGCCGTCGTCGAGGCCGACCTCGACCTCGACCGTGGGGTTGCCTCGGGAGTCCAGGATTTCCCGGGCTACGACGACGTCGATGGACGGCACGAGCATCTCCTTCTGGGATGTGACGCTGGTTGTGACGCATGCGGCAAGGTCTCGTTTCGCCTTGCGACAAGAGCCTAACCGGCTCCGGGGCTCCGGCCAGCCGGACGCCCGCCCCCTGGGACGAAAAAGGACCCAAGGGCACGCATCTGAGGACGAAAGACCCATTACTACTGATCGGTAAGGACCCGGGAGGGCCCCGCGAAGGCTCCGGGAAGGGCCCGGAACGGGGAAACCCCGGTCCGGAGCGCACGGGGGAAGGGCACTCCGGACCGGGGTGGTCACCGCGGGTGGGTCGTCAGGCTCACTTGAGGTGGAGCTGCTGGCCCGGGTAGATCAGGTCGGCGTTCTCGACGACGTCCTTGTTGAGCTCGAAGAGCTTGGCCCAGCCGCCCTTGACGCCGTGCGCCTGGGCGATCTTGCTGAGGGTGTCGCCGGCGACGACCTTGTACTCGCCGTCGCCCTTCTTGACCTTCTTGCCGGTCGGGGTGGTGACCGTCTTCTTGGAGACCGTCTTCTTCGACGTGGTCTTCGGCGCCTGGCGCTGCTCGCTGCGGGTCGTCGGCTGCTCGGTGGAGCGCTTCGACGACGAGGACGAGGAAGAAGAGGACGAGGAAGAGGAGGAGGAGCTCGCCGAGGAGGAGCCGCCGTTGTAGGCGGCGCCGGAGAGACCCACGCCACAGCTCGGCCACGCGCCCTTGCCCTGGCCGGCCAGGACCTTCTCTGCGATGGCGATCTGCTGGGACTTCGACGCCAGGTTGGCGGTCGGGGCGTAGGCGGTGCCGCCGTACGCGGCCCAGGTGGAGGCGGAGAACTGCAGGCCGCCGTAGTAGCCGTTGCCGGTGTTGATGGACCAGTTGCCGCCGGACTCGCACGCGGCGACGGCGTCCCACTCGGAGGCGGTGGCGGCCGAGGCCGTGCCCGCGGTCATCAGCGGGGCCGCGACGGCGACACCGGTGACGCCGACGAGGGTGACGACGCGGGTCGCCTTGGAGGGACGACGGTGTTTGCCCTTGTTGCCGGAAAACAGCATGGGAATTCTCCTCACCGACGCCTACGAGGTGAGCTGTCGGGTTCGGACCTGATGAGTTGTCCGGCCGCGTGTCCTTGCACGCGGCTTCACCCCAAGCCGATCGTCGGCCGTCTGTCTCAACGGCCGGGGCCGGCACTTACCTTGGGTCCCCCGCTCCTGCCTTCGGCGCTTGCGCGACGACTGTTCCCGTAGGTCGGCGGCAGGATTCGGCGTACCGGTCGACGGGGCCCGCGGTGGCGAGCGGTCCTGACCGTAGACATAGACCCGGCGGAAGTTCAAAGACCATCAACCCGGAAAAATCGCCCCTACTTGCTCCCCTCAGAGGGGTGTTTATGCAGGTGAGGGGCGACCCGAGCAAACTTTGCGGACGTGACACGCCAGTTCGGCAAGAGAGACCCATGTCTCACTTACTCATAACGGACATTCAGCCCCGAACTACTCTCCCGCAGGGACGGGTTCACCGTTCAGGTCAAGGCTCTGACCAGGGATGATGAGGTCCGGGTCGGCGCCGACCGTCTGCTTGTTGGCGTCATAGAGGGCGGTCCAGCCGCCGGGCAGCGCGTTCTCCTGCGCAATGTCCGACAGACTGTCACCCGGCTTGACGGTGTATTCGTCAGCCTTGCCCGTCTTGTCCGACTTCTCCCCCGTGACCGCACCTTCGGCCGACGCGCCGCCACCGGCAGCGCCATCCGTCGACCCGTCAGTCGGGGCCGCGTGACGCCCGGAATCGGGCGTGCTGTCCGGGATGCCCGGTTCCTCCGGCGCCGCGTCACCACGGTGCTTGCCCGTGCCCGGGGCGGCCGGATCCGTCGTGCCGGGAGTGCCGGGAGTACCCGGCGTGCCGGGCGTGCCCGTCGTGTCGGGCGTACCGGGCGCGGTCGGCGTGCCGGGCGTCGCGGAGCCGTCCGGCGTGGCCGGGGTCGCGGGCGGGGTGGTGACGCCGGCCGAGGGGGAGGCCGGGGTCACGGGGGTGGCCGGGGTCGTGGTGCTCGCCCCGGAGCCGGCCGGCAGTCCGTCGGTCCGGTTGGACTCGGCGACCGGACCGGTGGACGCCTTGGGCTTCACCGCGGGCCCGGGGACGACGGCGGGCTTCCTGCCGTCGTTCGTCAGGCCGGCGATCGGCGCGCAGGTGGCCCACTGGGTGTCACCCGCGGCGAGCGCCCGGTCCGCGATCGCGATCTGCTGAGCCCGGCTGGCGAGGTCCGCGCTCGGCGCGTACGACAGGCCGCCGTGGCGCTCCCAGCTCTCCTGGGTGAACTGGAGACCGCCGTAGAGCCCGTTGCCGAAGTTGGCGCTCCACGCGCCGCCCGACTCGCACTCGGCGACCCGGTCCCAGGTCGGGGCGTCCGCCGCGGAGGCGGAGCCGGTGGCGAGCAACGGCAGGGCCATGGCCGAGCCGGTGACGCCCGCCGCGACGACGAGTGCGGGGGCCTGGCGGGGTCTGCGGTGTCGTCCGTTCCCGGAGCGCATACGGACTGCCTTTCGCGTGGCTGCTGAGACTGCGGGTGAACGTAGCGGCATTCGAACGTGAGTCACAAGTCGATGCAGCGGAGATCACGCGAAGATCACATTCTTGACGGTCCGTCAGCCGAGCGGGGCTTTGTGGGAAGCGCTGAACTCCACCGGAAGCGTGCGCAGGCCACGCATGATCAGCCCGCCGCGCCACCGCAGTTCCGCCGGATCGGCCCCAAGTCGCAGGTCCGGAAGGCGAGTCAGGAGCGTCGCGAGCGCCGTCTGCCCCTCCAGTCGCGCCAGCGGAGCGCCCAGGCAGTAGTGGATGCCGTGCCCGTAGCCGAGATGCTGGTTGTCGCGGCGTGCCAGATCCAGGGTGTCGGGCCCGTCGAAGCGCTCCGGGTCGCGGTCCGCGGCCGCCAGCACCACCAGGACCGGGTCGCCGGCCGGGATCTCCTGGCCGCCGAGGGTCAGCGTCTCGGTGGCGAACCGCCAGGTCGCCATCTCGACCGGACCGTCGTAGCGCAGCAGCTCCTCGACGCCCGTCTCCAGCAGCCCGGTGTCCCCCGCCGCCAGCGCGTCCTGGAGCCGCTCCCGCTGCTCCGGGTTCCGCAGCAGCGCGTACACGCCGTTGCCGATGAGGTTGACGGTGGTCTCGAAGCCGGCGAAGAGAAGGATGAAGGCCATGGCGGCGGCCTCGTTCTCGGTGAGGTGCTCGCCGTGGTCGGAGGCCTTGATGAGCCCGGAGATCAGGTCGTCCCCCGGGGCCTCGCGCTTCTTGTGGATGAGTTCGAGGAGATAGCCGCGCATCTTCTTCACCGAGCGGGCCACCCCGCCGCGCGGCCCGCCGCCGTGCCGGATCATCATCCCGGCCCAGTCCCGGAAGTCGTCCTGGTCCTCGCGCGGCACGCCCAGCAGGTCGCAGATCGCGTAGATGGGGAGCGGGAAGGCGAACTCGTGGATGAGGTCGGCGCTGCCGCGCTCCGCGAAGTCGTCGATGAGCCGGTCCGTCAGCTCCTGCACCCGGGGCGCGAACTCCGCGACCCGGCGCGGGGTGAAGGCCTTCGACACCAGCCGCCGCAGCCGGGTGTGGTCCGGCGGGTCGATGTTGAGCAGGTGGGTCATCAGCTCGGCCTTGCGTTCGCCCGGGATGCCCGTCTTGCCCTTGGCGTGGGCCGGCTCGTCGTGGTGCGCCGGGTTCTTCGAGAGCCGCTGGTCCGCGAGCGCCTGCCGGGCGTCCCCGTACCGGGTCACCAGCCAGGCCTCCACCCCGCTGGGCAGCTTGGCCCGGTGCACCGGCGCGTGCTCGCGCAGCCAGGCGTAGGCCGGGTACGGATCGGTGGCGAACTCCCAGGTGAAGAGCTCGGGGGCGGCGGGTCGGTCGGACATGGTCCCGACACTAACCCGCCGCCCCGCGGCTCCCGTCACAGCCGGGCGTACACCCCCTTCGCGGTCAGCTGGTCGAAGGCCAGCCGGACCGCGGTGGCGCTGTCGACCGGGAGCGGCCCGCCCACGGCGGTGATCTCCGTGTCCGACAGCGCCCGCCGGACCAGCGTGAACTCGTCCAGCGAGCCCTTCAGCCGGTCCTTGTCCGCGCCGGTGCTGTCGGGACGCGCGCCGAGCCGGAAGCCGCGCACGTCGAAGCCGTCCTCGACGGTCAGGGACCCGGCGACGGCACCGCTCGCGACGGACCGGACGGCGGTCCCGTCGCCGACCGACAGGGTCAGCGTGCCGCCCGCGCGGCGCAGCACGACGTGCCGCCAGGTGCCGTCGCCGAAGACGGTCCCGGCCGGGGCCGCGGCCTCCAGGCTGGTGATGCCCCGGTCGGTCTGGACGTGGGCGACGACCTTGTTCTCCTGGGACATCGCGCGGATCCACAGCTGGCGTTCCGAGGTGCCGGTCCCGTACGCCCAGGCGAGCACCGGGCTGGTGTTGTCGGCCTGCCGGAAGCGCACCCAGGTCGCCAGGGTGAAGTCGCCCGAGCCGAGCGCCCGGTCCTCCCCGTAGGGGAGCTCCACGCTGCCGGTCGCGCCGTCGAGGTCGAGGCTGCGGCCGAACTTGGCGCCGGTGTCCGTGACGGTGGCGCCGGGCCGCACGATGCCGTGGCCGCAGTGCCGCGAGGCGTCGGGGGTGGCACGGGCGGCCGGGTCGTCGGCGGGCCGGGCCACCAGGTGCTGCTCGGTGTGGTTGCCGTCCATGTTCCACCAGACGTACGGGTCGCGCGGGGCGCTCGATCCGCCGACGGCCGTGTTGTAGAGGCCGGTCTCCTCGGTCGCCGACAGCGCCCGCTTGTAGTAGCGGAAGTCGTCGAGCTCGCCGGTCAGGACGTCGGTACCGGTGGGCTTGGAGCCGACCCGGAAGCCCTCGGGGGCGGCGATGCCGTCCGTGAAGGAGCCGGTCAGGCCCTCGACGGTGGTGGGGCTGCCGTTGTCGACCCGCATCGTGACGGTGGTCGCGGCGGCTTCCGGGGCCGCCTTCCTGCGGGTCAGCGTCAGCAGGTGCCACGCGTTGTCGCCGAAGGCGGCCCGGTCGGCCCTGGTGTCGATCACGTCGACCGGGACCGAGGCCCCGGCCGTCTCCAGGCGGGCGGTCAGCCGGTCGGCGGACGGCTTGGCCCGCACCCACAGCGAGGGCTTGCCCGAGGTCGATCCGTACGCCCAGAGCAGCGCGGCGTCCTGCGGGTTGGCCGTGGAGTCGTAGCGGAACCAGAGGGCGAAGGTGAACTCGCCCGTGCCGTTGTCGACGGCGGGGACGTAGGGCACCTCCACGCCCGGCAGGTTCGGGCCGACGGCCAGGGCCCCGGAACCGATGCGGCCCTTGACGACCGCGCCCTCGGTGCTGGTGGTGCCGAGGACGGTGCCGTCGGCGCAGTGGCCGGAGACGTCGTCCTGGATCCGGGTGTTCACCAGGGCCACCGGGTCGGCGGTGTCGACCGCCTCGAAGGGGAGGTGGGCCCGGAGCGCGGCCGGGGCCACGTCCTCGGGCTTCGCGCCGCGCAGCGCGTCCCGCTCGGCGTCCGACAGGACCGCGCCGTAGAGCCGGAACTCGTCGAGGGTGCCGGTGAAGCCGTCGTTGGCGTCGGTGCCCGGCTTGTCGCCGAGCCGGATGCCGGCCGGGTCCTCGGTGCGCGCCGGGGCGAGCCGTCCGACGTCGGTGCGGGTGTCCTGGGCGACGAGGTCGTCGACCCGGAGGGTGACCGCGGAGCCCTGGCGGCTGAGGACGAGGTGGTGCCAGAGGCCGTCGCCGAAGGCCTTCGCGGTGGGGTGCGCGGGCGCCTTGAGGGTCAGCGTGACGTGATGCCCCGAGTCGCCCTCGACCCGGGCCATGACCTGGTCGTTCTGCGGCTGCACCCGGACCCAGACCTGCGGCCGGGGGTCGCCGACCCCGTACGCCCACAGCAGCGTCTGCTGCGGGGTGGCGGCGGTGGCGTCGTACCTGAAGAAGAGGGAGTACGTGACGTCCCCGGCGCCCGGGTCGAGCCCGGGGGCGTACGGCAGGTCGGCGGAGCCGGCGTTGCCGTCGGCGCCGCCGTCCAGCTGGAGGCCCTGGCCGAAGCTCCGGGTGCCGAAGCGGGCGCCCGCGCCGAGCACGGCCCCGCTGCCGAGGTAGCCGTCGTGGGCCTCGGCGGTGGTGTCGGGGCTGGTCCGGCCGGCGGCCGGGGAGGTCTGCGGCAGGGCGGAGCCCTTGGCGGCGAAGCCGCCGGGGAGGCCGAGCTCGCCGACCGCGAAGCGGGTGAAGTAGATGTGCTCGGCGGAGAAGGACCGGCCGCCCTCGTGGACCATGCCGATCTCGCCGGCGGACAGCTCGGCCAGGTCGGAGTAGCCGGCCCGGTCGCCCGGCACCTTGGCGACCTGACCGCCGGGGGCGTCCTGCCAGGTGGTGCCGCCGTTGTCGGAGTAGCGGATCCGCATGCCCTGGCGCAGCGTCATGTGCGAGGGGGTCGACATGAGGAGCAGGTCCCCGGGCCGGGTGCGGTAGGTCTGGCGGGGCGCGAGGAGGCCCACCTGGACGTCCGGCCCCTTCCAGCCCCGGGTGTGCTGGAACCTCGGCACCTTCAGGGCGCCGGTGGTGTCGTCGACGCCGACGGAGTGGGTGCGGTGGCCCTCCACCTGGGTGGCGTCGGTCGCGCTGACCCGGACGTCGTAGGGGCTGCGGGCGCTCACGTAGACCTGGCCGCCGGGCAGCTCGGCCACCACCGGCTCACCGGGCTTGGCGACCGGGGTGTCGGCCGTGGCGCCGGGCGGCAGGGCGGGCAGGTCCTTGGCGCGCAGGAAGGAGTTCTCGGTGACGCTCGCGGTCCAGGTCGCGCCCTTGTCGTCGCTGTAGAGGACGCCGGCCCGCTGGTCCTCGGCGCCGGCGGTGTCGCTCGCGGTCTCGTAGGCGCCGACGACCAGGCGCCCGGCGTGCGGGCCCTCCTGGAGCTGGATGCCGTGCGAGGGTCCGGTGCCGAACCACTTCTTGCCGCTCGTGGTCAGGCGCGGGATGGCCCGCGGGGCGCCGAAGCTGAGGCCGTCGTCGTCGCTCCGCTGCACCCAGGACATGCGGGTGCTGACCGGGGCGGAGGTCTCGGAGTTGGAGAGGAGGAGGACGGCGCCGTCCTTCTCGGCGACCGGCGAGGGGTTGCCGCGCACGTGCGGGGCGTCCGGGTCGCTCTCGGTGCCGGACAGGACGGTCCGGATCGGGGACCAGGTGCGGCCGTCGTTCGTGGAGCGGCGCATCACGATGTCGATGGGGCCGCGGTCCGCGCACGAGGGGGAGGTCCGGCCCTCGGCGAAGGCGAGGAGCGTGCCCTTGGCCGTCTTCACCAGGGTCGGGATGCGGAAGCAGCCGTAGCCGGCCGTTCCGGAGCGGAAGAGGACCTGCTGGGTGCCGAGGTCGCCGTCGGCGGATATCCGGGTGCCGCCGGCGGCGGCGGGCGCGGCGGCGCCGAGGCCGAGCGCGGGAACGAGGGGGACGAGAACGGCGAGGGCGGCGAGGGAGACCGGCCAGGCTCCCGGGCGACGGCCCCCGCTATGTCGTCCGGCTCCGTGATCGTCATGTCCACTGCGGAAACGTTTCATGATCGAAAACCTAGACGCCCCCCTCACGGGAAGCAGGAATTCCGCCTCCAGTCCCTGAGGTTGTGATCGTCACGTGACGCCCCGTGGCCTAGATTCACCCCGTGGATGCCCAGTTGCTCAGAAGTACGTTCGCGGTCGTCGAGAGGCGGGCGGAACACGCCGTCACCTTCTTCTACTCGCACCTCTTCTGGAACAACCCGGGCATGCGCGAGCTCTTCCCCCGGGACCTGGGCCCGCAGCGCGACCGGCTCTTCGCCGCCCTCACCCACGTGGTGACCCACCTGGAGGAGCCGAGGCTCGCCCACTACCTCGGGGAACTGGGCCGCGACCACCGCAAGTTCCTCGCCACCCCGGCCCTCTACACCGCCGTCGGCGCCAGCCTGCTCGCCGCCTTCGCGCACGCCTCGGGACCCGCCTGGACCATCGAGGCCGAGAAGGCCTGGACCGAGGCGTACGGGCGGGTCGCCGAGCTGATGACGGCCGGCGCCGCCGCCTCCGAGGAGGAGGGGCAGCCCGCCTGGTGGGACGCCGACGTCGTCGGCCACCGGCGGTACGGGGACGACCTGGCCCTGCTGACCCTGCGGCCCCGCCGCCCCTACCCGTACCTGGCCGGGCAGTACGCCAGCGTCAGCAGCCTCCACGTGCCCCGGGTCTGGCGCACCTACTCCCTCGCCAACGCGCCCCGCCCCGACGGCACCCTCGACCTCCACGTCAGCCGGGTCGCGGACGGCCTGATGAGCACCGCGCTCACCGAGCGGCTCCGGGTCGGCGAGACCCTGCGGCTCAGCACCCCGGGCGGCGCGCTCACCGCCCGCACCCCGCCCGGCAAACCCCGCACCTACATAGCCGCCGGCACCGGCTGGGCGCCCGTGCGGGCCCTCCTGGAGGAGGCGGCCGAGGACGAACCCGAGCTGGAGGGGCGCCTGTTCGTCGTCGCCCGCGCCAAGGAGTACCTGTACGGGAAGCCGGACGCCGAGCGGTTCCGCTCCCTCATACCGGGCCTGCACGTCACCTACATCACCGCCGCGCCCCGCCGCCCCCGCGACCAGGCCACCGAGCGCCTGGTCCAGGCCCTGCGGGCGTCCGTCAACTGGCCCGCCCACGACGTCTACCTGGCCGGCCCGCCCGGCTTCCTCGGCGAGGTGGCCGAGGAGCTGGAGGAGCTCGGCACCGACCCGGCCCGCGTCTTCCACGACACGCTCCCGGCCGTGGGCCGCTTCACCAAGCGCCCGAACACCCACGCGGAGTGGCTGATCGAACCGCCCCCGCTCCACTGGCACAACCCGGACGCCCGCGCCCCGCGCGAAGTCTGAGCCCCGGGGCCGCCGAACGGCCCGGGAGCACATCCGCCCGGGCCCCGGGGCCACGCCTCCCGAACGCCCCGCGCACGAGCCCCTCGCCCTACGCGGTGCCGAGGCCCTCCGCCTCGCGGATCGCGTCCCGGTAGAGCCGGCCGGCCGCCCGCAGGGCCGCCTCCGGGTCGACCCCGGCGGCCTCCGCCCGTACCGCCAGGGCGAGCAGCTCGTATCCGATGCCGCCCCCCGTGGGCGGGGCCACGTCGAGCCCGGCCGTCCGCACCCGGCCCGCCAGCTTCGCGGCGAGCGCGAGCCCCGGCTGCCCGAGCGGCACCCCGTCGGTGACGGAATCCCGCCGCTTCTCGGCGGCCTTCGTCCGCAGCCAGTGCTCCTTGACCTCCTCCGGCGTCTCGGCGGTCGCGTCGCCGAAGACGTGCGGATGGCGGTGGATCAGCTTCTCGACGATCGTCCCGGCCACGTCGTCGACGGAGAACGGCTCCTCCGCGTCCTCCTCCGCGATCCGGGCGTGGAAGACGACCTGGAGCAGCACGTCGCCGAGCTCCTCGCGCAGCGCCTCCCGGTCCCCGTCCTCGATCGCCTCGACGAGCTCGTACGCCTCCTCGATGCCGTACTTGGCGAGCCCCTTGTGCGTCTGCTGCGAGGACCAGGGGCACTCGCGCCGGATCCGGTCCATGACCTGCACGAGGTCGAGCAGCCGGGCCCCGGGAAGGTCGTACGAGCCGGGCAGCAGCTCCAGGTCGGGCATGCTGACGCGGCCGGAGCCGGCGAGCCGGGCGAGGCCGTCGGTCAGCGCCGCGTCCCCCTCCCCCGACGGCAGCACGAGGACGGTCCGGCCCCCGGCGCACGCCTCGACCAGCTCCTGGGCGGAGGGCCGCAGGAGCTCGACGTCGACCCCGGCCTCGCGCAGGTACGGCAGCTGGGGGTGGCCGGCGTCCGGGCACAGCACCCGGTCGGCCGCGCGCAGCGCCTGCCAGGCGGGCCAGGACAGCAGTCCGGGCGCGACGCGGTGGCTGGCGGTGAGCAGGACGATGCGGCCGGGGTCAGGGTTCTGGGCGTTCACCCCTCGAACCTACCCCGGCCCGCCGCTCACAGGCTCTGCTCGGGCGCCTTGCTGATCTGCCGCACCCAGGGCGCGGTGTAGGTGCCGAGCTCGATCTTCTCGTCGTCCCAGCTGCCGTAGCGCGGGTTGACGTCGATCCTCAGCGCCTTGGAGGCCTGGCCGAAGGCGTCGGCGAGCTTCTTCTGGCCCTCGGGGGTGTTGGTGACGCCCAGCTTCTCGGCGATCTTGTTCATGAGGACGGCCCGGCGGGCGACGTCGTCGATCTGGCCGGGCGCGACCCCCTGCTGCTGGAGCAGCACGGCCGCCATCTGCTGCTCGCCGCCGCTCTGGCGGGCGAAGTCGTTCCGGGCCCGCTGGATCTCCCCGCGGCCGGCGGTGACCCCGTTGTCCGCGGCGACCCGGTCGACGACCCGGTCGAAGATCATGCCCTGCAGCTTGCGCCGGTTGAGGTCGCCGGTCTCCTTGATCAGCTGCGCGGACTGCGGCGAGGCCTGCTGGGCCGCCCGCACGTCCTCGACCTGGGCCTGCAGGCTGGAGACCTCGATCCGCTGTCCGCCGACGACCGCCGCCGCCCCGGGATGGGCGTCACTGCCGCAGGCGGTGAGGAGCGGGGCCGCGGCGAGCAGGGCGACGGCGGAGACGGAGAGCGCGGTGCGGCGGTGCAAAGGAGCCTCCCGGCGTGGGTCGTGCGTCAGTGGGACGACCGTGCGGTGATCGATGTTAGGCAGTCGCCGTGGCCCGGGCCACTACTTGGAAGCGACTGTTTCGGTCAACGACTCACGTGTTCGGGTGGTGTCGGGTCCCAGCATGATCGTCCGGGAGAGCAGGAAGGTGACCGGGATCGCGGCCGCCGCGGCGATCAGGGGGGCGTAGGTGCTGTCGACCGAGAGGAGGTCGACCAGGACGTAGACGCCGACGGTCGTGATGACGAAGTTGGCGGCGTTGGTGAGGGGGAAGAGGAGGAACTTCCGCCAGGTCGGGCGGGTGCGGTAGGTGAAGTACGAGGTGAGGAAGAAGGAGCCGACCATGGAGAGCGCGAAGGCCAGGACATGGGCGGCGATGTACGGGAGCCGGAGCCCGAACAGCAGGTAGAGGCCGTAGTACGTGCCGGTGTTGACGGCCCCGACCAGGGCGAAGCGCACCACCTGCCAGGTGACGGCGGTGCGGGCCGCCGGCGGCGTCGGCCGGGTCGTGGCCGTCGTCGGCGGCGTCGTCGGCGGCGTCGGCGGCGTCGTCATCGGCGTCGTCATCGGCGCAGGAGCTCCTTGTCGCGGGCGCGCTGGGCGGGGACGGCCGCGTTGGTGGCCTTCACCAGGAAGTGCGGGCGGCGCTTGACCTCGTAGTAGATGCGTCCGACGTACTCGCCGACGAGCCCCAGCATCACCATCTGCACGCCGGCGAGCGCCGTGACCGTGACGAGCAGGGTGACATAGCCGGGGGTCTCCACCCCGTTCACCAGGGCGACACCGACGATCCAGGCCGCGTACGCGAAAGCCACCGAGACCAGCGCCATTCCGAGATAGACGGCGGCCCGCAGCGGCTTGTTGTTGAAGGAGAGAAGGCCGTCCAGTCCGTAGTTGAGCAGCTTTCCGAACGTCCATTTCGAACGCCCGTCCTCCCGTACCGCATTCTCGTACGCGAAGGTCGTCGTCCGGAATCCGACCCAGGCGAAGATCCCCTTGGAGAATCGGTTGTATTCGGTCAGTTCCAGAATCGAGTCGACCGTACGGCGGGAAAGCAGCCGGAAGTCGCCGACGCCGTCGACAAGCTCGACGTCCACCAGCCGGTTGATCGCCCAGTAGTAGGCGCGGGCGGTCAGCGTGCGGGTGACCCGGTCGCCGGTGCGGGTGCGGCGGGCGATGACCTGGTCGTACCCCTCGGCGTGCAGCGCCACCATGCGGTGCACGAGCTCCGGCGGGTGCTGGAGGTCGGCGTCCATGATGACGACGGCGTCACCGCCCGCGTGCTGGAGGCCGGCCAGCATCGCGGCCTCCTTGCCGAAGTTGCGGCTGAAGGAGACGTAGCGCGCCCGGGGGTCGCGCGCGGCGATCCCCTCCAGGAGCGGCAGCGTACGGTCATGGCTTCCGTCGTCCACGTAGACGATCTCGAATTCTCCGTCGAAACCGGAGAGTTCCTTCGTCACATGGTCGTGGAAGCGACCGATGATCTCTTCTTCGTTGAAGCACGGGACCACGATCGAGAGCAGCACGCACGCCACGACAACGGGTGCGGATGTCGGCGCCGGATTCGAGCGGTGACGGGGAGGCGACCATTGAATGAACTGACCTCGCCCTCCCCCGATTTCACCCCTTCACGCCTCTTCCCGCTGCCATATTCGGAACACGATGAAGATCCGCATTCCGCGTGCCGCCGGGCTCGCCGCCCTGCTCACCGTGCTCGCCGTGTGCGCGGGGGACGCGGTCGCGAGCACCTTCCCCTTCGGCCGGCACCGGCGCGGCGTCAACGACCTGGCCAACCAGTTCCTGCCGTTCCACGCGCACCTGTGGGACCTGCTGCACGGCCGGGCCGACGGCGGGCTCCTGCTGAACTGGCGGTCCGGCTGGGGCAGCAGCTTCCTGCCCGACCTCGGCACCTATCTGACCAGCCCCTTCGCCCCGCTCGTCGCCCTCTTCCCGCGCGCGGACCTCGCCTACGCGCTGTACGCGATCACCGTCCTGAAGACGGCGGCCGCCGCGGCGGCGATGGCCTGGGCGCTGCTGCGGATCCGCCCCGGCGTCTGGTGGGCGGCTGGCCTGCTGGGCGCCGCGTACGGGCTGTGCGGCTGGGCGCTCCTGGAAGCCGTCTACAACCCGATGTGGATGGACGGCCTGATCGCCTTCCCGCTGCTGTGCCTGGTGGGGGTGTGGGTACGGGAGGGGCGCCGGCCCCTGCTCGGGACGCTCGTCGTGGCGGTCTGCTGGACCGCGAACTTCTACACCGCCTACATGGCGACCCTCGGCGCCGCCCTCGTGCTCCTCGTCACGGCCCCGCACTGGCGGACCCTGCTGCGGGGCGCGGTCACGGTCCTGCTCGGCGTCGGCCTCAGCGCGCCCCTGCTGCTGCCGGTCTTCCTCGGCACCCGGCACGCCCATCCGGGCGTCGTCCGTGACTTCGCGGCGGCCGACGGGGCGGACCTGGCCGCCCGCCTGATGCCCGCCACCTACGGCTTCTCCACCCCGGCCCTCTTCGTCTTCACCGTCGTCCCGGTCCTCGCCGCCGCCCTGCTCTTCCGCCGCGAAGGCCCGGCCTGGCGGTGGCCCCTGCTGGCCGCGGCGGTCGCGCTCTCCTTCCAGTGGGGCCCGACGCACCTGGTGTGGCACGTCTTCGCCACCCCGAACGGCAGCCCGTACCGCCAGACCTTCGTCCTGACCGGCGTCCTGGTGCTCGCCGCCTGGCAGGCCGTCGCCGACGGCCTCCCGGAGCGGCGGGCGCTGCTCGGCGGCACCGCCCTGATCCTCCTCCTCGCCCTGCCCGCCGTGGGCAGCGCGCAGGCGACCGGCGTGGGCTGGGCCCTGTTCGCGGCCGGCCTCGCCGCCCCCTTCCTGGTGCGGCGCGGGCGGCCCGCCCTCCTCGTCCTGGCCGCCGTCCTCGTCGCCCAGGCCGCCGCCACGACGGCCTGGGGCGACAAGGAACGTCTCGCCCGGCTCGACGACTACCCGGCCTGGAGCGCCGCCGACACCCGCCGGGCCGCCGCGCTCGCCGAGGCCGACGGCTGGCCCGCGTACCGCACCGACTCCGGCCGCCCCCAGGTCACCGGCAACGAGCCGATGCTGCTCGGCGGGCAGGGTGCCGCCTACTACAGCAGCCTCACCCCGGACGTGCTGACCCGCACCCTGGCGGCCCTCGGCGGCGGCTGGACCTCGCGGGGGCGCAACCTCCAGAGCCTCGACAACCCGGTGACCGACGCCCTGTTCGCCGTCGGCGCCCGGTGGCGGGACGGCGCCGTGGTCCGTACGGGGCCGGCCGCGCCCCTCGTCACGGTGCGGCCCCCGGGCCCGCCGCCCGTCTACGGCCCCTCACCCTTCCGCAACCAGGAACGCCTCCTGGGCGCCCGCGTCTACGAGCCCCCGGGCCCCGGCGGCGCCTGCCGCCCCGGCACCGAGACCTTCCTGTGGGCGCCCGACTTCACCGGCACCGCCCGGCTCGGCGACCGCACGGTCAAGCTGCGCGGACAGCTCCTCAAGTGGCGGGCCGCCCTGACCTCCCTGGGCACCCCCGCGCGCCCCTCCGCCCCGGTCCTCACCGGCCGCGGCCACCGCGGCGAGCTGGCCTGCCTGGACCACACCCGGCTGCGGACGGCCGTCGCCGCACTCCGCTCCACCGCCCCCACCACGATCACCGTCACCTCCACCGGCTTCCGCGCCACCCTGCCCCCCGGCACCCGCGGCACCGTCGTCCTCGCCGCCCCCCGCATCGCGGGCTGGCACTGCGAGGACCGCCCGGCCGACGCGTACGGCGGCCTGGTCGCGACCCCCGCCGACGGCCGGACCTCGGTGACCTGTTCCTTCCGGCCGCCGGGCCTGCGCGCCGGGCTGGGCGTGGGCGGGGCGGCGGCGGTGCTGCTGGCGCTGTGGGTGGCGTGGACGACGGCCAGGACCCGGGCGGCGCGCGGGACAGCCGTGCCGAAACAAGACCCGTCGGAGAGCAACTCCCTCTACCATGCCCTCACTTGACGTCTGCTCGGGGGAGGATGACAGGTGTGACGATCGAGGCCGTGGTCGTGATCGCCCTGGCCTGCTCGGCGATCTACGCACTGTTCGCATGGATCCGCGGGCTGGTGCACCGCTGGAAGCTGCCGGAGCCGTCGCTCGCCCCGGGTCAGCTGGAGACGTACCAGGGGCAGGCGTTCCGCGCGATCTGCCGGAGGGCCACGAACCCGGGGCCGAGCGTGTCGATGCGGTCCTACTTCATCGAGCAGGAGTGGAACCGGGCGGACGTCCTGCTCATCCTGAACGAGCCCCTCAAGCACAAGCTGATCAAGGTCAGGGGCTGGAGTTTCGGCAGCTACAGCGTGACGCGCAAGGGCTGGGCCGAATACCGGAGCAAGTTCATCTGGACGGGGGGCGAGGGCGTGAACATCTCTTCGGGTTCGGGCGGCTTCATCGTGGCGAACGTCAACAGCCGGCAGTCGGTCGCCCACGGCGGCTACGGGAACCAGACCAACGCGGGGGCCCAGATCTCCCACCAGCAGCTGATCCACGCCCTGCGCGCGGACGCGGACACCGCGACGCCCGACGAGGCGGTCCGCGCGCGGGAGTACGCCGACGACCTCGCCTCGGCCGTCGAGGGCCAGGACCAGGACCGGACGGCCCGCGTCCTCGGCCGGATCAACACGCTCCTCTCCACCGCGACGGCCGCCTTCGCCCTGACCCGCCAGTTCCTGCCGCCCGGCTCGTAGCGGCCGGCCGCACCCGTCGGCCTGTCGATTCCGACACGCCCCGTTCGACGTCCTGGTGTGGGGCACTTCCCCGCACCAGGATGCGACAGGACCGACGAGGAGAGGCGGGCGCGGACCCATGGGCCAGCTGCTGAGAGTCATGAACTTCAACGTGTCGAGGGACGGGATCGGGGCGGGACCGGACCAGCTCCAGAGCCTGGAGTCCCCGTTCGGCCTCCCGCACGCGGAGCGCCTGTTCGCGTGGGCGGGGGCCACCGCGAGCTGGCCGATGCGGACGGACGCGGGCGGGAGCCGGGGCCTCGACGACTACTTCACCCGGGACTTCGCGCGGAACATCGGTGCCGAGATCATGGGCCGCAACAAGTTCGGCCCCCAGCGCGGGCCGTGGCAGGACCACGAGTGGCAGGGCTGGTGGGGTGACGAGCCCCCGTTCCGCACCCCGGTGTTCGTGATGACCCACCACGAGCGCCCCTCGATCACCCTCTCCGACACGACGTTCCACTTCGTCGGCGGCGACCCGGCCGACATCCTCGACCAGGCCCGCAAGGCCGCCGACGGCAAGGACGTACGGCTCGGCGGCGGGGTGAGCACGGTGCGGGAGTTCCTGGACGCGGACCTGGTCGACGCGATGCACATCGCGGTCGCGCCGGTGGAGCTCGGCTCGGGGATCCGCCTGTGGGAGTCGCCGGACGAGCTGCGGGACCGCTTTCACCTGGAGGTGGTGCCGAGCGTGAGCGGGGTGGTGCACCACCTGTTCTGGCGGAAGTGAGCCGCCGACCCGAAAATAGTAGCCATGTACATAGTAGCCATGTACGGTATTCGGCATGAGTTCAGCAGCCGAGGGCGCCACCGCCGGATTCCTGGTCTGGCGCCTCTCCATGAAATGGCGGGTGGCCGTCGACCGCGCGCTCACCCCCCTGGGGATGACCCACGCGCAGTACGCGGTGATGGCCTCGCTCTACGGCATGGGGCGCTCCGGACAGCGCCCCAGCCAGCGCGAACTCGCCGACCACACCGGCCTTGAGGCGCTGTACGTCTCGAAGCTGGTCCGCACCCTGGAGTCGGGCGGGCAGCTCGCCCGCACCCGGGACCCGGCCGATCCCCGCGCGATGCGCCTGGAGCTCACCGCGCAGGGGCGCGAGGTCACCCGGCGCGCGATCACGGTGATCCAGGGGCTGCTCGACCAGCTCCTGGAGCCGCTCGGGGGGCAGCACGGCCCGCGAGCCGAGCAGTTCACCGCAGAGCTCGCCACCCTGCTCGACGTACCTCTCGATCCGCACGTCCACGACGCCGAAGAGAAGGAACAGTCATGACCACGAACGCCCCCGCCGCACCCACCGCCAACGGCCGCGTCATCGCCCTCGCCCACTACGCCTCCCGCGCCGTCCTGGAGAGCGTCCTGACCCGCCACGGGCTGGCCTTCCACGAGAGCGTGACGCTCAAGGCCGTCACCCTCGCGGGCGGCTCCGTCACCCCCGACCGGCTCGTGGCCGACGTCATCAACTCGTTGAAGACCGAGGAGCCGGCCGTACGGGAGGTCGTCGACGGACTGACCGCGGCGAAGCTCCTGGAGCCGGACCCGGCCGACCCGGCGCGCCTGCGCCTCAGCCCCGCCGGTCAGGACCTCCTCGACACCACGAGCACGGAGACCGCCGAGATCTCCGCCCGCCTCTACGCCGGCATCCCGGCCGAGGACCTGGAAGTCGCGGGCCGCGTCCTCCACCTGGTCACGGAGCGCGCGAACGCGGAGCTGGCGGGTACCACCGGCTGAAAGGCCGAAGCCGAGATGCGGAGAGCGCCGCTCCCCATGTCCCCTTGCGAAGAGGGGGACGGAGCGTGAGGAGAGGCATGGTGGCACGGCGAGGACTGGCGGTCGCCGCGACGGTGACGGCACTGATGGCGGGCGCGGCGAGCCCGGCGGGTGCGGCGAGCCCGGCGAGCGCGGTGGACGGGCCGCCGACGATCGTGGTCGACGGAGTCGGCACACCCCTGGCCGGAGGCACCCCGCAACTGGGCGTCCCCTACGGCAGCCGGGGCGTCATCCGCGACACGGACGACGAGACAATCGGCAACACGTACCGCACCTGCGTCCTGGAGCTGGTCGGGGCGAGCTACGACAGGACGCTGTGCACGGTGACCTTCCGCTTCGACGACGGCGGCCAGATCACGTCGCAGACCCTGTTCGAGGTCCCGCACGACGGCGTCGAGCCGAAGGCCTTCGACGGCGTGATCACCGGCGGCACGGGAACGTACGAGGGCCTCACAGGCTCCCTCCACTACGAGCCGGTCGCGGACGCCCGCTCGAAGTACACCGTGACCCGGACCTGACGCCTTACGGCTCCGCGTGCTCCTCCCCCGCCAGATGGCGGCGGAGGAGCACGTTCGCGTCCGCCTCCGCGCTCCCGTCGTACCGCAGCCGCGCGTCCCGCCGCCGGTCCGCGAGCCCGTCACACTCCGCACACCCCGGCACCGGCACGGGCGGCGACGGCACCTCCACGTCCAGCAGCGCCACGGCCGCCGCCCGCGCCCGCTCGTTCACGGCGCGCACGCCCGCGCTCAGCCGTTCGTCCTGCGTGGCGAGCCGTACGTGGTCGGGGTCGGCCTGCCACTCGCGCCCGCCGCCGAGCGGCCGGATCATGACGTACGGCCCGGCACGACCCCGGAACTCCCCTACCACACAAGCCACTTCGTCGTACACGAAAGTGCCGCATTCCATGACAACCACTCCTGTCCGTGGACTACCCTCCGTGATGGGGCATGTCGAGGATGGACCCGGGATGGGGTCGGGAGGCCGGTTGCCTGGTCGCGGTTCCCCACTCCCCTTCCGGTAATTCCACATCTTCCACGGAGGGGTGCGTAGTGCCGCCGAGACGAGTGATCACGGGCCGCAGCCAGGATCCGCGCAAGCGCTTCGCGGAAGAGCTGCACAAGTTGAGACTGGCACGCCGGCTGAGCTGCAGGGCGCTGGGAGCGGCGGTGGGCTGGGACCCGACGCTCTTCTCCAAGATGGAGCGGGGTAAGACGCTGGGCGGCCCGGAGGTGGTCAAGGCGCTGGACACCTTCTACCAGCTGCCGGAAATGCTGCTGGCCCTATGGGAGGTCGCGGTGGGCGACCGGCCTCCGACCCGCATGGAGTACCGCCAGTACTTCGACCTGGAGGCCGAGGCGGTCAGCATCTGGGAGTACGCGGTCTGCTTGCTGCCGGGCCTGCTTCAGACCGAGCGATATGCGCGCAGGTTGATGGAGCAAGGCTCCCACGAAGGCGAGGAACTAGAGCGCCAGATCAAGCTGCGCCTCGAGCGCCAAGAGGTGCTGAAGGGGGCCGACGCCGTCACCTTCCGCGCGATCCTCTCTGAGACCGTGTTGCGCACGCCGTTGCCTGATCCAACCCACTGGCAGGAGCAGTTGGAGCACCTTCTCACCGTGAGCGATCAGCGGAACGTGACCCTTCAAGTGTTGCCTCATTCCGCCGGTCCGCATGCCCTGAACAGCACCAACGTGACTTTCCTGCGACTCACCGATGCCCGAGTGGTGGCCTGGGTGGAGACCGGCTTCTCGGGCACTCAGATTGACGCCTCGGCCGACGTGGAACACTTGCAGGCCCGGTACGACGACGTGCGCGACCTGGCCCTTTCCCCCGCGGAATCACGGAGGTTCATCATGCGCATGCTTGAGAAAGCACAACGGGAGCAGCCGGCCTGAGGACCGGCGCCCACCCTCGCCTTCGGGCCCGCCGCCTGGTCCGCGTTCGTGGACGACGTGAAGGCCGCCACCATCCATTGAGGTGACGTGAGTGCGCCAGGAACCCGGAAAGTGACCCGGCGCTGACTCTGGGTGGAGATGATGACCCCGTTTGATCATCCACCCCCCGTCAGAGCCGGAGTCCCCCATGTCGAACGTCCCCACCGCGCTGCTCTACACCGACGAGCACGAGTGGATCCTCAAGGAGTCCGACGGCACCTGCACCGTGGGCATCACCGACCACGCGCAGAACACCCTCGGCGACATCGTCTTCCTCGAACTCCCGCCGGTCGGCAAGCAGGTCGAGGCAGGTGACGCCATCGGCGTCGTGGAGTCGGTCAAGGCCGCGTCCGACATCTACTCGCCGCTGACCGGCGAGGTCGTCGCAGTCAACGCGGACGCCTCGGATTCACCCGAGGACGTCAACAGCGACCCGTACGACACGTGGCTGTTCAAGATCAAGCTGGGCAAGGGCGCCACGACCGACGGCCTGCTCTCCCCCGCCGACTACACGAAGCTGATCGGCTAGAAGTTCTCGAAGCCAGGAGCCACGACCGTCTCCTCTCGCCCTTGGCGGGCGTTGATCAGCGCACAGTCCGAGGAACCGGGAGAACACCGTGAGCTCCAACGGAACCGCCTACCGGTTCGACTGCTCCAAGGGCCTGCACTGGGACATGTCGCTGAACACCTGCAACTGGCCGGACGCGGCGGGCCGGGTGGAAGGCGACCACCTCCTCCCCTAGCGCTTCACGCGGCACTCCCCCGCCGCGCCTCCCGGCAGTCCCGGCACAGGCCCGGTTCCGGGGCTCTGAACGCCCGGTCGCAGTCGTCGCACGTCTGGAAGGGGTGCGGGGCCAGGTGGGTCGGCGTGGGTGCGGCCGGGAGGGGCGGCGGGAGCAGGCTGGTCAGGCGGTAGTCGAGGATCCCGGCCGGGTATTTCAGGTCGTCGGGCAGGCAGGCGGTGAGCGTGCGGCGTACCGCGTCGGGAGTCGCGCCCCGGGCGAACCAGGCGTCCACGCCGGGTGTCAGCCGTTCGACGTCGCGGGTCGAGAGGGTGAGGCGGGGTTCCTGGACCCGCAGGCCCAGGAGGAGTTCGGCGGCGGGGCCTGCGGGGGGCGGCAGCGGCACGGGTGGCCGCGCGGGCCTCGGCGGGCGTGGGGCTGCTTCCCGTACGGGAGAAGGGGGCGGTGGCGGCGCGCCGCCGCCCGACGGCGGGTCGGGGTCCGGGTCCGGCTCGTGGTCCGGGTCCGAGGTCGGGCCGGGGGCTACGACAGCCGCAGGCTGCGACTGCGGCCGGTGCTTCGGCTGCGGCCGGTGCTTCGGCTGCGGCCGTCGCTTCGGCTCCTCGGCCGCTTCGGGTGACGCCTTCGGGACGGTGTACGCCATCGTCCGGGTGATCACCCGGCCGTTGGGCAGGCGCACCCGGCGGCGTTCCAGGTAGCCGTGCCGCTCGAGTTCCCGCATAGCGGCGGCGATACGGACCTCGCCCTCCGGGAAGCGCTGGGCGAGCGCGCGGATCGAGACGCTGGCACCCTCCGGCAGCGACTGGATGTGGCCGGAGAGGGCGATCGCGGTGAGGCTCATCTGCCCGTGCTGCAGAAGGCTGTTGTCGACGATCGTGAAGCCGCTCGTCAGCTTCGTCCTGACGTGGCCGACACCGGATCGGGTGGCAGTCGGGAGAGTCGCGGGCAACGCGCACGCGGGCGCGCTAGGGTTCTTTTCATCCATCGGGAAGGGTTTCGCTTCCTCGGTGGTCAGGCCCTCTGTCGGGATCGCTAGTCCCGGCCGGGGGCCGAACTGTTTTTCAGTGCGGTCGCCGCGAGCATATGCCAGGCAACCTGCCCCCAATCCAGCCCAGTTGGCACAGTTCCCTCGTGTGGGTGACGAGCCAGGATCGGCGCTGACGTGCGCCGACTCGGGGAGGTGGGAGGGGTGGGGTTGGTTCTTTCCCTGGGTTCTTTTCTTTTGTCTCGCGCCCCGCCCCGGAGCGGGCCACCGCGACGCGTCCGCTCACAACCCGGTGCCTAAGCTGCCGGGATGAGACTGACCAGACTCGTGGTGGGGGCTGCGCTGGCCGCCTCCGCACTCCTGCCCACAGCCCCGGCCGCGCAAGCCGCCCCGACCGCCGGCACGACCGTCGAACCCTTCGACGCCCGCTTCACCCTGACCCGCGTCGACGGGGTCAAGACCGACCTGATCTCGGCCGTGGAGTCCGCGGGGGTCTCCACGGCCCCGGTCACCGAGGTGCTCGGCTCCCGGACCGGGCGCCCCGGGCTGTGCCATCCGACCGGGCTCAACGGGGCGCTGCGGCCCGACGGGTTCTGCTGGGACGACCAGGACGACAGGACCGGGTACACGGACGCGGGCGGCGGGTGGATGCCGCAGGGCTTCGCCGGGGCGCACGTGTCCGGTTCGGCCGACGGCACGTACCGGGGCCGCACCCTGTTCGCCGCGTCCTGGTACTTCGGGGTGCTGAACCAGCCCGAGGAGTACACCCGCGTCTCGATCGCCGAGTCGGCCGGCGGCGGCGCCCCCGTCTCGTACGGGCACATCGCCCTGGTGGAGCCGGTCGCCGGCGGCGACTTCAAGAAGCCGGTCTTCCCCTCGCACGCGGACGGCGTCGCCTGGTACAAGGACCGGCTCTTCGTCGCCAACGGCGCCGAGCTCCAGGTGTACGACCTGAACCACCTGTGGCGGATGACGGACACCACCGCGGCCGCGACCGGACGGGCGGCGGACGGGAAGAGCTCGGCCCGCCACCACCGCTGGGCGCTGCCGCTCGTGGCCCGCTACAGCACCATCAGCACGGCGACCCTCGACGACCCCTCCACGGCCTTCCTGCGGGGCACCCCGCGCGCCTGCGGGCCCGCCGCCGAGAACTTCGGCGAGCTCTGCATGAGCAGCCTGAGCGTCGACCTCTCCGACACCGCGAACGGCCCCGCGCTCGTCTCGACCGAGCACCGCTCCGAGGGCGGCGCCCGGATCGTCCGCTGGCCGCTCGACGGCCTGGAGGCGGGGGCGCCCGAGCGGGTCGTCTCGTACGGCACGGCGTACACGAGCCCGGTCACCGGCATCCAGGGCATCGCCAAGGGCGGTGACACCTTCTACCTGAGCGGGAGCTGCCCGACCGGGTATCCCGGCGGCTACGCGTGCCTCCACGCGGCCCGCGCGGGCGAGGCGCCCCGGGTGCTCACCCAGGCGCCGTACCTGACGCAGGGACTCTCGTACGACCCCCGCGCGGGGCGTCTGTGGGGCTACAACGAGGCGCTGGAGAACGCGAGCGGCGGGCGGCGCGTGGTGTTCTCCGTCGATCCGGCGGCGGGCGCGGCCACCACGGACGGCTGGGGCTGGCTGACCAACCGGCACCGGGCGGGGGCGATCTGCGCGACGCCGCTGGGGAACGCGACGGCGAACGGGACCGCCGTCACCGTCTGGTCGTGCACGGGGTCCGAGCTCCAGCGCTGGCGCTACGACCCGGTGAACCGGTTCCTCGTCCACCAGGCGAGCGGGCGCTGCCTGACCCCGAAGGCCAACGGGGCGAACGTCGACGGCGCCGTCCTCACCCTGTGGACGTGCAACCCGTCAAGCGACGTCCAGCGCTTCACCCCCGACGCCGTGACCGGGCTGCTCGTCAACGACTACGGCAAGGCCATCGCCACGAAGGGCAACTCCCTGGCGGACGGCACCGTCCTCACCCTGTGGACGAAGTCCACGGGGACGCTGCCCGACGCCCAGGACTGGTCCGTGAAGGGCTTCTGAGCCGGCATCCGGAACGGAAGACGGAGAAGGGCCGACCCCCCGCGGGCCGGCCCTTTCCCTTCGCGCAGTGCGCGATTACTTCTTGACGGCGTTCAGGCAGAGCACGAACTTGTCCGAGTCGAGCTGCTGCGCCAGGGCGACCTCGCCCACCGTGCCGCACTTCTCGACGTCGAAGGTGTCGTCGACGACCTTGACGACCTTGTACAGGTCGGGCTTGCCCGAGTCGCACGGCTGGGAGTCGACCTTGGGGTCGTTCTCCTTGCCGCTGACGGTCACGCACTCGCCGGCCTTCGCGTGCACGGGGGCCTCACCGGTGACGTACGGGAGGCCGAGCTTCACGGCGAGACCGACCACGAGGAGGACCACGAAGCCACCGATCTTCTTCAGCGCGCCGCCCTTCTTCTCGGGAGCGGGCGCCTGGGCGGGCGCGGCGGCGAACGGGTCGGACGGTGGAGGCGTGGTCATGGAGGAATCCTTGAACGGCGTGGACATGATCGAACGCGCACGTTACACACCGCGAAACGACCAAAACGGATCTCTTCTCTCCGTTTGCCCATCAGATACGGAGTCGTGATCCTGCCGGTCCGTCAGGTCACAGCCGGGGATCCACCGCCTGCTGCCGCGCCAGCGCCCGCCGCAGGTCCGCCACCAGCGGGTGATAGGCCCCGTGCACGCGCTCCGCGTCGAACAGCAGCGCCCGCAACTGCGCCCGGCCCGCCCCGTGGTCCCCCATGGCGAGCAGCAGCAGCCCGACCCGGTGCCGGATGTCGAACGCGCGGGTCTGCTGGTCCGGGGCCGTGCCGTGCTCGAAGTACGGCAGCAGGGCGCGGTACTCGGCGAGCGCCGCCGACGGGTCGCCGAGCTGCTCCAGGCACTGGGCCGCGTCATAACGGAATTGAAGGGTCTGGGGATCGGCCGGGCCCGCCTCCGCCGCGCGGTCCTCCGCGAGGCGGCGCAGCTCGGGCAGGGCCCGCCGGTACTGGCCGTCGTCCATCAGCGTCGACGCGTACTGCTTGCGCAGGATGCGGACGACCGGCGAGTGCTCGCCGTGCTCCGCGGCCGCCGCCGGGAGGATGCCGCCGAGCATGTCCACGGCCTGCGTCAGGGACCCCTCGCCGAGCAGGCGCTTCACCTCGTCCACCGCGGCGGCCACGTCCGGCTTCGCGGGGGCGGGCGGCACGGACGGCGGCGGGGGCACGGCGGCCTGCACCGCGTGGTCGGGCCAGGGGGCGTGCGGGCGGCGGAAGGGGCGGGTCGGGTCGAGCGGACCCGACGGCCCCGGCGCGCCGCGCGGCGGCAGCAGCGGGAGCAGGTGCTCGTACACCTCCTGCGCGCCCGAGGGGCGGGCCAGCGGGTCCTTCGCCAGCAGGCGCAGCACGAGCGCTTCGAGGGCCTCGGGCACCTCGGGCCGGATCCGGCGGACCGGGACGGGCGCCTCGTACAGGTGGCGGTGGAGCACGCCGAGCGCGGTCGAGCCGGCGAAGGGCACGTTGCCGCTGAGGAGTTCGTGGAGGAGCACGCCGAGCGCGTACAGGTCGGTGTACGGCCCGACGGCGCCGCCCATCGCCTGCTCGGGCGCCATGTAGGCGGGGCTGCCGATGGGCGAGCCGGTGTGGGTGAGGCGGGTGGTGTCGGTGTCGAGGACGGAGGCGACGCCCAGGTCGAGCACGATGACGGTGCCGTCGGGGCGGACCATCACGTTCCGCGGCTTGAGGTCGCGGTGCACGATCGGCACCGCGTGCACGGCCGCGAGCACCGCGCACAGCTGCGCGGCGACGGAGACCGCCCAGGGCCAGGGGTACGGGTCCTGCTCGGCGAGGTGGTCGGCGAGGTCGGCGCCCTCCACGTACTGCATGACCAGGTACAGGTCGTCGCCGTCGCTGCCCGCGTCGTGGACGGTGACGAGCCCGGGGTGGCCGACCTGGGCGGTGACCCGGCACTCGCGCACGAATCGGCGGCGCAGCTCCTGGGCCGCCGTCGCCGGGCCGCTGATGGCGACGGGGCTGAGCAGCTTCACCGCGACCCGGCGGTCCAGCCGGCCGTCGTACGCCGTCCAGACCTGGCCCATGCCGCCCTGGCCGATCAGGGTGGACAGCTCGTAGCGCCCGCCGATGACCCGCCCGTTCACCGCCCGCCTTCCCGGGGGTCCTTGTCCTTGCGGAGGAGGTCGCTGAGCTCGTCGAGCTCGGCGCGGACCTGGTCGATGCGGGGGCTCGCCGCGGGGGGCACCGGCGGCGGGGTGACGGCCGGGGGCCGGGGGTGGGACGGCTGCGGTACCGGCTGGGGCTGCGGTACCGGCTGGGGCTGCGGGTAGCCGTAGGACGGCTGCGGCTGCTGGTACGGGAGTTGCTGCGGCTGGGCCTGCGGGTGCCGGTGCTGCGGGACCGTCGCCGCGTACGGGTTGTACGGCTGCGGCGGGACCGCCGCGCGGCCGGTGTGGTCGTGGCGGATGTCCACGACCAGGAAGTACGCCGTGAACGCCACCGCGTTGAGCAGGATCATCCCCACGGCCCAGTCGGCCCGGCTGGTGTTCTCGTCCTCCGGCATCAGCACGATCCCGGCGATGACGACGGCGACCGAGACCCCGAGCAGGATCCAGTCGACGACCCGGCGGGTGAGCAGTGCGATCCGCAGGGCCGTCGCCCAGGCGAGCAGCCCGATGCTGACCAGCGGGAGCACGACGAAGAGCACCCGCAGCACGATGACCGAGGCGGGAACACCGCGCTGCGGCGGCGCGGGCTGCGGGTGGCCGTGGCCGTACATTCCTGCTCCTGGTCACCTGAATGGCTCTGTTGTCGAGGACGAGCGTATACAAGTGCGGCCCGCGCCGTCAGGGAGCTTCAGGGAGCCACGGTGCCGTCCGCGAGCCCGTCGTACATCCCCTGCACCAGCTGCTCGCCGAGCCGTCCCGCCTCGCGCAGCGCCTCCTCGAACTCCGCCAGGGCGCGGAACCGCTCCCCGTAGCGCTGCTGTTCCGCGAGCGGGAGGCGGGGCAGCTGGAGGCGGCGGACGTCGAGCCGGGTGGCGGTCGAGGCGTACGAGCTGGCCTGCCGGTTGTTGGCGGTGGCGCGCAGGAAGCCGGCCAGGAACCAGGGGTCCAGGGCGGCCGGGTCGGGGCGCAGCAGGTGCACGTTGCGGCCGAGGGCGGCGCCCGCGGTGGCCGGGTCGACGACCCGGGTGACGGAGCCTCCGCCGAGGACGGGGACGACGACGTCGCCGGCGGCGAGCAGCACCGGCTCCTCCCCCGGGCCTTCGGCCGGGGCCTCGGGCAGCACGCCGGAGGGCGCGTGGCCGGCGAGGACGTCGGCGTCGGTGAGGACGGCGACGGGGGCGCCCGGGGCGGCCGTCCCCGAACCTCCCGCGCGGAGCGTGAGGGCGCCCGCGCGGGCGAGCTCGCCGACCGTCGTCGCGGGCCGGCCCGGGCCGCCGGGGGCGGGGCTCGCGGCGGGCGGCGGGGTCAGCTCGCGGGTGCGGCGCAGGGTCTCGGTCAGCCGCTCGCGCACGCCCGCCAGCTGTGCGGCGCCCTCGGCGGCGGCGGGCGGCGGGAGGTGGCGGGCGGGGGTCAGATCGACGTCGTCGTCGAGGAGCTCGACGACGGGGACGCCCCGGCTCTCGCCGGGCGTCTCGGCGAGGACGCCGTCCCGGTCGAAGGGCCGCCAGGCGTCCAGGACGGCGGCCTCCACGGCGGGCCAGTCGAGCCGGTCGCGGCCGGCGGCGCCGGTCGGGGTGTGGTCCGAGGCCGTGTCGACGAGCAGCAGTTCGGCGGGGGGCCGCTCACCGGGGACGGGCCTGCGCAGCACCCACAGGTGGAGCGGGATGCCGTACGGGGGCGCCGCGCCGGCCGGGAGGGCGACGACGGCCCGCAGGGCGCCGCGGCGCAGCAGGTCGGCGCGGATGCGGCGGCCGGAGCGGCGGGAAGCGGCGGCGGGCGGCATGAGCAGGACGGCGGTGCCGCCGGGGCGCAGACGGGCCAGGGAGTGCTGGACCCAGGCCAGTTCGGACTCCGTGCGGGCCGGGAAGCCGTACTCCCAGCGGGGGTCGTAGGCCAGCTCGTCGTGGCCCCAGTTGCGCTCGTTGAACGGCGGGTGGCACAGCACGGCGTCGGCGAGGAGCGCCGGGAAGGCGTCGGCGCGCAGGGTGTCCCCCGCGTGGACGCGCACGTCGGCGTCGCCGGAGAGGGCCAGGCGCAGGGCGGTCAGCGCGGCCAGGTCGGGGTCGGCGTCCTGGCCGTGGAGGGCGCCGCGCACGCCCCCGGCGGGCAGGGCGGCGGCGAGCAGGGCGCCGGTGCCGCAGGCGGGGTCGAGGACGCCGGCCGCGGGCCCGGCGAGCGCGGCCATGAGGGCGGCGGGGCCGGGCGGGGTCAGCGTGTACTGGCGCGGGTTGGCGTCGAGGTGGCGCCCGAGGAGGAACGCGTAGGCGTCGTGGGCGCCGGTGGTGTCGGGCGCCGGGGTGGCGCCGGTGGCGGTCGGGGGGGGCCGCCGCGGGGGCCGCCGCGGCGGCGGCGGCGAGCTCCACGACGCCGCGCAGGAGGGGGACGGAGGGGGTGAGTTCGGCGGCCGAGGGGGTGCGGACGGCCCGCTCGGCGCCGAGGCGCTCGGTCAGCGCCTCCTCCAGCGGGACCGGGAGCACCTCCGCGAGCCGCTCGTCCGGCACCGCGGCCAGCGCCGGCCAGGCCGCCCGCCGGTCCCGTACGAGGAGGAGCGCGCAGCCCGCGTGGACGAGGGCGGTGACGGCGCCGGCGGGGTGACCGGCGACGAGCTGCCAGACGCGCTCGCGCAGCGGGACCTCGGCCAGCTTGCCCTGGGTGCGCAGCCACTCCTCGACGTCGGCGAGGGCGAAGGAGGGGCTGGTCTCCGTACCGCCGACGGGCTTGGGGAAGTCGGCGTGACGGCGGCGCCAGTTGCTGACGGCCGCCCGGCCGACCCCCGCGAGACGGGCGATGCCCGCGGCGGTCACCTCTGCTGCGCTGTCGGGCACCTGCCTCAACTCCCCTCATTGCCGTGTGTGTGACGCCGATCTTACTGACGAACAACGCCCGCACCACTTCACAGCGTGAGCCGATCCATTTCTCGTGAACCGTGTTGACTCGGTTCACAGTCTCTGTTGTTATTGATCCATCGCGCCAGACAAACTCACTGTCCGGGAGGACACACCCATGTCGTACGACACGCAGCTCCCGCACGCCCCGACCCCGGCGGTCATGCGCAACGGGCTGGGCACCGCGGCCCTGATCCTCGGCATCATCGGCACGCTGTCCGGCCTCATCCCGCTGTTCTTCTGGCTGGCCGGAATCCTCGGCCTGATCGCGCTGATCCTCGGCCTGGTCGGCAAGGGCCGCGTGAAGCGCGGCGAGGCGAACAACAAGGGTGTGACCCTGACCGGCGCGATCCTCGGCCTCGCGGCCCTGGTCCTCTCGGTGGTCGGCGCGGTCATCACCTTCACCGCCGTCAGCGACGCGGTGGACGAGATCGACAAGGCGATCAAGGACTCCGCCCCGAAGGACCCGAGCTCCAAGAGCCCGGCGGGCAAGGGCGACGCGGGCGGCGCGGCCGGCAAGGACAAGCCGCTCGCGGCCGGCGACACCGTCGTCTACGACGACGACCTGAAGGTCACCGTGACCGAGGCCAAGACGTACTCCCCCGGCGAGTTCGCCATGGGCCACACCAAGGGCAACAAGGCCTACCAGGTCACCGTCACCATCGAGAACGGCGGCAAGAAGAAGTTCGACACCGCACTGGTGACGGCGCAGGCCCGCGCGGGCAAGGACGGCGCCACGGCCGAGCAGATCTTCGACGACAAGGTCGGCAGCGGCTTCAGCGGCACGGTCCTGCCCGGCAAGAAGGCCACCGCCACCTTCGCCTTCGACGCCCCCGCCGCCGCCAAGGACCTCACGGTAGAGGTCGGCCCCGGCCTGGACTACAACGCCTCGCAGTGGGACCTGAAGATCGGCTGACCCCGGCCCCCGTCGTCCGGGCAGCCTCCCGGGCGGCCACCCCCGCCCCGTACCTCCCGCGCTCCCCGCGTAACCTCCTCCCGCGCATCACGCACACCCCCATCCCCCTCGGAGAACCACCATGTCTGCCACCGTCCGCCTCCGCCGCGCCGCCCTCACCGCGACCCTGTGCGCCGCCGTCGCCATCGGTGCGACCGCCTGCGGCCCCTTCTCCGGCGGCACGAACGACGACGCGAAGCCGGCCAAGCCCGCCGGGCCCTTCGGGGACCTGAGCGGCCCCCAGATCGCCAACAAGGCGATCGGCGCGACGAAGGCGGCGGACTCGCTCACCCTCGACGTCGCCCTGAAGACCACGGACGGCCCGATCAAGGCCCGCCTCGCGACCGACGTGCGGGGCCACTGCGCCGGCACGATGACGATCGGCACGACGGGGAGCGCCGAGCTGATCAAGCCGGACGCCAAGTCCGTCTACATGCGCTTCGACGAGGCCTTCCTCAAGGAGCAGGCGAAGGGCGAGTCCGCCGAGGTGCAGGCGGAGGTCGTGAAGCAGCTCAAGGGCCGCTGGCTGAAGACGGACGCCAACGACCCCGACGCCAAGGACAGCCTCGCGCTGTGCGACCTGAAGTCGCTGCTCTCGGAGTTCGAGCAGGGCCTCAACACGGCCGTGAAGGGCAAGGAGACCACGGTCGGCGGCAAGAAGGCACTGATGCTCACCCAGGCCTTCGACTCCGAGAAGACCACCCTCTACGTGGCCACGGAGGGCGAGCCGTACCTGCTGAAGATCGTGACGGCGGGCGGCAAGGAGCCCGGCACGGTCTCCTTCTCCGACTACGACAAGCCGGTCGACGCGAAGACGCCGCCGGCGAAGGACGTGGTGGACGAGAAGGACCTCGGCTGACGGCCGAGCGAAGAACCGGAACCCGGGGGGGGATCCGGGGGACCCGGGGCCCGAGGGGGACCCGGCAGGGGGAACGGAAAAGGCGTGAAGGCCGCTGCGGGGGAGCGGCCTTCACGCCTTCCGTCGTCGTACGGGACTCCCGAGAGCCTCAGAGACCGTGCCGGACCCACACGTTGGGCTCGACGTACACCGCGTAGCCGCGGGAGACCTCGCAGTGCACCGGCACCAGGGCGCCCTCGACCTCGACGGGGCCGTCGGTGTCGAAGGGCAGACCGGTCCACCGGCGCCACTGCTCCACGGAGGCGCCGATGGTCATCGAGGCCGGGGCGACCTTCTCGACCGTGGCGCCCGCGCGGACGTGGACGCGCAGCCAGGGGTCGACCGGCAGCCCGTCCTCACGGGTGCGGAAGGCGTACTCGTGCATGGACGACTCCGCCTCCAGGTGCTTGCCGTTGGGCCGCACCGGGGCGACCACCTCGGCGAAGCCGAGGCGGCGGGCGTTGTCACGCATGGCGGACAGCATGATGTGCGAGAGCCCGTTGCCGAGCGCGCTCGTGTCCACGGTCACCTCGATCGCACTGACCGTGTCGGGCGTGCGCCCGTGCCGGAGGTCGGAGAACGCCCAGAGCAGGACCTGGTCCCAGCCGGTGCCGGGCAGTTCGCCGCGGCCCTCGGCCGAGAGCTGGAAGGGCACGCTGAACGCGCGGGCCACGACCTTGCCTTCGGGGTCGGTGGCGACGAGGACGAACTCGGGGAACGCGGAGACGATCTGCCCCATGTTCGCCCAGCCGACCGGGTCGTACATCATGAACTCCGGCCAGAGGTCCTTCATCCGCCACAGCGCCCCTTCGAGTTCGGGGCGTTCGGCGAGGGTCGTGATGTGCAGGTCCATGCCGGTGAGGTTAACGGGCGTTCCCACCAGGGGAGAAACGATTTTCCCTGGTCACCCGCCCCCTCCCCGCGAGCCTCACGGCAGCCGCTGCTCCGGGCACGTCGCCAGCACCCGCTTCATCGCGTCGCGCTCCCCGGCCGTCACCCACACCCCGTACTTCTTCTTCACGGCGGCCTGCCGGGCGACGTACGCGCACCGGTACGCCTTGTTCGGCGGCAGCCAGGTCGCGGCGTCGCCGTCCGACTTGCGGCGGTTGGCGGCCGAGTCGACCGCGAGCAGGTTGAGCGGATCGTTCGCGAAGCGCACCCGGGTGTCCGGGGCCCACTTCTGCGCCCCCTTCTGCCAGGCGTCCGAGAGGGCCACGACGTGGTCGATGTCGACCTTGCTGCGCCCGCGCACGTAGGCGACGGCGCCGCCGGTGTACGGGTCGTCGTCCAGCGTCCCGGAGGCGACCTTGCACCGGCCGTCGGCGAAGCGGACGCCGGACAGGTCGCGCCGGAGTATGTCGTCCCGGGTGCCGCAGCCGTTCCGGTCGACGTCGACCCAGGCGCGCCCGAACTTCTCGCGCTCGTAACCGGTCCTGGGCGCACGCCCCTTCACGGGGAGCGCGTCCACGGCGGCGAGCGCGGTGCCGGCGGCCGCGGGCTTCGGGGGCGCGCCGTTGCCGTCACCGGACGCGCCGCCGCCCGCGAGGGGGCCGCAGGCGGCACTGGCGAGCATGGTGAGGACGGCGAGGGCCGAGGCGATGAGGGTCTTTTGATACGTCAGCACCAGAAGATCCTATTTGATACATGATCAGGGATATGGGACCCGCTATCCGATCGTCCCGATCCCCAGCGTGTTCTCCGCCGGCAGCAGCCCCGAGCCGATGACCGCGAGCCACGGCCCGCCGAGCAGGTCGGCGAGCCGGGCCGTGGCCTCCGGGCCGAGGGCGGCCCAGGGGGCCGCGGCCAGTTCGTCGGTGCGGCGCTCGACCTCGGCGCGCAGGGCGCGGCCGGCGGCGGTGGCGGTGCCGCCGGGGCCGACGAGGCCGCGGGCGGCGAGGCGTGCGCGGGCGGCGGCCCATTCCCCCTCGGTCCAGCCGCGGCTCGTGAAGACGGGCTCGGCGGCGGCGCCGACGGCGGCGAAGGAGACCAGGGCCTCGACCGGGTCGAGGCCGGCGGCCAGGAGTGCCGCGAGGTGTCCGTCGCCTCGGTGTTCGCGCAGGACCGTGGCGGCCTGCCACAGGACGAGGTGCGGGGCGTCGGGCCAGGGCAGTGCGGCGTTGGCGGCGGCGAGCGGGCGGCCCGCGGTCACCGAGGCCTCGGCGGCGCGGCGGGCGAGCGCGGCGGCCTCCGCCAGCTCGGGGCCCTCGACCGTCCCGTCGCCGAGGACGGCCCGGTAGGTCCGGTCGACGGCACGGAGCCGGGCGGCGAGGACGTCGGCGGGCGCGGCGAGGTCCCAGGCGGCGGGGACGTACCGGTCCACCATGTCCGGGGCGAAGCTGTAGAACGCGGAGGCCACCCGGACGCCGCCGGCCGGACCGAGGGGAGCGGCGCGCCAGGCGAAGTAGGAGGGCCAGCGCTCGTCGACGCCGTAGCCGAGGGCGGCGGCCTCACCGAAGGCCTCGGGGGCGTAGTAGAGCACGGCGTGGAGGGGTTCGAGCAGGTGCCACATCTGGCGCACGCGCCCGGGCTCCACGACCTGGCCCCGCAGACCCCACAGACCCTCCGCACCCTCGGCGCCCCGCGCGCCCTCGACACTCCCGACACCCTGCGCGTTCCGCACGTCCTGCGAGTTCTGCACGTTCACGACGTCTCCCGTCCCGCATCATCTTGTCACTGACTAGATTCCTCCCGCACTCCGAACTTGTCAATGCCTAGATCCCGCGTACGCTGCTGCCATGACCAGTCGGCGCACCTACCACCACGGCGACCTGCGGCAGGCCGTGCTCGCCGCCGCCCTCGACGTGATCGCCACCGAGGGCCCCGCCGGGCTCAGCCTGCGCGACCTCGCCCGCCGCGCGGGCGTCTCGCACGCGGCCCCCGCCCACCACTTCAAGGACCGCACGGGCCTGCTCACCGCGATCGCCGCACAGGGCTACGAGCTCCTCGCCGAGGCCCTCGCCGACGCGCCCGACCTGCGGGAACGCGGGGTGCGGTACGTCCGCTTCGCGGCGGCCCACCCGGCGCACTTCCAGGTGATGTTCCAGCCCGACCTGCACCGCGCGGACGACCCGGAGCTGCTCGCCGCCAAGGAGCGGGCCGGCGCCGAGCTCCGCGCGGGCGTCACCGGACTCCCGGTCACCACCGACGCGCCGCGCGACACCGGGATCGCCGCCTGGTCGCTGGCCCACGGTTTCGCGACCCTGCTCCTCACCCACAACCTCGACGCCCCGCTCGGCGACCGGGATCCGGGCGAGGTGTTCCGCGCGCTGACCGGACTCCTCGGCTCCGCCCAACTCGACGGCGAGGGGCGGGAATAGCCGAAGTCGATCAAGACTTGTCACCCGTCGTGCGCACAGGAAAGACCACGGCACACGACAACGGGCGGAACACATGAAGACCAGCAGCACCCTCCGGCGCGCGGGCATGACCCTGCTCGCCGCCACCACCCTGACCGCGATCCCCACCACCGCCGCGACGGCCGACCAGGCCCGCGGCGGCGCCGCCTGGCACGGCACCTGGGCCGCCTCGCCGCAGGCGCCCGCCGCGCCGTTCGCCCCCAACTGGTCGGTGCGGGGCTTCGACGACCAGACCGTCCGGCAGACGGTGCGCGTCACCACCGGCGGCACCCGGGCCCGCATCGAGCTGACCAACCGTTACGGCAGCACCCCGCTCAGGATCACCGGCGCGACCGTCGCCCGTACCGCCGAGGGCGGCGCGGTGCGGCCCGGCTCGGTCCGCGCGCTCACCTTCGGCGGGCGGGGCTCCGTCACGATCCCGGCCGGCGGCACGCTCGTCAGCGACGGCGCCCCGTTCAGGACCGCCGCGTTCGAGACGCTCACCGTCACGCTCTACCTGGCCGGCCCGACCGGTCCCGCCACCTTCCACCACTTCGCCGGCACCACCAGCTACCGGGCGGCGGGCGACCACCGCGCCGACGTGACCGGCACGGCGTTCACCGAGACCGACTCGTCCTGGTACTACCTCTCCGGCGTCGAGGTCTCCGGCGGCGCCCACACGGCCCGCCGGGACGGCATCGTCACCTTCGGCGACTCCATCACCGACGGCGTCGGCGCCACCCCGGGCGCGGACGACCGCTACCCCGACGAGCTCGCCGAGCGCCTCGCCGCGGCCGGTTCCCCTCGCGCCGTCCTCAACCACGGCATCGGCGGCAACCAGGTCGTCAACGACACCACCTGGGCCGGCGAGAAGGGCATCGCGCGCTTCAAGAAGGACGTGCTCACGGAGAAGGGCGTCGGCACCGTCGTCCTCCTCGAAGGCATCAACGACATCGGCGGCAGCGGCCCGTCCTTCCCCGGCGGCCCGACCCCCGAGGTCTCCGTGAACCGCCTCATCGAGGGCCACCGCAGCCTCATCCGGCAGGCGCACGCCCGGGGCATCAAGGTGATCGGCGCGACGCTGACCCCGATCAAGGGCTCGTTCTACTTCACGCCCGAGAACGAGGCCAAGCGCGAGGCGTTCAACGCCTGGGTCCGCACGTCCGGCGCGTACGACGGCATCGTCGACTTCGACCGCGCGGTCGCCGACCCGGCCGACCCGGACCGCATCCTCCCCGCGTACGACTCGGGCGACCACCTCCACCCGGGCGACGCGGGCTACCGCGCGATGGCCGCCACGCTGGACCTCGACGAGCTGTGACCCGCCGCGGCACCCCGCCCGCTACGGCGCGGGGTGCCGCACCAGCCACTCCTGGAACTCCCGGTGGCGGAACTGGTAGGCGGCACCGGAGGTCCGGAGCAGGCCGGCGGCGACGGACCAGTCGAGGAAGCGGGCGAGGCGGAGGGGGAGGCGGCGCAGGTTCCACAGCCGGAACAGTCCGTACTCGACGAGACCCGAGAGCAGTTCGAGCACGACGGCCGAACCGATCATCGCCACGACCGACGTCGGCAGCCTCATGGCCTCGCCGCCGTAGAACACCGCCGCCACCGCCGTGACGAGCACAGTGGCGAGGGCCAGTTGGCCCCGCAGCTGGCCCGCCGGGCCCGTGGCAGCGTCGTCGACTTCCGCCGCAGCGGCGAACACCAGGTAGAGGACGAACACCGCTCCCACCACCGGCGCCAGCGAGGTCATGCCCTGGCCGCCCAACCGCTGCGGCACGGCCTGCCAGATGCCGAACAGCAGGGTGCCCGAGATCATCAGTCCGGACCAGCTCCGGGGCACCCTTCGCATCACCCGGCGCACTCCCACCCGCCACAACGCACTGCCGGCCGGCGGCATCGACGCCGCCGCCTGCGACCGTGACGACACCTGCGCCCTCAGCCTCCGGACCAGTACGGCGATCATGAGGAGCACCGCGAGCACGACCGGGAACGACAGCTCGACGCGCTCCCCCGAATCCAGCGCGAGATCCGCCAGCACGACCCACAGAATCACGCCGAGCTGGACCAGTTCCAGCACCCTGACCGCCCAGCGGGGCGCGAACCGCCCGAGCCCCAGCAGGGCCAGGTCGGTCTCCGGCCCCAGGAGCACGGCGAGCACCCGCAGCCGCCGGTGCACCCAGCCAGGCGCGTAACGCCCCGCCCCCACCGCCGCGCTCCTCACCGACGCCCCGATGAACCGCCCCAGCAGCAGATCCGCCGTCTCCCCCTCCGTCCCCGCACCCACCAGCTCCGCCGGGTCGCCGTCCCGTTCGTACGCCACCGCCACGAGGGTCAGCCGCCACGGCGTGGACAGGGCGCGGGCCAGGACACCGTGCGGGTGGGCGCGGAGTTCGTCGAGGACGGGGTCCCAGCGGTGCGGGCGGCGGGCCCCGCGGAGCGCCAGGAAGTCGTGGGCGCGCTCCGCCGTCACCGGGTCGATCCCGATGCGCGCCGCGTCGAGGATGTGGACCCCGTCGGCCTCCAGCGCGTCGTACTCGCGCGAGCGGCAGGTGAGGACGAGCGGCGCGGGTTCGGTGCCGTCCTGGTAGCGGGAGAGGGCCTCCAGGGCCCGGCCCGCGCGGGAGTCGGCGGCGGGGGTGCCCGTCGGGTCCATCTCGTCGAGGCCGTCGAGGACGGGAAGCACCATGCGGGCGGCGACGACCCGGCGGGCGGAGGCCGCCGGCAGGCCGTAGTCCCGTTCCAGGTGGCGGGTGAGCCAGTCGCGGAAGGGCTCCCCCGCGTCCCAGTCGGCGAGGGCGACGAGCACCGGGACGGGCTCGTCGTCGGCCCGCACCCGGGTGAGCTCCATGACGAACTTGCGGGCCAGCACGGTCTTCCCGGCCCCCGGCTCGCCCGTGATGACCAGCCGCCGCGGCCGCAGCCCCCGGTAGTCCTCGACGACCTTCTCCAGCCGGCCCGCGGGCGAGGCCGGCAGCTCGGCGGCGCGGGCGCCCGCGTACGGGCGGAAGGCGAAGGTGACGTCGATGGCCTTCAGGTCGCCGCCGAGCGAGCTCATCCACTGCGGCTCGCCGATCGCCTTCACCTCGCGGGCGAGCCGGGCGACCGCCGCCGCCTCGTCCTCGTCCGCGCGCCGCCAGAACGTGGCGACGAGTCCGACGACGCCGACCGCGCCGCACGCGAAGGCCATGAGGTCGGTCCGCTGGGACAGGTCGAGCGCGCCGGACCGCCCCGCGAGGGCCCAGAACAGCCCGCCGATCACCAGGGCGCAGCCGCCCGCCCCGATCACCCACCTGCGCACCACCCGCATCCCCCTCCCCGTTCCGGTCATCCTGCCGGAACGGGGAGGGGGCGCGGTCGGGAACGGGTCAGGACCCCAGGATCTCCGCCAGGAACTCCCCGGTCCACGCGAGCAGTTCGCGGCCGACGACCGGCTTCCCGCCGATCTTCCCGGCGGTCGGGCGCGGCACCAGGATCTGGTGGACGGCCGGCTTGATGACCGTGCGCGGGTAGAGCCGCTTCAGGCGCAGCTCCTGGGACTCGCGCAGCTCCACCGGCGCGAAGCGGATGTTGGGGCCCTGGAGGACGATCTCGCCGACGCCGCAGGCGCGGGCCAGCATGCGCAGGCCGGCGACGAGGAGGAGGTTCTCGACCGGCTCGGGCAGCTTGCCGTAGCGGTCGGTGAGCTCCTCGCGCACGGCCTTGATGTCCTCCTCCGAGTTGGCGGAGGCGATGGCCCGGTAGGCCTGGAGGCGCAGACGCTCGCCGGGGGCGTAGTCGTGCGGGACGTGGGCGTCGACCGGGAGCTCGATCTTGACCTCCAGGGGGGCCTCCTCCTCCTCGCCGCCCTCCATCTGCGCCCGGTAGTCGGCGACGGCCTCGCCGACCATCCGTACGTACAGGTCGAAGCCGACCCCCGCGATGTGGCCGGACTGCTCGCCGCCGAGCAGGTTGCCCGCGCCGCGGATCTCCAGGTCCTTCATCGCCACGTACATGCCCGCGCCCATCTCGGTGTGCTGGGCGATGGTCGCGAGGCGCTCGTGGGCGGTCTCGGTGAGGGGCTTCTCCGGCGGGTAGAGGAAGTAGGCGTAGCCGCGCTCGCGGCCCCGGCCGACGCGGCCGCGCAGCTGGTGCAGCTGGCTCAGGCCGAAGTTGTCGCCGCGCTCGACGATCAGGGTGTTGGCGTTGGAGATGTCGATGCCGGACTCGACGATCGTGGTCGAGACCAGGACGTCGAACTTCTTCTCCCAGAAGTCCACCACGACCTGTTCCAGGGCCTGCTCGGACATCTGGCCGTGGGCCGTCGCGATCCGGGCCTCGGGGACGATCTCGCGCAGCCGGGCCGCCGCGCGGTCGATGGACTCGACGCGGTTGTGGATGTAGAAGACCTGGCCCTCGCGCAGCAGTTCGCGGCGGATGGCCGCGCCGATCTGCTTCTCCTCGTACGGGCCGACGAAGGTGAGGACCGGGTGCCGCTCCTCGGGGGGCGTCGTGATCGTCGACATCTCCCGGATGCCGGTCACCGCCATCTCCAGCGTCCGGGGGATGGGGGTGGCGGACATGGTCAGCACGTCGACGTTGGCGCGGAGCTTCTTCAGCTGCTCCTTGTGCTCGACGCCGAAGCGCTGCTCCTCGTCGACGATGACCAGGCCCAGGTCCTTGAACTTCGTCTCGGAGGAGAACAGGCGGTGGGTGCCGATGACGACGTCGACCGAGCCGTCCTTCAGGCCCTCCATCGTCGCCTTCGACTCGGTGTCCGTCTGGAAGCGGGACAGCGCGCGGACGTTGACGGGGAACTGCGAGTAGCGCTCGGAGAAGGTGCCGAAGTGCTGCTGCACGAGCAGCGTGGTGGGCACGAGGACGGCGACCTGCTTGCCGTCCTGGACGGCCTTGAAGGCGGCGCGGACGGCGATCTCCGTCTTGCCGTAGCCGACGTCGCCGCAGATCAGACGGTCCATGGGGACGGTCTTCTCCATGTCCTCCTTCACCTCGGCGATGGTGGACAGCTGGTCGGGCGTCTCCGCGTACGGGAAGGCGTCCTCCAGCTCCCGCTGCCAGGGGGTGTCGGGGGCGAAGGCGTGGCCGGGGGCGGCCATGCGGGCGGAGTACAGCTTGATGAGGTCGGCGGCGATCTCCTTGACCGCCTTCTTGGCGCGCGCCTTGGTCTTGGTCCAGTCGGCGCCGCCGAGGCGGTGCAGGGTCGGGGCCTCGCCGCCCACGTACTTGGTGACCTGCTCCAGCTGGTCGGTGGGGATGTAGAGGCGGTCGCCGGGCTGGCCGCGCTTGGCGGGCGCGTACTCGACCAGGAGGTACTCGCGGGTGGCGCCCTGCACGGTCCGCTGGACCATCTCGATGTAGCGGCCGACGCCGTGCTGCTCGTGGACGATGTAGTCGCCGACCTCCAGGGTCAGCGGGTCGATCGTCTTGCGCCGCTTGGCGGGCATCCGCTGCCCGTCCTTGCCGGCGGCCTTCTGCCCGGACAGGTCGGTCTCGGTGAGGACGGCCAGCTTGAGCGCCGGGTCGACGAAGCCGTAGTCGATGGAGCCGCAGGCCACGTGGACGACGGACGGGGAGATCGCGGCGAGGTCGGTGTCGAGGCGGGCGGCGATGCCCTCGCCGCCGAGCACCTCGACGGTCCGGGAGGCGGGGCCGTGGGCCTCCGTCACGTAGACCGTGCGCCAGCCCTCGGCCAGCCAGCCCTTGGTGTCGGCGAGGGCGCGGGCGGTGTCGCCGCGGTAGGTCTCGGGGGCGTGCATGCCGAGCTTGAGGGTGTCGGCGGCGAGGGCGGTGTCGTCGGCGGCGAACGGGGACACCGACCACCACATCATGTCCAGCTCGCGGGCCCGGTCGCGGACGTCCGCGATCCCCCGGAGGGAGGCCGCGCCGACGTCGATCGGGGCCTCGCCGCCGCCGGCCGTGGCGGCCCAGGAGGCCTGCAGGAACTCCTGGCTGGTCGCCACCAGGTCGGCGGCCCGGGTGCGCACCCGCTCGGGGTCGCAGACGACGGCCATGGAGCCCTCGGGGAGGACGTCGAGCAGCAGCTCCATGTCGTCGACGAGGACGGGCGCGAGGGACTCCATGCCCTCCACCGCGATGCCCTCGGCGATCTTGTTGAGCAGCTCGCCGAGCTCGGGGTGGGCCTCGGCGAGGGCGGCCGCCCGCTCCCGTACGTCGTCGGTCAGCAGCAGCTCGCGGCAGGGCGGCGCCCACAGGCCGTGCTCGGCGACCTCCAGGGACCGCTGGTCGGCGACCTTGAAGTAGCGGATCTCCTCGACGTCGTCGCCCCAGAACTCGATGCGGAGCGGGTGCTCCTCGGTGGGCGGGAAGACGTCCAGGATGCCGCCGCGGACGGCGAACTCGCCGCGCTTCTCGACGAGCTCCACCCGGGAGTACGCGGCGGCGGCGAGGCCCTCGACGATCTCGTTCAGGTCGGCGGTCTGCCCGCTCCTCAGCGCCACCGGCTCCAGCTCGCCCAGCCCCTTGACCTGCGGCTGGAGCACCGAGCGGATGGGCGCGACGACGACGCTGACGGGTCCGGCGGCGGGGTCGTCGGTACGGGGGTGGGCGAGGCGCCGCAGGACGGCGAGGCGCCGGCCGACGGTGTCCGAGCGAGGGCTCAGCCGCTCGTGCGGCAGCGTCTCCCAGGACGGGTAGTCGACGACCGTGTCGGGGTCGAGGAGCGAGCGCAGGGCGGCGGCCAGGTCCTCGGCCTCGCGCCCGGTGGCGGTGACCGCGAGCACCGTCCGCCCGGCCTCACGGGCGAGGGCGGCGACGGCGAAGGGGCGGGCGGCGGGCGGGCCGACCAGGTCGACGTGCGCGCGGTTGCCGTCGCGGGCGGCCGTCACCGCTTCGGCGAGTGCGGCGTCCTTGACGACGGCGTCCAGCAGACCGTGCAGGCTCATGAAGGTCCATCCCGGCGGAGGTGGGCAACGCGAAGGGCCCGACACGTCTCACGGGCCGGGGGCTCCAGCGTACGACGCCCCGCCGACAGCCGCCGCCGGACCCGGCCGTGTGGGGCGGGTCCGGCGGCGGGCGCGGAGGCTCCGGGACTACTCCGTCGCGATCGCGTTCAGCACGTTCATCCGTCCTGCCCGGAAGGCCGGGACCAGGGCCGCGAAGAGGCCGACGAAGGCCGAGCCGACGAAGACGGTGAGGATCGTCGGCCAGGGGATCTCCAGGACGCCCAGGCCCTCCAGGGCGAGGAGCCGCTGGGCGGCGGTGCCCCAGCCGAGGCCCAGGCCGAGGCCGAGGAGGGCGCCGAAGAGGGCGATGACGACCGACTCCAGGCGGATCATGCGGCGCAGCTGGCGTCGGGAGAGGCCGATGGCGCGCATCAGGCCGATCTCGCGGGTCCGCTCGACGACCGACAGGGCGAGGGTGTTCACCACCCCGAGGACGGCGACGATGATCGCGAGGGCGAGCAGTCCGTACACGATGTTCAGGAGCTGGCCGACCTGGTCCTGGAGCTGCTTCTTGTAGTCGGCCTGGTCGGCGACCTTGTACTGCGGGTAGGGGGCGAGGGCCTTCTTCAGCCCCTCGTACGCGGCGGCCTCCTGGCCGTCCTTCGCCGTGGCGAAGACGATCATGCTCTTGGGCATCCGCTCGGCCGGGAGGAAGCGGGCCGCGGTGGTGATGTTCGTGTACATCACGCCCTTGTCGATGTTGTTGTCGTCGGAGGTGACGGCCGCGACCCGCAGCCGGGCCTTCTCGCCGCCCTTGAAGGCGACCGTCAGCGTGTCGCCGACCTTCACGCCGTGCTCGGCGGCGTAGAGGCTGCCGACGGACATCGCGCCCGGCCCGTAGGCGGCGGACAGCTCGCCCGCGGTGGTGTCGCGGCGCACGTCCTGGGCGTACGTCGGGTCGGCGGCGACCAGGCCCAGCTCGGCGGCCTTTCCGCGCGGGTCGGTGACGACGGCCTCGACCCACTTGTACTCGGTGACGTGGTCGAGCCCCGGGGCCCGCTCCACGGCCGCCTGGGCCTGCGGCACGACCGGCTGCCGGTTGGTGGACTGCACGATGAAGTCGGCGCCGACGGAGCGGTCGAGCTCCTCCGTTGCGGAGGCGACCATCGAGGAGCCGACCACGGACAGGCAGGCGACGAGCGCGAGGCCGATCATCAGGGCGGCTCCGGTGGCGCCGGTGCGGCGCGGGTTGCGCAGCGCGTTGCGCTCGGCCATGCGGCCGACCGGGCCGAAGACCCGCAGCACGACGAGGCCGAGGCCCCGGACGACTCCGCCGGACAGCAGCGGGCCGATCACGACGAAGCCGAGCAGCGACAGGACGACGCCGAGGCCGAGCCAGAGGGAGCCCGCGCCGGCCTTCTCGGCCTGCGTGGCGGCCCAGAGCGCGGCGGCGCCCGCGGCGGTGAGGACCAGGCCGAGGACGGCCCGTACCGCACCCGCCTTGCCGTCGGCGGGGGTTCCCGCGTCGCGCAGGGCGGCCATCGGGGAGACCTTCGAGGCCCGGCGGGCGGGCACGAAGGCGGCGAGGAGGGTGACGACGACGCCGAGGACCAGGCCGACGACGGGGGTGGTCCAGCGGACGGTGAGGTCCTCGGTGGACAGCTCCATGCCCATGGACGACATGAGCTGCATCAGGCCGACGGCGAGCCCCACGCCGGCCGCGACGCCCGCGACCGAGCCGACGACGCCGAGGAGCAGCGCCTCGACGAGGACGGAGCGGTTGATCTGGCGGCGGGAGGAGCCGATGGCCCGCAGCAGGCCGATCTCGCGGGTTCGCTGGGCGACCAGCATGGAGAAGGTGTTGACGATGAGGAAGATGCCGACGAGGAACGCGATCCCGGCGAAGCCGAGCATCGCGTACTTCATGACGTCGAGGAAGCCGGCGACGTCCTCGCGGCCGGCGTCGGCGGACTCGGCGGCGGTCCGCAGCGTGTAGCCGGAGCCGACGGCCGCCGCGATGTCCGCCTTGAGGGCCTCGTCGTCGACGCCGGGCGCCGCGTCGGCGGTGATCCGGGTGAACAGGCCCTCCTTGCCGAGGAGTTCACGCTGGGCGGTGGCGGTGTCGAAGTAGACGAGGGTGGCGCCGGGGTTGGTGACCTTGAAGTCGACGATGCCGGAGATCCGCGCGGTGAAGTCGCCGGTGACGGCGATGGTGCGCAGCTCGTCGCCGATCTTCAGGTGGTGCTTCTCGGCGGTGCCGCCGTCGACCATGACCTCGGTGGGGCCGCGCGGCTCGTGGCCGGACGCGATCTCCATCGAACGCAGCTCGTCGGAGGACCAGTTGGCGGCGATGGTCGGGGCACCGGTGGTGGGACCGACGTTCTCGTCGCGGGAGTCGACGACGGTGACGCTGGTGGAGACGACCTGGCCCTGCGCGGCCTTGACGCCCTTGGCGCCCTGGACCTTCGCGACGAGCGAGGCGGGCAGCGTCTCGGGGCGCCCGTTCTGCGGGATCTCGTCGTCCTGGCCGGCCCGCGACGGGCTGACGGTGACGTCCGAGGCGGTGGAGGCGAAGAGCTTGTCGAAGGTGGCGGTCGTGGTGTCGCTGAACACCAGGGTGCCGCAGACGAAGGCGACGGAGAGGAGGACGGCGACGGCGGAGAGCGCCATGCGGCCCTTGTGCGCGAGGAAGCTGCGCAGCGAGGTCTTGAGCACGGTCACGACGTCCGCCCGCGCGCGTCGAAGTCCTTCATGCGGTCGAGGACGGCCTCGGCGGTGGGCCGGTGCATCTCGTCGACGATGCGCCCGTCGGCGAGGTAGAGGACCCGGTCCGCGTAGGAGGCGGCGACGGGGTCGTGGGTGACCATGACGATGGTCTGCCCCAGCTCGTCCACCGACTGCCGGAGGAAGCCGAGGACTTCGGCCCCGGCCCGCGAGTCGAGGTTCCCGGTCGGCTCGTCACCGAAGATGATCTCGGGCCGGGCGGCGAGCGCGCGGGCCACGGCGACGCGCTGCTGCTGGCCACCGGAGAGCTGGGTGGGCCGGTGCCTGAGCCGCTCGCCGAGACCGACGGTCTCGACGACCCGCCGCAGCCACTCCTGGTCGGGCTTGCGGCCGGCGATGTCCATCGGCAGCGTGATGTTCTCCAGCGCGTTCAGCGTGGGGAGCAGGTTGAAGGCCTGGAAGATGAAGCCGATGCGGTCGCGCCGCAGCCGGGTCAGCTTCTTGTCCTTCAGGCCGGTGATCTCGGTCTCGTCGAGGAAGATCTGGCCGCCGGTGACGGTGTCGAGCCCGGCGAGGCAGTGCATGAGCGTGGACTTGCCGGAGCCCGAAGGCCCCATGATCGCGGTGAACTGTCCGCGGGCGATGTCCACGTCGACGTGGTCGAGCGCGACGACCCGGGTCTCCCCCGTGCCGTACGCCTTGACGACCTGTCGCGCCCGCGCGGCGACGGCCGTACGCCCTCCAGTACCCCCGTGCCTGGGGATGGTCACAGCCGAAGTCACGGTAAGTCTCCTATGCGGTCTTCGTGTTGGTCTGCGGTCTTCGTGTTCGTACGGGATTCCGTAAGACCAAGCTAAGGACGGCGGGGGCCCGGCTCGTCCTCCGTCGGGACGAACGGCCCCTGGGCTGGATGGGGGAGGAGCCCCTAGGGGTTCTCCATCGGAGGATCGAGTGAGAGGCTGACCCGGGCGCACTTAGATGTACGAAGCATCCGTCGGGTGGGGAGAGGGGCCAGCGTGTCCGAGGCGACCACGAGACAGACAGTGCCGCCGGGGGCGGACGCCACCCGGCGCGGACCGGTCGTCGCCGCGCTGATGCTCGCCATGGCGCTCGCCGCGCTCGACGGCACCGTCGTCTCCACCGCCGTCCCCCAGATCGTCGGCGACCTCGGCGGACTCTCCGTCTTCTCCTGGCTGTTCTCCGGCTATCTGCTCGCCGTGACGGTGACGCTCCCGGTGTACGGGAAGCTCAGCGACACCTTCGGCCGCAAGCCCGTCCTGGTCTCGGGAATCGTCCTCTTCCTGGCCGGCTCGGTGCTGTGCGCGACCGCCTGGGACATGTACTCGCTGATCGCCTTCCGCATCGTCCAGGGCCTGGGCGGCGGCGCCCTCCAGGGCACGGTCCAGACGATCGCCGCCGACCTCTACCCGCTGAAGGAGCGCCCCAGGATCCAGGCCCGCCTCTCCTCCGTGTGGGCCACCGCCTCGGTGGCGGGCCCGGCGGCGGGCGGACTGCTCGCCGGGTACGCGGACTGGCGCTGGATCTTCCTGGTCAACCTGCCGGTCGGGGCGGCGGCGCTGTGGCTGATCACGCGGTACCTGGTGGAGCCCGGGCGCCCCCTAGGGGACGGGCGGCCGGAACCCGCCGCCGGGCACGCCGACGCTTCCCGCTCCCGCCCCGGTGCCCGCACCCGCACCCGTGTCCGTGCCCGGGTCTCCGTCGACTGGGCCGGCGCCCTCGCCATCTTCGCCACCGGCACCCTGCTCCTGACGGCGCTCGTCCAGGGCGGCGTCGCCTGGCCCTGGCTCTCGGGCCCGTCGCTCGGCCTGTTCGGCGGGGCGGCGGCGCTCGGCGTCCTCACCGTGTTCATCGAGCGACGGGCCGCCGAACCGATCATCCCGGGCTGGGTCTGGCGCCGCCGCACCATCGCCGCCGTCAACCTGGCGCTCGGCGCCCTGGGCCTGCTGATGGTCGCCCCGACCGTCTTCCTGCCCACGTACGCCCAGGCCGTCCTCGGCCTCGGCCCGATCGCCGCGGGCTTCGTGCTCTCCGCGATGACCCTGAGCTGGCCCGTCACCGCCGCCCTGTCCAACCGGGTCTACACCCGCATCGGCTTCCGCCTCACCGCGATCCTCGGCATGACCGGCGCCCTCCTGGTCCTGCTCGCCTTCCCCCTGCTGCCCTTCCCCGGCGAGCCCTGGCAGCCCGCGCTGCTGATGCTGCTGCTCGGCGGGGCGCTCGGCTTCTTCCAGCTGCCGCTGATCGTCGGCGTCCAGTCGACCGTCCCGTACGAGGAGCGGGGCACGACCACCGCCTCCGTCCTCTTCGTGCGCCAGGTCGGACAGAGCGTCGGCGCCGCCCTGTTCGGCGCCGTCGCCAACGGGGTGCTCGCCGCGCGGCTGGGCGGCGGGGGCGGTGAGGGGAGTGGCGGGGGCGGTGACCTGGACGGTCTGGTCCGCGCCCTGGAGGACCCCGGCTCGCTCACCGGACAGGCCGCCGACCACCTGCGCCGGGCGGTGGACGCGGCCGTCGACTACGTCTTCGTCGGCGCGGCGGGCGCGGCGGCCCTCGCCCTCCTGGCCCTGCTCACCCTCGCCCCGCGCCGCTTCCCGGTGCTCAAGGAGCAGCGGTCCGCCGAGGACGGGGCGGACCGGGCGGACCGGGCGGACGGAACCGAAGGGACCGACACGGCGGACGGGACCGAGAAGGCGGACGGGACCGACACGGCGGACGGGACGGACGCTACCGCCGGCTCCGCGGGCTGAGCGCGAGCGGCAGGACGGCGAGCAGTTCGCCGAGGGCCCCGGCCCACAACGCGGTCCGCACCCCCGCGTACTGGCCGAGGAGCGCGCCGAGCAGCGCGCCCAGCGGCATGCAGCCCCACACCACGAAGCGGAAGGTCGCCGTCACCCGGCCCAGCAGCGGCTCAGGGACGAGACGCTGGCGCAGCGCCACCGACCCGATCTTGAAGGGCATGAACGCCGTCCAGCCCAGCCCCTGGAGCGCCACCGCCACCGCGAAGCGCCAGTCCGCCTGGAAGAACGGCAGCGCCAGCAGCCACAGCACCCCGCTCACGACGACGGAGCCGCACATCACCACCCGGCCCTCGCCGAACCGCCCGCCCAGCCGCGCGGCGACCCGGGCGGTGAGCAGACTGCCGAGGAAGCCGCCGGCCGCCTCCGCCGTGAAGACCAGGCCGCACAGGAACGGCGAGAGCCCGAGACCGCCCTCGCCCTCCCCCGCGAGCAGCACCAGGAGCATGGAGGCGCCGACCGTGCCGCACAGGTTGGAGACCGCGGCGGTCAGGGTGAGCGCCCGCAGCACCGGCGTCCGGAACACGAACCGAAGGCCCTCGCCGATCTCCGCCCGCAGCCGCGTCCCGGGCCGCCGTTCGGGCCGCGGGTCGGGGCGGCGGATCCGGGAGAGCAGCAGCGCGGACGCCAGGAAGCTGACCGCGTCGGCGACCAGCGCGAGCGGCGCGCCGACGGCGGCGATCAGCGCCCCGCCCGCGCCGGGACCGCCGGCCGCGGTGACCGTACGGGTCGACTCCAGGGCCACGTTCGCCGCCAGCAGCCGGTCCGCGGCGACCAGCCCGGGCAGATGGCTCTGGTAGGCGATGTCGAAGAAGGCCGTGCAGACCGACATCCCGAAGGCCACCGCGTACAGCTGGGGAAGGGTCAGGACACCGCACCAGGCGGCCACCGGCAGGGAGGCCAGGAGCAGCGCCCTGACCAGGTCGGTCACGACCATCACCCGGCGGCGGCGCATCCGGTCCACCCAGGCTCCGGCGGGCAGCCCCAGCAGCAGGAAGCCGAGGTACTCGCACATCACGAGCAGCCCCGTCCCGAAGGGCGAGGCACCGAGCGGGCCGATCGCCACCAGGGGCAGGGCGAGCACGGTGACCGCGGTGCCGGCCTGGCTCACGGTGTCCCCGGCCCACAGCCGGCGGAAGTCCGGGAGGCGCCACAGCGGGGGCGGGACGGGGAGGGCGGGGGCAGGGGCGGCGGGTGCGGTCGCGGGCGCCGCGGCGGTCGTATCCGGGGTCATGTCCGGGAACACCACCACCCGGCCCGGCTCCTGCCCATTGTTTTAGTCTGGGCTAAACAGTCCGAGGGGGGCGCGCTCATGGGTGACGTACGGTTCGGGGTCGACGACCTGGGGCGGCTGCGGTTCGCCGTGTCGCCCCTGTGGGAGACGGTCGCCGCCCTGCGCGCCGCCGCCGACCCGGGCGGCCATGCCCTCCATCTCCCCTGGCTCAAGCGGGTGTTGACGCTCCCCCGCCCCGTGGAGGCGCTCGACGCCGCCGTCCCCGCCCCGCGCTGCCCGCTGGCCGAGGTCGAGGAGGAGCTCGCCGCGTACGAGGGGCCCGCCGCGACGGCGCGGGCGCTGACCGACTGGTGGCGGGCGGCCGTCCGCCCCCACTGGCCGCGCATCCGCGCCGTCCTGGAGGCCGACCTCGCCCACCGCACCCGGCAGCTCTCCGAGGACGGCATCCAGGAGGTGCTGACCGGCCTCCACCCGGGCCTGCGCCGGACCGGGGACCGGCTGAGCTCGCCGGACCTGCCGGCCGGCGAACTCGCCCTGGACGGCGGCGGGATCACCCTCGCGCCCAGCGTCTTCGCCACCCGCTGCGTCCTGCTCCCCGGACGCCCCGGCACTCCCCCGTGCCTGGTGTATCCCGCGCGGGCCGTCGGCACCCTGTGGGAGCGCGGCGGGGACGGCGGCGACGGACTCGCCCGGCTCCTCGGCCGCAGCCGGGCCGGGCTGCTCGCGGGCACGAGCGCGCCGGCCACCACCACCGCGCTCGCCGCCCGCAGCGGGCTGACCCCGGGCGCCGTCTCCCAGCACCTCACGGTGCTGCGGGACGCGGGCCTGGTGACCGGCCACCGCTACCGGCGCGAGGTCTACTACCGGGCGAGCGAGCTGGGCCTCGCGCTCCTGGCGGGGGCGGGGACGGCCGGACCGACCGGGACAACCGGGGCCGTGGGGGCCGTGGGGGCCGTCGGAAGCGCCGAGGCCGTCGAGACCGCCCGGGGCTAGGCGCCGCCTTCGGGCTCCTCGCCCCTCGGCGGCTCCACCCGGCCGGTCAGCGCGGCCAGCGAGGAGCGGATGTGCTCCATGTGGGAGTGGATCTCCTCGCGGGCCTCGTCGTGCTCCCGCCGCACCCGGTCCGTCTCGCGCTCGATCCGCTCCTGCCGGAGGCGCGCCTCGGCGAGGATCTCCGCGGCCTTCGCCTCGGCGTCCTCCTGGCCGTGCCGGGCGGCCTCCTTCGTCTCGGCGAGCCCGCGCCGCGCCTCCTCCAGCTTGCCCTCCGCGTACGCGACGAGCTCGTCGTGCCGCGCGTCGAGCTCGGCCACCCGCTGCCCTGCCGCCCGCTCCGCCTCCTCGCGGAGCGCCTGGTGCTCCTCGCGCTGCGCGGCGCGGAGCGCCTCGGCCTCGCGCCGGATGCCGTCGAAGGCGGTCCGCGCGTCGGCCCGCGTCTTCTCGGCGTCGCGCTGCGCGGCGGTCCGCAGGGCGTCGGCCTGGAGCCCGGCCTCCCGGTCCGTCGCGCGGGCCGCCGAGTCGGCCGCCGCGCGGACGCCCTCCGCGTACGCCTTCGCCGCCTCGGCGGCCTCCGCGGCGGCCGCCTCCGCCGCCTCGGCGAGCTCCTGCGCCTCGGCCTCCGCGGTCCGTACGAGGGTCTCGTCCTCGGCCTCGGCGAGCTCCAGGATCCGGCGGGCCCGCTCGCTCAGGGTGTCGTAGCGCTGCGGGGCGAGGGTGGCGACGGCCTCGCGCAGCCGGGCCGCCTCCGCCTCCATCTCCTTGGCGAGGACGGTCAGGCGCGCCGCGCGCTCCCACGCGCCGTCGCGCTCCTCGGACAGCGCGGCCAGGTAGCGGTCGACCTGCTCCGGGCGGTAACCACGTCCCCGTCCGACGGCGAAACTCATCCCTGACGCCCCTTCGTCTCCCTTATGTCCGACAAACATCAAGGATGCGGCATCAGAACGGACGAAAGGCGCCCGACGTGAACACACGTCGAGCGCCTTTCGTCACATCCCGCTCATGCGGGGACCCGGTCGGGCTACAGCAGGCCGTCCCACATCTGCTCCAGCAGCACCGACCACCAGTTCTCCGGCGAGGACAGCGCCGCCGGGTCCAACATCGCCAGCTGCGCCTGGAAATCGGTCGTCCAGCGACCCGCCTGCTCCGGGTTGAGCCCGAACCGCAGCCGCCACATGCGCCCGAGCAGCGCCAGGCAGCGGACGAACTCCGGCAGCCCGGTGTTCACGAACTGCGGCGGCACCGACTGCCCGCCCGGACCGGCCTCCACCGGGACGGCCACGATGTGCGCCGTCCCGTACTGGACGCAGATCGCCCGGCCGAAGTCCGAACCGAGCACCAGGTACGAACCGGCGTCCGGCGCCGGCTGCACCTGCCGCTGCGCCGCCAGCTCCGCGAGCGTCGGCACCACCGGCATGGCCGGCTGCGCCCAGAAGAACGGCCCGAAGTCGGCCGGCAGACCCGCCCACACGAGCGTGACCGCCACCAGCTCCGGCACCCCCTGGCGGGACACCGCGCGCTGGTCGAAGCGCAGGATTCCGGGACCGAACGCCCCGGCCAGCTCCTGCGCCACCCCGTCCGGCGGCAGCGGCGGCGCCGGCTGCACCTGCGGCAGCGGCGCCCGCACCGGAGCGGGCCGCGCCGGACCGTCCGCGACCTGGTGCAACTCACCCTGGTGCGTGATGAGTTGCTGCATGCCCTGCTGACGGCCCGCGTGATCACGGCCGTACGGGGCGATGTTGGTGATCCGCGCCTGCGGCCAGGTCTCCCGGATCATCCGCGCGCAGTAACCGCCCGGCAGCTCGCACGACTCCAGCTCCGTGTGCAGCTCCAGCACCTGCTGCGGCGGCACGTTCATCGCGCGCAGCTCGTGCAGGATCTGCCACTCCGGGTGCGGCGTGCCCGGCGCGGAGCGGCGGATGATCTGCTGCTCCGAACCGTCGGGCGCGCGGAAGCGCAGCACGGCCTGGTAGCCGGGACCCACGGTCGGCAGCCCGGCGGGCGGCTGCTGCGGGTACCCGTACGCGGGCGGCGGCGCGGGCGCGTTCATCGGCGCGGGCGCCGGCCCCGGCGGCGGGGGCGGCCCGGCCGGACCGGGCTGCGCCAGCATCGTCGCGGCGTGCGCGATCCCACCGGGCGGCGTCCCTGCCGCACCGGGCATCCCCGGCGGCGGGGGCGGGGGCGGCGGCGCGCCGGGCCCGCCCTGGTTCGGGTGCGCCAGCATCGTCGCCGCGTGCGCCACCCCACCGGGCGGCGTCCCGGGCGCGCCCGGCATCCCCGGCGGCGGGGGCGGGGGCGGCGGGGCCCCCGGACCGCCCTGGTTCGGGTGCGCCAGCATCGTCGCCGCGTGGTGCACGGCGGGCGGCGGCGTCGCGCCGGGCGGCGCCGGCGGACCGGGCGGACCGGGCGGCGCGGGCTGCGCGGGCGCAGCGGCGGCGGGCGGCGTCGGCTGCGGGCCCTCGGGCCCGAGCTGCGACACCAGCTGCGTCCGCACGTACCCACCGGGCGGCGGCGTCGGCGCCTTGCTCGTCGCCGCGTCCGCGAGGTCCGCGGCACCGGGCGCGCCCTGCGGCGCGGGCGGGGCGGGCGGCGCGACGGGGCCGGGCGGGGTGCTCGGCGGCCCCGGGGGCACGGCGGGACCGCCCTGCCCGAACGGGGCGTCCGTGTTCAGCCGCGGGGCGATGGCGGTCGGCGGCAGCGCGCTGCCGCCCTTCATCAGCGCGGTGGGAGCGTCCGCGCCCACGACCGGCGGCGGCGTGTCCTCGTCGTCCGCCCCCGAGAGCGGCGGCGCGAACACCGTCGCCGGCAGCGGTACGGCCCCGTCGGCACCGCCCGCACTCGCGTTCGCGTCCGCCCACGGGCCCTGCGCGGGCGCGGCGGCGGGAGCCTCGGCCGGAGCCGGCACGGGGGCGGGCACCTGGACCGGGGCCGGAGCGGCCTCGGACGCGGCGGCCGGGGCCCCGGAGCCGTCCGGCACGGACACCCCGGCAGCGGGCGTGGCGGCCGGAACGGGCGCGGCCTCGGGCACGGGAGCGGCCTCGGGAAGCGGCACCGGCGCGGGCGCGGGCGCGGCCTCCGGCGCGGAGAACCCCCCGGCACCCGCCTCGGCCGCGGAAGCGGAGGCCCCGTCGACGGAGACCCCGGCGGCCGACGCCTCCGGACCCGCCGAACCACCCTCCGCCGACGCCCCCGCACTCGCCTGCGACGCGTTCGACTCCACCGGCGGCAGACCGATCTTGTCCGCCGCCTCCTGCAACCACTCCGGCGGACTCAGCAGGAACGAGGTCTGGTTCAGGTCGATCCGGGCCGACGCCTGCGCCGGCACCGGAGCCGCCTCCGCGGCGGCCCCGTACTCCTCCTCGTACCGGCGGATCACCTCACCCACCGGCAGCCCCGGCCACAGCGTCGCCTCACCGCTGTCACGGGCGATGACCAGCCGCTGCCGGCCCCCGTCCGGGGTCGGCGCCTCCTCGCGGTCCTCGGCCCACACCACGAAACCGAGCCCGAACTCCCGCACCCGCACCTCACGGTGCAGATACGCCGGCACATCGCCGTTGATCCACTCCTCGGCGCGCTCCTGCGCCTGCGCGAACGTCACCACAGCCAGTTCACTCCCCCACCGGAACCACGGGAACGGCGCGCGCGAAGCCGCCGTCCACCATCAGGTTCGCCACCGTCTCCAGCTCCGGCGGATTGCCCGCGAGCCGCTGCAGGAACACGTCGAAGTCCGCGCCGCAGGGCAGCAGCAGCCGCTCCACCCGCTCGTTCACCGACCAGCCGGCCGCGACCTCCCCGGAGTCCCGGGCGTCGTCGTAGGCGCAGAACCACACCGAACCGACCGCATCGCCCTTCACCTTCACCGCGAGCAGACCGCCCTGCACGAAGGCCACCCCCAGGTAGTCCTTCGTCAGATGGTCCCGGAGGCACTTGTTCACGTACACGAGGTCGTTGACCCCGGCCTCCTCGCGCACCGTGAAGAACGGCTGGTCCACCAGCAGACCCAGCTCCGCGTCGAGCGCCGTGCCCACCGGAGCACAGCCGCCCGCCGCCTTCAGGAACGACCGGTACGCGCCCGGCAGCCGGTACCCGAGGTCCTCCTCGACCCCCTGCAACTGCTGCTCCGACACCGGCATCGCCCGCTTCGGCAGCCCGAAGTGCGCCGGCCGCGTCTCCTGCAACGGCCGCGTGCCCCGCTTCGCGTGGTCCACCGCCGCCGTCGTCACGCCACCGTGGTGCCGCAGCAGGGCCTTCACCTCGACCGGCACCAGCTCCAGCCGGCGCGTGTGCGCCACGTGGTGCCAGGTCCAGCCGTGCGGGGTCGCCACCGCGGGGATCGTGTCCCACAGCTCGTGCCCGGTCGCGGCCAGCGCCGCGTTCGCCGACACGTAGTCCGTCAGACGCAGTTCGTCGACACCGAAACCCTCCGGCGGATCGGCGATCTCCGCCGCCGCCCGCGCGTACACGGAGAAGTCCGGGTAGCCGCGCTCGTCCACCCGCACCCCACGGGGATGCCGGGAGGCCCGGACCGGGTCCGGGAAGTGCACGACCTGCCCGGCGTACGCCGAGTTCGGCGGCGCGGTGTCCTGGCCGAGCCGACCTGTCGTCATGGCGGTTGCCCCCTGTGACTGCCGCCGGCTCCCGCCGACTGCTGCTGGTTGGTCCGCACAGCCTAAGCGGTGCCGCCCGCACCCGACCCGGCCCGATGTCCCCACCCCGCCCACGGTGACCACGTGTCACGACGGCATGACAGGACCGCCATGATTCCGACACACCGAAAACACGTTTCCGCGCCCCAGCTTCCACATCCGGCACCGCGTTTGGCAGGCTGTTCACGCAACTCGGGGGATTGCAGGAGGGGAAGAACAGCACCATGCACGCAAGCACCACACCGGCACCATCACCCACACAGGGTGACCCACGCCTCAGTTGGGGCAGCGACGCCGACCACCAGCGCGCCCCCTTACTGCGTCACCGCCGCGACGGAATCCTGCCCGCCGTCGGCGCGGCCCTGTCCGTCCGCGGCGAGACCCTCACCTGCACCGCCGCCCGCGGCGACCGGGCCCCCGCACTCCACCCGCTCGTCCAGGACTTCCTCGACACCCTCACGAGCGGCCAGCGCGAACGCTTCACCGGACGCTGCCCGGAAGCCATCCTGCTCTCCCGGCACCTCACCGCCACCGAGGGCACCCGGTCCAAACGAGCCCAGCGCAAACCGCTCACCCAGAGCGAGGCACGCCGCTCCCTCAAACACGCCAAACTCACCGCACGGCGCATCCGCGAGGACGGCGACCCGCTGCACGGCAGCTACGCCACACCCTGCCGCTCCTGTACGGCGATGCTCGCGCACTTCGGCGTCCGCGCCGTCGACCCCACCGACGGCTGAGCCCCGCCCCGCACCCGGCCGCCACGCCCAGAACGGCAGAACCACACCCATGCCCGACCTGAACAGCACCCGATTCCCGGTCAACGTCGACGCCGCCCTCCGCGAAGCCGGCTGGCAGCCCGGCCGCTGGGACATGAAGCTCGCCGAGGAATGGGCCGACACCCTGCGCGCCCACGTCACCCCCGCCGGACACCGGCACAGCGTCTTCCCCGCCGCCGTCGAAGCCTGGGCCGAATTCGGCGGCCTGCACGTCACCGCCCCCGGACACGGCCGCCAGATAGCACCCGCCGCCGTCCGCTTCGACCCCCTCGCCGGCATCCACCTCGCCCGCACCCTCGGCGACCTCGGCCGCGCCCTCGACACCGAACTCGCCCCGCTCGGCGAAGAGAGCGAACACCGGGCCGTCCTGGCCATGGACGTCGAAGGACGCGTCTACAGCATCGACCACACCGGCGACTGGTACCTCGGCCGGGACCTCGACGCGGCCCTCTCCACCCTCATCACGGGCACCCAGCCGACCCGCCTGGTGGCAGGAGCCTGAGCGAGGACCCAGCCCCCGGGCCCTGATCCGACCCGATCCCGAAGACCGGGCCTAGACCGGCTCCCCCACCGGCAGCACCGGCAGCACCGCGCTCACCCGGAAACCGCCCGCGTCCGTCGGCCCCGACACGAACACCCCGCCCAGACCCGACACCCGCTCCCGCATCCCGACCAGCCCGTTCCCGCCGCTCGGCAGATGCGCGTCGGCGGCCGCCGCGTCCGACGGACCGTTCTCCACCTGCATCGCCACCTCGGCCTCCCGGTGCGCCAGACGCACCACGACCTCGGCACCCGCCGCATGCTTGTGCACGTTGGTCAGCGCCTCCTGGACCACCCGGTACGCCGTCTGCTCCACCTCGGCCCCGTACGCCCGCGGCTCCCCCATCACCACGAGCTCCACCACCGCGCCCGCCTGCCGCGACTGCTCCACCAAGGCCTCCAGGGCATCCAGGCAGGGACCGGAATCCTCCGCAGCCGCCTCCGCCGCGGCGGCCGCCGCACGCCCCACCGCGGCCAGCGGCAGCGCCGACGACGCCTTCGGCACCTCCTCGCGGAGCACCCCCAGCATCTCCCGCAACTCCGTCAGCGCCTGCCGGCCCATGTCCCCCACCAGCGCCGCGTTCTTCACCGCCTTCTGCGGATCCTTCAACGCCACCGCCTGCAACGCCGCCGCGTGCACCACCATCAACGACACCCGGTGCGCCACCACGTCGTGCATCTCCCGCGCGATCCGCGTCCGCTCCTCCTGCCGCGCCCACTGGGCACGCTGCTCCGCCCGGTCCGCGAGCAACGACAGCTCCTGCTCCAGGCTGTCGGCACGCTCGCGCAGCGACTCCATGAGCCGGCGCCGGGCACCTATGTAGAGGCCGAAGAGGAGCGGCGGGGCGTTCAGCCCCAGGGTCATGAAGAGCGAGACGACCGGGACGTACCAGCCGCTCGGATCGAAGTCCTGCTGGTCCACGTCGGCGTGGGCGACGTCCTGGCGGAGCCGGACCATCGTCACGATGTACACGGCGACCGTGGACATGCCGGCGAGCGCGGCGGTGAAACGGCGGGGCACCTCGGAGGCGGCCAGCGAGTACAGGCCGACGACGCCCATCAGATAGCCCATCTCGGCGGGCGTGACGGCGATCGACACCAGCACGACGGTGATCGGCCACCGGCGCCGCACCAGCAGCACGGACCCGACCATCAGCCCGAACAGCACCCCGACGGGCACCGGCAGCGAGGCCTTCTCGGCGAAGCCGATCCCCTCGAGCCCGCACTCCAGCGCCGACACCACGGCCAGCGCCACGTCGAGCACGACGCTGCGCCGCCTCCCCCACCACCACCAGGCACGCGGGGCGCGCGCGCCCGCAGCGTCCTGGTCTGCCCCCGTTGTGGTCATGCCTTCCACCCTACGGGCGAGAGCCAGCGATTTTCCCGCCTCCACCACCGCCCGGAGCGGCGCACGTCAACATGTGCGCACACCAGGCGCTCGAACTGGTGAATCGACAGCACTTTCGACCCGGACGTCCGCATTCCGGACGACGGTGGTCCCATACCAAGCGAAACGAGCCGGTACGCCGACTTCGAAGGCCTGCGCGCCCAGGCCGTGGCCCTCCGCCGCGAAGGCCTCAGCCGCTCATCCGGCTCTACCTGGCCTCGCTGCGACTCCTGGAGGTCAAACCGGAACGGCTCGCGTTCCGCGTCATGATCCACGCGACGGCGGACGCGGAAAGCGCCCTGCACTATGGGCCGAGCTCATCGGCGTCGCCCCGAGGGCCTTCCGGAAGACCACGATCAAGAGGCACAACCCGAAGACGGTCCGGAAGAACACCGGCCCCGATTACCGGGGCTGTCTCGTCATCCGCGTCGCACAAGGCGCCGAGCCGTACCGTCGCATCGAGGGCTGGTGGTGCGGCATAGTAGGTGCCGTCGACTCGGCCGGCACCTCACAATGTCCGATTTAGTCGACTTAGCTATCCCCTGTGGTGTAATCGGCAGCACTGGGACCTTTGGAGTCCTATGTCCGGGTTCGAGTCCTGGCAGGGGAGCCATTCGGACAAGGGTCCCGACCTACCAGGTCGGGACCCTTACTCATACCCCGCCCAGTACCCCCCGGTATCCTTCGGAGGTCCACCACCCGAAGCCGAAGGGCATTCCCGTGAGCGCCAACCGCCCGGCCGCCGTCGTCGTCCTCGCAGCGGGTGAGGGCACCCGCATGAAGTCGAAGACCCCCAAGGTTCTGCACGAGATCGCCGGGCGTTCGCTCGTCGGGCATGTCGTCTCCGCCGCCCGTGAGCTGGAGCCCGAGGACCTGGTCGTGGTCGTCGGGCACGCGCGGGAGCAGGTCAAGGGGCATCTGGACGAGCGGTACGCGGGGACGCGGACCGCCGTGCAGGAGGAGCAGAACGGGACCGGGCACGCGGTGCGGACGGCGCTCGGGGAGCTCGGGCGGGCGCCCGAGGGGACCGTGGTCGTGGTCTGCGGCGACACCCCGCTGCTGTCCGGCGAGACGCTGCGGGCGCTCGCCGCCACGCACGCGGCCGACGGGAACGCCGTGACCGTGCTGACCGCCGAGGTGCCGGACGCGACCGGCTACGGGCGGATCGTGCGGGACGGGGCCACCGGGGCCGTCACCGCGATCGTGGAGCACAAGGACGCGTCCGACGCGCAGCGGGCGATCCGGGAGATCAACTCCGGGGTGTTCGCGTTCGACGGGGTGCTGCTCGCGGACGCGCTGGGCAAGGTCCGGACCGACAACAGCCAGGGTGAGGAGTACCTGACCGACGTGCTGTCCATCCTGCGGGAGGCCGGGCACCGGGTGGGCGCGTCCGTGGCCGTGGACCACCGGGAGATCCTGGGGATCAACAACCGGGTGCAGCTGTCGGAGGCCCGCGCGCTGCTCAACCAGCGGCTGCTGGAGCGGGCGATGCTCGCCGGCGTGACCGTGGTGGACCCGGGCTCGACGTTCGTGGACGTGACGGTGACCTTCGAGCCGGACGCGGTGGTGCTGCCGAACACGCTGCTGCTGGGCGCGACGCACGTGGGCGAGGACGCCGTGGTGGGTCCGAACACGCGACTGACGGACACGACGGTGGCGCGCGGCGCGCGGGTGGACAACACGGTCGCCGACTCCGCCGTGGTGGGCGAGGGCGCCTCGGTGGGGCCGTTCGCGTACCTCCGTCCGGGGACGAAGCTGGGTGCGAAGGCGAAGGCCGGTACGTACGTCGAGATGAAGAACGCCGTGGTGGGCGAGGGCACGAAGGTCCCCCATCTGTCGTACGTGGGTGACGCGACGATCGGCGAGTACACGAACATCGGCGCGGCGAGCGTCTTCGTGAACTACGACGGCGAGGCGAAGCACCACACGACGATCGGTTCCCACTGCCGTACGGGTTCGGACAACATGTTTGTGGCACCCATCACGATCGGGGACGGGGCGTACACCGCCGCCGGGTCCGTCATCACGAAGGACGTGCCGCCGGGTTCGCTGGCCGTCGCCCGTGGCCAGCAGCGGAATATCGAGGGCTGGGTGGCCCGTAAGCGGCCGGGCAGTGCGGCCGCGCAGGCGGCTCAGGTCGCCTCGGAGAACTCTGTCGGCGAAAGCTGACCGGAAACGAGTACGTCGAACTCGGCGTACCGTGATAAGTGCACACAAATTCGGCTGGCTCGCACACGCGCACGGGAGCGCGGGTATCCGTTGCCAGAGAAACCGTCGAGGAGACAGTGCTGTGACCGGGATCAAGACGACCGGCGAGAAGAAGCTGATGCTCTTCTCCGGCCGCGCCCACCCCGAGCTGGCCGAGGAGGTCGCACACCAGCTGGGTGTCGGCATCGTGCCGACCAAGGCTTTCGACTTCGCCAACGGTGAGATCTACGTCCGCTTCCAGGAGTCGGCGCGCGGCGCGGACTGCTTCCTGATCCAGAGCCACACGGCTCCGATCAACAAGTGGATCATGGAGCAGCTGATCATGATCGATGCTCTGAAGCGGGCTTCGGCCCGGAGCATCACCGTGATCATCCCGTCCTACGGCTACGCCCGTCAGGACAAGAAGCACCGCGGCCGTGAGCCGATCTCGGCCCGTCTGGTCGCCGATCTGCTGAAGACCGCGGGTGCGGACCGCATCCTCACGGTCGACCTGCACACGGACCAGATCCAGGGCTTCTTCGACGGTCCGGTGGACCACCTGTCGGCGCTGCCGGTCCTGGCGGACTACGTGGGCGCGAAGGTGGACCGCTCGAAGCTGACGATCGTGTCCCCGGACGCCGGTCGCGTGCGCGTGGCGGACCGCTGGTGCGACCGCCTGGACGCGCCGCTGGCGATCGTCCACAAGCGCCGTGACAAGGACGTCGCCAACCAGGTGACCGTCCACGAGGTCGTCGGTGACGTGAAGGGCCGCGTGTGCGTCCTGGTGGACGACATGGTCGACACCGCGGGCACGATCTGCGCGGCGGCGGACGCCCTGTTCGCGCACGGCGCCGAGGACGTCATCGTGACGGCGACGCACGGCATCCTGTCGGGCCCGGCCGCCGACCGCCTGAAGAACTCGAAGGTCAGCGAGTTCGTGTTCACGGACACGCTGCCGGACCCGAGCTCGCTGGAGCTCGACAAGATCACGGTGCTGTCGATCGCGCCGACGATCGCGCGCGCGGTGCGCGAGGTGTTCGAGGACGGCTCGGTGACGAGCCTGTTCGAGGAGCACTGAGCCTCGCCCCCGGAGTGACGGGTAAGGGCCGCTTCCCCTGGGGAGGCGGCCCTTACCCGTGCCCGGGCTCGTGTCCCCGCCGGGTCCCGGGGTGATCCATTTGGGTGCCCGGTGGGGTGCGGCTAGACTGTCGTGGTTGCTCGGCGAGGGAGGCCGGATCCTGTGGATCCCGGCGGTCCGTTATCGACGCGCTCTTCGTAGCAGGCCATCGCCAGTCGTGGCCGGGTGACAGTCGCAACCGTCACCACCCATACGAGGAGTGCACATGTCCGAGGTCAAGCTTTCCGCTTCGATCCGCACCGAGTTCGGCAAGGGCGCCGCCCGCAAGATCCGTCGTGACGCCAAGATCCCCGGTGTTCTCTACGGCCACGGCTCGGACCCGGTTCACGTGACCCTGCCGGGCCACGAGCTCCAGATGGCGCTGCGTACCCCGAACGTCCTGCTGTCCCTGGACATCGAGGGCCGCAACGAGCTGGCGATCCCGAAGGCCGCGCAGCGTCACCCCGTGAAGGGCGACCTGGAGCACGTCGACCTGCTCGTCGTGAAGCGCGGCGAGAAGGTCACCGTCGAGGTTCCGGTCACCGCCGAGGGTGAGCTGGCCGCCGGTGGCAACCTGCTGGAGCACGTCCTGGGCACCCTCTCCGTCGAGGCCGAGGCCACCCACCTCCCCGAGGCCGTCACGGTCTCCGTCGAGGGCCTGGAGGCCGGTGCCTCCGTCCTGGCGCAGGACATCGCGCTGCCCGCCGGCGTGACCCTGGTGACCGAGGCCGACGCCGTCGTCCTGCAGGTCCTGGCCGCGCAGGCCGAGGAGCCGGCCGCCGAGGGCGAGACCGAGGCCGCCGAGGGCGCCGAGGCCTGAGCCGTAGGCTCTGCTTGACGTGACGGGGTGACGGGCCGGGAACGGCCCGCCACCCCGTTTCTTTCTGTCTGTACGCATTCGAGGAGACGTGACGCAGATGACGGACGACGCGAACGCCCCCTGGCTGATCGTCGGCCTCGGCAATCCGGGCCCCGAGTACGCGGGCAACCGGCACAACGTGGGCTTCATGGTGGCGGACCTGCTGGCCGAGCGCATCGGCGGCAGGTTCAAGCGGGCGCAGAAGGCGCAGGCGCAGGTGGTGGAGGGCCGGATGGGCCCGCCCGGGCCCGCCAACCGCCGGGTGGTGCTGGCGAAGCCGATGTCGTTCATGAACCTGTCGGGCGGTCCGGTGACGGCCCTGCGCGACTTCTACAAGGTGCCGACGGCGCACGTCGTGGCGGTCCACGACGAGCTGGACATCGACTACGGGGTGCTGCGGCTGAAGGTCGGCGGCGGCGACAACGGGCACAACGGTCTGAAGTCGATGACGAAGTCGATGGGTGCGGAGTACCACCGGCTGCGGTTCGGCATCGGCCGGCCGCCGGGCCGGATGCAGGTCGCGGACTTCGTCCTGAAGGACTTCTCGTCTACCGAGCGCAAGGAGCTGGACTACTTCGTGGACCGGGCGGCGGACGCGGTGGAGTGCCTGGTGACGGAGGGTCTGGAGCGGGCTCAGTCGGCGTACAACGCGTAGCGCGTGGCGGGCGCGGCCTGGCGCCCGTTCGGTACGACTGTACGATCGCGGGTCATGACGTTCGCCCGTAACGCCGCCATGGCCCTGGTCGTCCTGCTCCTGCTCGTCGCGGGCGCCTGGTCCTCCTGGAACACGGCCCAGCACGTACTGCTCCCGAAGGGGCGCGAGCACGGCACGCTGACGGTGACCGGCTGCACCGAGGAGACCTGCAGCGGCCGTTACGTGCCGGAGGACCCGGCCTCGCGGCTGCGGGCGCTGACGATCGAGCACTCGGTGGCGGCGGAGAAGGGCGAGACGCTGCCGGTGGTGGTGAAGCCGGGTACGCAGGAGGCGGTCCGGACGGGCTGGGGCGGCGGGCTGCACGCGTGGCTCCCGCTGGGCGGGGCGCTGCTGTTGGCGGCGCCGCTGATCGGGGGCGGGATGCGGCTGCCGAGGACGGCGTGGTCGGTGGCGGGCGCGGGGGCGGCGGTGCTGTTGGGCGCGTTCTTCGCACTCTGACGATTTTCGGACACCATGGCGTGATCCCACCGAATCGTTATGTCCTCTGGGTTAAGGGCGACTTAAAGCGACGGATAGGCTGCCTCAGCCGCCCCCCACGGCTTCCCTCATCAGATGGACGACAGCACATGCGACGATCCCTCATACCCGCCGGCGCCCTGGTCGCGGCCCTGGCGGGCTCGTTGGTCCTGGCGCCCGGCGCCTTCGCAAGCGGCAAGCCGCACGGCGACAACGGCACCGTGAAGATCCACGACTCGAAGACCGACGAAGAGCTCAAGCAGAACGAGCCCAAGGTGTGCTCCTTCTACCTGGACGCCTTCGGCTTCGACGCCGGCCAGAAGGTCCAGTGGCACATCGAGGCCTGGGCCAACAACGACCAGGACAAGGGCACCACGGTCAAGGACGGCACCATCGTCCTCGACGGTGACGGCCACGAGCGCACCGCGGACATGACCCTTCCGAACGGCCAGTACAAGCTGTTCTGGAACTTCGAGGGCGAGAACGGCCGCGCCAAGCACAAGGTCTTCAAGACCGACTGCGAGCCCGACGAGGAGAACCCGGGCGAGCCCACGCCGTCCGGCACCCCGAGCGGCACCCCCTCGGAGACCCCCTCCGAGACGCCGTCGGGCACCCCGTCCGGCACCCCCTCGGAGACGCCGTCCGGCACCCCGAGCGGCACGCCCGGCACCGGCACCGAGACGCCCGGCACCTCCGAGTCGCCGTCCGCCTCCGCCACCACCCCCGGCGCCACCGCGAGCACCGGGACCGACGCCGGTTCCACCGGCGGCACCAACGGCACCGAGGGCGACCTCGCCCAGACCGGCTCCAGCGCCCCGATCGGCGTCCTGGCCGCGGTCGCCGCCGTCCTCGCGGGCGCCGGCGCCTTCCTGGTGAGCCGCCGCCGCAAGGCCCAGCAGCACTGACGCGACACGCCGTCATGACGGTGCCCCCGCGGGAAGGATCCCGCGGGGGCACCGTCGTGTCCGGAGGTCCCTCCGGGGCACTCGTCGTCAGCCGGTGTTGCGCAGACCCGCCGCCACGCCGTTCACCGTGAGCAGCAGCGCACGGGAGAGCAGCGGGTCGGCCTCCTCGCCGGCCGCGGCCGCGGCCCGCTGACGGGCCAGCAGGGCGACCTGGAGGTAGGAGATCGGATCCAGGTAGGCGTCGCGGATGGCGAAGGTCTGCTGGAGCACCGGGTTGGAGTCCAGCAGCCGCTCGCCGCCCGTCACCTTGAGGACCTCGGCGACGGTGAGCGCGTGCTCGGCCTCGATGGTGTCGAAGACGTGCCGGAGTTCCTCGGGGACGAGGGTGTCGACGTAGTGCCGGGCGATCCGCAGGTCCGTCTTCGCGAGCGTCATCTCCACGTTGGAGAGGAAGTTGCGGAAGAAGTGCCATTGCTCGTGCATCTCGCCGAGGACCTCTTCGAGACCGGCTTCGCGCAGCGCCTTGAGGCCGGAGCCGACGCCGAACCAGCCGGGGACGATCTGGCGGGACTGGGTCCAGCCGAACACCCACGGGATGGCCCGCAGTCCGTCGAGGGAGACGCCCGAGCCGGGACGGCGGGACGGCCGCGAGCCCAGGTGCAGGTCGGCGAGCTGGTCGACCGGGGTCGAGGCGAGGAAGTACGTCGGCAGGTCCGGGTCCTCGACCAGCCGGCGGTACGCCGAGTGGGCGGCGTCCGAGACGGTGTCCATGGCCGCGTCCCAGCGGGCCAGCGACTCGTCGGACTGGCGGGGCGCCGTGTGCAGGGCGGAGGCCTGGAGCGTGGCGGCGACCGTGAGCTCCAGGTTCTCCCTGGCCAGCGACGGGATCAGGTACTTGTCGGAGATGACCTCGCCCTGCTCGGTCACCTTGATCTCGCCCTCCAGGGTGCCCCAGGGCTGGGCGAGGATCGCGTCGTGCGAGGGGCCGCCGCCGCGGCCGACGGTGCCGCCGCGGCCGTGGAAGAGGCGCAGCCGCACGCCGTAGCGGTGGGCGACGTCGCGCAGCCGGCGCTGGGCGCGGTGGATCTCCCACTGGGAGGTGGTGATGCCGCCGAACTTGGAGGAGTCCGAGTAGCCGAGCATGACCTCCTGGACGTCGCCGCGCAGCGAGACGAGGCGCCGGTAGGAGGGGTCGGCCAGCATGTCGTTGAGGATGACGTCGGCGGCCTTGAGCTCGTCGGTGGTCTCCAGGAGCGGCACGATGCCGATCTCGGCCCAGCCGGCGTGCAGGTCGATCAGGCCGGCCTCGCGGGCGAGGACGGTGGCCGCGAAGACGTCGTCGGCGCCCTGGCACATCGAGATGATGTAGGACTCGATGACCTCGGGGCCGAAGCGCTCGAAGGCCTCCTTGACGGTGTGGAAGACGCCGAGGGTCTTCTGTCCCGCCGGGTCGAGCGGGGCGGGCGTGGGTGCCAGCGGGCGCCGCGACCTGAGCTCCTTGGCGAGCAGCTTCTGCCGGTAGTCGCGCGGCATGTCGGCGTACCGCCAGGACTCCTCGCCGAGCCGGTCGAAGAGCTGGCCGAGGGCGTGGTGGTGGGCGTCGGCGTGCTCGCGGACGTCCATGGTGGCGAGCTGGAGGCCGAACGCGGACAGGGTGCGGATGGTGCGGTCCATCCGGCCGTCGGCGAACAGCCCGCCGCGGTGCTCGCGCAGCGAGGTCTGGATCAGGGTGAGGTCGCGCAGCAGCTCGGCGGTGCCGAGGTAGTCGCGGCCCTCGACGTGCGGGGTGCCGGTGGCCAGCCGCTCGCGGGTGTTGACCAGCTTCTGGCGGACGCAGGTGGCCTTGAGCCGGTACGGCTCCTCGGCGTTGAGGCGCTTGTAGCGGGGGCTGATCTCCGGCAGGCGCTCCAGGTCGGCCTGGAGCGAGTCCAGGAGCTCCTGGGTGGCGCCGGTGTAGCGGATGGAGTTGGAGAGCAGTCCGCGCAGGTAGTCGACGAGTTCGAGGGCGTCGGTGATCCCGTGCTCGTGCTGGAGGATGAGCACGTCCCAGGTCACCTGCGGGGTGACGTTGGGGTTGCCGTCGCGGTCGCCGCCGATCCAGGTGCCGAAGGTCAGCGGGCGGGTGCCGGAGGGCAGTTCGAAGCCGACCCGCTCCAGCTCGGCGGCGAGGTCCTCCAGGACGTCGCCGACGGCGTTGGCGTGCAGCTCGTCGAGGTAGTAGATGGCGTTGCGGGCCTCGTCGGCCGGCTCGGGCCGGACCACGCGGAGCTCGTCGGTCTGCCAGATGAGGTCGATGTTCTCGGCGAGCCGCAGGTCGTGGCGGCGCCGGTCGGCCTCGATGACCGGGGTCTCCAGGAGCACGGCGATGCGCCGCAGCTTGTTGAGGACCGAGCGGCGGGCGGCCTCGGTGGGGTGCGCGGTGAACACCGGCCGCACGTTGAGGTTCTTGATCGTCTCGCGTACGTGGGCGGGGTCGCCGTCCTTGAGCATGTCGGCCGTACGGGCGAGCAGCCCGCCCTCGGCGGCACGCTTGTCGCGCATCTCGCGGCCGCGGTGCACCTGCTCGGTGACGTTGGCCAGGTGGAAGTAGGTGGAGAAGGCGCGCACCAGGCGGGCGGCGGTCTCCAGCTCGACTCCGCGCAGCAGCTCGGCGGCGGCCTCGCCGTCCTCGCGGGTGAGGCGGCGGACCTTCTCGACGAGGTCCAGGAGCTCCGGGCCCTCCTGGCGGACGAGCGTCTCGCCCAGCAGGTCGCCCAGTCGGCGGATGTCGGAGCGCAGCTCGGCGCTGGCTGTGGAGGTCTGGTCGGCACTGCTCACAGGTGCGGCTCCTTGCAGTGTTTGAGCACGTCTGGAGGGGTACTGGAGGCTTGCGGACCGCGCTGTCCGACGCACCCAGGATAGGTGTCCGATCCGGCGGCACGGGCAACGCCCCGGCTTAGGCGCTCTTGCCGGGCGCCGACGCGCTGCCATACTTACGTCGCCGTAGGTTACGGGACCGTAGCCTCGGCCTCCTTTCCGTACGCGCCCTCACCTTCACCCCCCAGGGGACAGCCATGACCATCAGCCCCGAGGTGACCTCGGAAACCGCCTCCGAGGCACGGGGGACCACCGCCCCTGATCTGCCCTCCGCCACGCTGGGCGGTGACAGCAAGCGGTCGATCGAGCAGATCACGCTGCTGCTGTTCATCACGGTGCCGTTCCTGGCCCTGGTCGCGGCGGTGCCGCTGGCCTGGGGCTGGGGGGTGAGCTGGCTCGACCTGGGCCTGCTGACGGCGATGTACTACATCGGCTGCCACGGCATCACGATCGGCTTCCACCGCTACTTCACGCACGGCTCGTTCAAGGCGAAGCGCCCGCTGCGGATCGCGCTGGCGATCATGGGCTCGCTGGCGGTCGAGGGGCCGCTGGTGCGGTGGGTGGCGGATCACCGCAAGCACCACAAGTTCTCGGACGCGGAGGGCGACCCGCACTCGCCGTGGCGCTTCGGCGAGACGGTGCCGGCCCTGATGAAGGGGCTGTGGTGGGCGCACATCGGCTGGATGTTCGACGAGGAACAGACGCCGCAGCACAAGTACGCGCCCGATCTGATCAAGGATCCGGCGATCCGGCGCATCTCCCGCCAGTTCGTGCTCTGGACGGTCGTGTCGCTGGCGATCCCGCCGGTCGTGGGCGGTCTGGTGACGCTGTCGTGGTGGGGCGCGTTCACGGCGTTCTTCTGGGGCTCCCTGGTCCGGGTGGCGCTGCTGCACCACGTCACCTGGTCGATCAACTCGATCTGCCACGCGGTGGGCAAGCGCCCCTTCAAGTCGCGTGACCGCTCGGGCAACGTGTGGTGGCTGGCGGTCCTGTCCTGCGGCGAGTCCTGGCACAACCTGCACCACGCGGACCCGACCTCGGCCCGGCACGGCGTCCTGCGGGGCCAGGTCGACTCCAGCGCGCGGCTGATCCGCTGGTTCGAGCAGCTGGGCTGGGCGTCCGACGTGCGCTGGCCGGCCGCCTCCCGCATCGAAGCCCGGCGCCAGAGCGCGCCCGCAGACGCGGCATGATGGAAGACGTGGCGATCGCAGGCAGTACAGGCAGTACGAGTGAACCGAAGCCCCGGCGCGGCCGCCGGGTGAGGATGACGGGCGCGGAGCGCCGGGAGCAGCTCCTCGACATCGGTCGCACGCTGTTCGCGGAGAAGGGCTTCGAGGGCACGTCGGTGGAGGAGATCGCGGCGAAGGCCGGGGTGTCCAAGCCGGTGGTGTACGAGCACTTCGGCGGCAAGGAGGGCCTGTACGCGGTCGTGGTGGACCGGGAGATGCGCCAGCTCCTGGACATGGTGACGGGCGCGCTGACCGCCGGCCATCCGCGCGAGCTGCTCGAACAGGCCGCGTTCGCGCTGCTCGACTACATCGAGCGCTACACGGACGGTTTCCGCATCCTGGTCCGCGACTCGCCGGTGGCGCAGTCGACGGGCACCTTCGCCTCGCTGATCAGCGACATCGCCACGCAGGTGGAGGACATCCTGGGCCTGGAGTTCAAGGCCCGCGGCTTCGACCCGAAGCTGGCCCCGCTGTACGCGCAGGCCCTGGTCGGCAGCGTCGCCCTGACCGGCCAGTGGTGGCTGGACGTGCGCAAGCCGAAGAAGGCGGAGGTCGCGGCGCACCTGGTGAACCTGGCCTGGCACGGCCTGGACGGCCTGGAGCAGAAGCCGCGGCTGATAGGGCACCGCAAGAACTGAGGCCCGGAGGCCGGGGACGGGGGCGTCGCACGCGTGTGCGGCGCCCCCGTCCCCGTGTCACTCGACGGGCTCCAGGAACTCCAGCCGGTTGCCGACCGGATCCGCGCAGTGGAAGCGGCGGTGGCCCGGCAGGTCGCCGTCCCAGACGACCTCGGTCCCGTGTCTCTCCAGGCGGGCCGCGAAGTCGCGGATCCCGGAGACCCGCAGGCCCGGGTGGGCCTTGCGGGCGGGCCGGAAGTCGGCCTCCACCCCGAGGTGGAGCTGGACGGCGCCGTCGGCGGCGGCGAACCAGCAGCCTCCGCGGGCGGCGAGGACGGGCGGCTTCGGGATCTCGGTCATGCCGAGGACGTCCCCGTAGAAGGCCCGCAGGAGGTCCTCGCTGCCGACCGGAGCGGCGAGCTGGACGTGATCGACGGCTACTAACATCAGGCGCCCTTCCTGGCGACGGCGAAGATCCTCCGGAACGGGAACGGGGTGCCGTGCGGGCCCGGGGGGTAGGCCTCGCGGAGCCGTTCGCGGTACTGGGCGAGGAAGGCCTCGGTGGCGGCGCGGTCGTCCCTGAGGGCGGTGAGGACCGGGCGCAGCGCGGTGCCCTTCACCCAGTCGAGGACGGGGTCCTCGCCGGGGAGCAGCTGGTGGTAGGTGGTCTCCCAGACGTCCGTCTCGCAGCCGAGGTCGGTCAGCCGGCGGAGGTAGTCGCCCGGTTCGAGGATGTGGACGTAGCGCCGTCCCTGGTCGCCGACCCGCCCGCGCCACTCGGGGGTCTCGCAGAGCTCGCCGAGCAGGGCGTGGCTGGGCGAGGTGAAGTTGCCGGGGACCTGGAAGGCGAAGGTGCCGCCGGGGCGCAGTCCCGCGACCCAGGGGGCGAAGGACTCGGGGTGGTTCGGCACCCACTGCAGGGCCGCGTTGGACACGATCAGGTCGTACGGCTCCTCCGGCGTCCAGTGGGCCGCGTCGGCCGCCCGGAAGTCGAGCCAGCCGCCGCCGGCCGTGGTGCCGGCCCAGTCCTTCTCGGCCCGCTCCAGCATCTCGGGCGAGAGGTCGAGGCCGGTGATGTGCGCGTCGGGCCAGCGGTCGGCGAGGAGCGCGGTGACGTTGCCGGGGCCGCAGCCGAGGTCGGCGATCCGGGCGGGCCGGCCGTCGTTGCCGGGCAGCTGCGGTATTCGGGCGAGCAGATCGATGAACGGGCGGGTGCGGTGACCCGCGTGACGGAGGTACTGCTGTGGGTCCCATGTCGGTGCGGCGGATTCCACGGAATGCATGTTCGAAGCCCCCTTGCTGGAACGAGTTGCCGAAGCGGAACGGAGTTCCGGCCCGGTCCCTTCCCCATAGTCCAGGAGACTATATCTCTACGTCAAGATATTTCTTATTGAGACACTTGAAGTCGAGAGACTTAATACCAAGAGACTTTATGTCAACAGACCCTCTACACTGATCGACATGGAGGACGAGGTCGACCGGCTGGTCGCTGCATGGCGCCGAGAGCGCCCGGACCTCGACGTGGAACCGCTCGAGGTGCTCAGCCGTGTCTCACGCCTGGCCCGGCACCTCGACCGCGCCCGTCGGCTCGCCTTCTCCGAGCACCAGCTGGAGCCCTGGGAGTTCGACGTCCTGACCTCGCTCCGCCGGGCCGGCGCGCCCTACCAGCTCTCCCCCGGCCAGCTGCTCACCCAGACCCTGGTCACCTCCGGCACGATGACCAACCGCATCGACCGGCTCACCAAGAAGGGCCTGGTCGAACGGCTCCCCGACCCCAGCGACCGGCGCGGCGTGCTGGTCCGCCTCACCCCCGAGGGCCGTGACCGCGCCGACCAGGCGCTGGCCGGACTCCTCGCCCAGGAGCGGGCCATCCTGGCCCGCCTCTCGCGCACCGAGCGCGGCGAACTGGCCGCCCTGCTACGCCAGCTGACCGCCCCGTTCGACAACATCCCCGGCTAGCCCGGCGTCCGGCTCCTCGGCCGGACCCACCCCGGCCCGCCGGGCCAGCGCCACGGCGGCGAGCGTCGAGTGCACGCCCAGCTTCCCCAGCACGTTCTGCATGTGGGTCCGGACGGTGTGCGGCGACAGGAACAGCCGCTCGGCGACCGCCTTGCGGCCGAGACCGGCCACCATGCAGCGCAGCACCTCCCGCTCGCGCGGGGTCAGCGACTCCACCAGCCGCTCGCTCTCCGTACGGTGCTTGCGGGCCTCCGTCAGCTCCCGCAGCACCCCCGTGAGCAGCGCCGGCGGCAGATGGGTCTCGTCCCGCAGCACCCCGCGCACCACGGCCAGCAGCCGCTGCAGCGAACAGTCCTTGGCCACCCAGCCCCAGGCGCCCGCCTGGAGCGCGAGCGCCGCCCGGTGGGCGTCGTCCTTCTCCGCGAGCACCACGCTGCGCAGCCCGGGCCGCCCCTCGCGCACCCCCGCGACCAGCGCGATCCCGTCGCCGCCGCCCAGGTCGGCGTCGACCAGCATCACGTCGAAGCGCCGCCCCTCCCCGGCACCGCGGTCCAGGCAGCGCAGCGCGGCCGGGCCGCTGCCCGCGGCGGTGACGTCGACGTCGGGCTCCGCCGCGAGGGCGGCTGCGAGCGACTCGGCGAAGATGCGGTGATCGTCCACCACCAGAACCCGGATACGGGCCACGGACACCCCCAAGTGTCGAGGAACGGCCCGGCGCGGGCACGACGCCGGGGGCGGGTCCGCCGGTCGCACGGCCGCCGCCGTGCCATGACAGTTACCCCGCCCCGGGCGCCGTACCCGGCGGGTCTCGATACCCCTGATCAGCACCGGCCCCCACCGGCGCTGCGCACCAGGGTAAGGGTGCGGCGCTCCGGTGGAGGCCGAATCGCGGAACTGTGCGGGTCCGTGGGAAGTCGGGGGCTTCAGCCCACCCGGCGCGCGCCCGCCGAAGGGACCGCCGGGAAGACGCCCGGAGCGGCGAATCCCGCCTCGGCGAAGGCCTTGCCAACCGCGGCCGCGACCTCCTCCGCCCGGTCCGCGGCCACCAGGACCACCGCCGAACCGCCGAAGCCGCCGCCGGTCATGCGGGCGCCGAGCGCGCCCGCCGCGTTCGCCGCCTCGACCGCGAGGTCCAGTTCGGGGCAGGAGACCCGCAGGTCGTCGCGGAGCGAGGCGTGGCCCTCGGTGAGCAGGGCGCCCACCGCGTGCGGGTCGCCGGCGTCGAGGAGGGCGATCACCCGTTCGACCCGGTCGTCGTCGGAGACCACGTGCCGGACATAACGACGAACCGTTTCATCGTCCAAACGTGCGAGGGCATCGGACAGTTGCGTGGCCGGTACGTCACGCAGGGCGCGCACACCGAGCGCCCGCGCACCGGCTTCGCACCCGGCGCGCCGCTCCGCGTACGCGCCGTCCCCCAGGGCGTGCTTCACCCGGGTGTCGACGACCAGCAGGCACAGCCCCCGGGCCGTGAGGTCGAAGGGCACCTGGCGGTACGACAGGTCCCGGGTGTCCAGGTACAGGGCGTGGCCCTCGGTGGCGCACGCGGAGGCCATCTGGTCCATCACCCCGCACGGCACGCCGACGAAGGCGTTCTCCGCCCGCTGGGCGAGCACGGCCAGCCCGGGGCGGGAGAGCCCGAGCCCGAACAGGTCGTTCAGCGCGAGGGCGGTCACCACCTCCAGGGCGGCGGAGGAGGAGAGCCCGGCGCCGGTCGGCACCGTCGAGGCGAGATGGACGTCGGCGCCGGTGACCGGATGCCCGGCCTCCCGCAGTGCCCACACCACACCGGCCGGGTACGCGGCCCAGCCGTACCCCGAGGCCCCGGACAGGGGCTCCAGGGTCTCGACGTCGAGCTGCACGATCCCGCCCCCGACCTCGGCGGAGTGCAGCCGCAGCACGCCGTCGTCCCGGCGGGAGACGGCGGCCACGGCCGTGTGCGGCAGAGCCAGCGGGAGTACGAAGCCCTCGTTGAAGTCGGTGTACTCGCCGATCAGGTTGACCCGCCCGGGTGCGGCCCAGACCCCGTCGGGGGCCGCTCCGTACAGCGCGCCGAACTCCGCCGCGACCGTGCTCATGCCTGTCCCTGCTCCTTCTTCCGGGTGAACGCCCAGGCGTCCTCCACGATGGCCGCCAGATCCGGGCGGGACGGGGTCCAGCCGAGGCGCTCGCGCGCCGTGTCGGCCGAGGCGACGAGCACGGCCGGGTCCCCGGCGCGGCGCTCGGCCATGACCTCGGGCACCGGGTGGCCGGTGACCTTGCGGACGGTCTCGACGACCTCCCGCACGGAGAAGCCGTTGCCGTTGCCGAGGTTGCAGATCAGGTGCTCGCCGGCGGTCATCGCGTCCAGCGCCAGCAGGTGGGCCTCGGCGAGGTCGGCGACGTGGATGTAGTCGCGCACGCAGGTGCCGTCGGGCGTCGGGTAGTCGTCGCCGTAGACGTTGATCGCGGCGCGCTGCCCGAGCGCGACCTGGAGGACCAGCGGGATGAGGTGCGACTCGGGGTCGTGCCGCTCGCCGCACTCCTTGTAGGCGCCGGCCACGTTGAAGTAGCGCAGCGACACGGCGGCCAGGCCGTGGGCGGCGCACTCGCCGGTGATCATGTGGTCGACGGCCAGCTTGGTCGCGCCGTACGGGTTGGTCGGCGCGGTCGGCGCGGCCTCGGTGATCGGCACGGTCTCGGGCTCGCCGTAGGTGGCGGCGGTCGAGGAGAACACCAGGCGGCGCACGCCGGCCTCGCGCATGGCCGCGATCAGCGCCATGGTGCCGCCGACGTTGTTGTCCCAGTACTTCTCGGGCTTGGCGACGGACTCGCCGACCTGGGAGAAGGCGGCGAAGTGCAGCACGCCGTCGTAGCTGGCGTCGAGCCACTTCGCGGCGTCCTGGATGCGGCCCTCGATGAACTCGGCCCCGGCGGGGACGCCCTCCCGGAAGCCGGTGGAGAGGTCGTCGAGGACGGTGACCTCGTGCCCCGCCTCCAGGAGGTGGGCGGCGACCGTGCTGCCCACGTAGCCGGCTCCACCGGTCACCAGGTACTTACTCAACTGCTTGCCACCTCTCGGAGTCTGTCGGCCGCGGACTCCGGCGACACGTCGTTCATGAACGCGCCCATGCCGGACTCGGTGCCCGCGAGGTACTTCAGCTTGCCAGAGGCCCGGCGGACGGTGAAAAGCTCCAGGTGCAGCGCGAACTCCTCCCGGTCGGCGCCGGCCACCGGAGCCTGGTGCCAGGCGGCGATGTAGGGCGTCGGCGGCTCGTCCGTACCGAAGATCCGGTCGAAGCGCCGCAGCAGTTCCAGATAGAGCCCCGGGAACTCCGCGCGGGCCTCCTCGCCGAGCCCGGTGAGGTCGCCGACCCGCCGGTGCGGGTGGAGGTGCACCTCGTAGGGCCAGCGCGCGGCGTACGGCACGAAGGCGGTCCAGTGCTCCCCGGCGAGCACCACCCGCTCGCCGGCCCGCTCCCGCTCCAGGACGTCCTCGAAGAGGTTGCGCCCGGTGGCGGCGCGGTGGGCGACCGCGTTGCGGAGCATGGTGGCGGTGCGGGGCGCGACGTACGGGAACGCGTAGATCTGGCCGTGCGGGTGGGCCAGGGTGACGCCGATCTCGGCGCCCCGGTTCTCGAAGCAGTAGACCTGCTGGACGCCGGCGCGGGCGGAGAGTTCGGCGGTGCGGTCGGTCCAGGCGTCGAGCACCAGGGCGGCCCGCTCCTCCGTGAGGCCGGCGAAGGAGGCCCCGTGGTCAGAGGTGAAGCAGACGACCTCGCAGCGGCCGTTGGCGCCGGACAGGGAGGGGAAGCGGTTCTCGAAGACGGCCACCTCGTACTCCGGGGCCGGGATCTCGCTCTGCCAGTCCGGGGTGGAGGGGCAGAGCGGGCAGCTGTCGGCGGGCGGGTGGTAGATCCTGCCCTGCCGGTGCGAGGCGATGGCGACGTCCTCGCCGAGCAGCGGGTCGTGACGGACCTCGGAGGCGGAGCGGACCGGGTCGAGCGGCCGGCGGTCGACGGCGTCGCGGACGGAACCCTCGTCGGCGTCGAAGTAGAGGAGCTCCCGCCCGTCGGCGAGGCGGGTGACGGTCTTCTTCACGGCGGGCGGCCTCCCACAGCCTCCATCAAACAGAACCACCCATAAAAAACCACAATCAAACATCGAAGGTCAACACTCATCCAGGACCGGCCACCCGCACGAAGGACGGGACTACGCCCGCTGCACCGGCACCCGGTCCAGCAGCCCCGTCCGCGCCGCCAGCGCCGCCGCCTCCAGCCGGGACCCCACGCCCAGCTTCATCAGCACCCGCTGCACGTGCGTGCGCGCCGTGCTCGGCGCGATCGCCATCCCCGCCGCGATCACCCGGGTGTCCTCCCCCTCCGCCACCCGGACCAGGACCTCCGCCTCCCGCGGGGTCAGCATCCGCAGCAGCCGCTGCCCCTCGTCGTCCGGCTGCGCCACCGGGTTGAGCAGCTCCGCGAAGGCGGCCTGGAGCAGCTGCGGCGCCACCGCCGCCTCCCCCGCGCGGGCCTTCATCAGCGCCCGCTCGACGCCCTCGATCCGCTCGTCGTGCCGGACGTACCCCGAGGCCCCGGCCGCGAAGGCCGCCGCGATGCCGCGCGGCGAGGGCACCGGCCCGAGCACCACCACGGCCACCTGCGGGCGCTCCCGCTTGATCCGTACGACCGGGTCGAAGGCCCCCGGCTCGGCCGGCGCCGAGGTACCCAGCAGACAGACCTCCGGCGCACGGCTCACCACCAGCTCCGCCGCGCCCGCCACCGGCGCCGCCGACGCGAGCACCCGGTGCCCGCGCAGCTTCAGCGCCGAGGCCAGCGCCTCCGCGTGCAGTCGGTGGTCGTCGACCACCACGAGCCGAACGCCCATCGATCTGGCCCCCATCTCTCCCCTAACCCCCCTGGACTGTCGGATTCTTCGCCAGGCAGGGCCTATGCAAACAGCCCGGCGCACCGATGTGCATCGGTGCGCCGGGCCGTCCGTCCAGGACCCGCGACAGGACGTCAGTGCGTGCTGTACCCCACGACCAGGTACTCCTTGGTCGAGGACGCGGAACGCTGCTTGTCGATCATGACCTCGGACAGGAAGAGCCGCCCGTCCGCGTACACGGCCTCCACGTAGTCCGCGGAGAAGGAGCGCTCGGGGCTGTTGATGCCCTTCTCCACCGGGTTCTCCAGGAGCTTGGTCTCCTTCATGGAGCCGCCGTCGATGGAGACGATCTGCCCGCCCTTGTCGTAGGGCGCCTGCTTGTACGCGATGATGTTGCCGCCGTCCATGCGCAGCGGGACCAGCGTGTAGCGGTCGCCCGCGTCCGCCTTCTCGGGCACCGGCTTGCCGGTGGCCAGGTCGAACGCGACGATCTCGTTGGTCTCGTCGCCGTACTCGTCGGTGCTGCCCTCGTGGTCCTCGGTGGGCAGGTAGAGCCGCCCGTTGCCGACCACGACCTTGCTGCAGTTCTCCACCTCGGTGGAGCGGCAGCGGGCCGCGTAGCGCTCGGAGTCCGCGCTGATCTTCGCCTTCAGCTTGCCGGTCTTCTCGTCGATGGAGAAGAAGTCCGAGATGCCGGAACCGTCGGTCGCGGTGTCGCCGACGTCGGCGGCCACCACCAGCGGCTTGGTGGAGACGACCGAGGCGTAGTCGACGCCCGGGGGCATCTTGAACTGCGAGACCGGGGCGCCCGTGGCCGGGTTGAGGTTCTGGATCAGCACGTACTGGCTGCCGTACGGACCGCACTTGCGGGCCGCGACCAGGCCCTCGCCGCCGCCGTAGCCCATGTCGTAGCAGTTGTTGTCGTTGGCCTGCGGCTTCCAGCGCGGGTTGCCGTTGGCGACGTCGAAGGCCGCGCCGCCGTCGGTGCCGCCGGCCGCGACGGTCGCGCCGCTCAGCGTGACCTCGCTGAACCGGGCCTTGCTGTCGCCCGCGGAGCCGCCGGTGACGGAGGTCGACCAGACCAGCTTGCCGCTGTTGAGGTCGATCAGGCCGACCTCGGTGCACGGCTGGTAGTTCTTCGGGGGCAGCCGCTTGGTCGCCTCGAAGAGGATCGGCGTCTTCCCGTCCGCGGTGACGTGCGAGGAGGCGCCGCAGACCTGGCCGGTCAGCGGCAGCGTCCACAGCACGGTGCCGCTGTCGCGGTCGTAGCCGACGACCGAGTTGACCCCGGTCTTCACGTAGGCCTTGTCGGTGAGCCAGGAGCCGGAGACGTCGGTGACGTCCTCGACCTTGGGCTGCGGCAGCTGGACGGTCAGCTTCGCCGAGGTGTTCGACGGGACCTTCTCCTTGCCGCCCCCGCCGAGACCGCCGCCCGAGCCGCCGTCCGCGCCGCCGTTGGCGGTGGAGCCGGAGGTGCCCTTGGCGTCCTTGTCCTCGTCACCCCCGCCGGAGTTCGCGTACCAGAGGCCGCCGCCGATGATCAGCGCGACCGCCACCACCGCGGCGACGATGATCTGCAGCTGCGTCGACGGCTTCTTGCCGCCGCCGGAGCCCGGCGGGGGCACCTGCTGGTACTGCGGGTACTGCGGCTGGGTCGGGTAGCCGTACGGCGGCTGCTGCGGCTGGCCCGGCTGCTGGGCCGGGTAGCCGTACTGCGGCTGGGGCTGCGTCGGCGGCTGCTGCGGATAGCCGTACGGCGACGGCTGGTGCGGCTGCTGCTGCGGGTAGCCGTACGGCGGCTGGTCCGGTGCCTGCGGCGGGGGCGTCGGCGCGCCGAATCCGCCCGGCGGCGGGTCCTGCGGCGCGCCGAACCCGCCCGGCGGCGGGTCCTGGGGCGCGCCGAACCCGCCCGGCGGCGGGCCGGGGGGCTGGTTCGGTGGTGGCGGTGGCTGCGTCATGGCGTGGGTACCTCGGGGTCGGGAAGGGGACGGGGACGGGGCGGGCGGGGCGTCACTTGCCGTACGCCATCATCGTCTTGGTCTCCTTCTCCTCCTTGTCGTTGGAGGCGGAGACCCGGCCCGCGGCGATCACGAAGCTGCCGTTCCCGTACGCGTAACCGGCGTTGTAGAAGGAGCTCTCGACCGTCGAGACCGCCGCCTGGAACTGCAGCAGCACCTTCGGCGCACCGCCCGTCGGGGCGATGGTCGCGACCGCGCCGCCCGTGTCGTAGCGCGGCTCGACGTAGAGCAGCACGTCGGAGCCCTCCATGCGCAGCGGGGTCATCTGCTGCTCGCCGGGCGCCTTGGAGCGCCACTTGGGCTTCCCGGTGTTCAGGTCGAAGGCGATGACCTCGTTCGGCGTGCCGTACGCGGTCTCGGTCGCCATGTAGAAGGTGTTCGCGTCGGCGGCGACCCCGGTGCAGCCCTGGAGGTTCTTGCCGAAGACGACGAACGCGCCGCCGCAGCTGGGGGCGAACTTGTCCTTGCCGCCCTGGATCTGCGAGCGCTCGGTGCCGTTGGCCTTGAGCGAGAAGACCGCCCACTTCTTCTGCTCGCGCTGGGTGGCGGAGACGACCAGCGGGTCGACCGAGTAGACCCGGTCCACCTCCCAGTCGGTCTGCAGCTTGAAGGTCCACTTGGGCTTGCCCGTCGCCGGGTCGACCTCGCTGACCGCCTGCGACTGCTTGTTCACGTCGCCGGAGGGGCACTTGGAGGCGGCGATCAGCTTGCTGCCGCCCGCGTACGCGAAGGGCTTGCAGCCGCTGGTCGGCGAGGTGAACAGCTGCCTGCCGTCGGTCAGCGAGAAGCCGTACGCGGAGCTGGAGCCGGCCGCGGTGACCGTGTCGCCGCTGATGGCGAGGGTGTTGTCGGAGAAGGCGAAGAGGCCGGTGGCCTTCGGGACGGCCTTCTTCCAGCCCGCCTTGCCGGTCTTGAGGTCGACCTGCTGCATCTGCGTGCACTTGGCGCTGTCGCCCGCGCTGTCGTTGTACGCGAAGACCATGGTGCCGTTCGCGGAGGGCTCCGGCGGCGCGGCGCACAGCTCGAAGGGCACGTCGAGGTGCCACTTCGCGGAGCCGTCGGCCAGGCTGTAGCCGTCGATGCCCTTGTACATGGCCTTGACGACGGTGTCGCCGACGATCCACGGGCCGAACACGTCGGCGCCGTTGCGCGGCAGGTCGACGTTGTTCTTCAGCAGCCAGGAGATCTTCGCCTCGCCGTCCTTGCGGCCGGCGTTCAGGCTCTCCTCGCCGTTCTGGCCGTCGCCGCTGCCGTCGCCCTGGTCGACGGAGTCCGTCGGCTTCGGGGCGGTGGAGGCGGAGTTGCTCGGCTTGGCGACCGGGTCGTCGCCGTCGTCGCCGCTGAGCGCGAACCAGCTGACGCCGCCGACCACGAGCAACGCGGCGGCGGCCGCGGCCACGATGACGCCGGGCTTGCCCTTGAAGGGGTTCTTGCCGCCCCCGCCGGGCGGGGTCTGCTGCATCGGGGCGGTCGGGTAGCCGCCGTACGGGTTGGGCTGCTGCTGACCGTAGGGCCCGGGCTGCTGGCCATAGGGGCCCGGCTGCTGACCGTACGGACCGGGCTGCTGGCCGTAGGGCCCCGGCTGCTGCTGGGGATAGCCGTACGGGCCCGGCTGCTGCTGCGGCGGGACCGGCGGCGTCTGCGGGGCCTGCTGCGGGTACCCGTACGGCCCCGGCTGGGCCTGCGGGGCCTGCGGCGGGACCGGCGGTGCCTGCGGAGGCATCGGCGGGACCGGCGGCAGGTTCGGGTCCGGAGCGCCGAAGCCTCCCGGCGCCTGGTTACTGGGCGGCTGGCTCATCAGCGCTTCCCCCTTTTGTGAGCGGGTTTTCTTTCTACCACTCGCGGGATGGCGCAAAAGTGGCCGGTCCTCCCTTGTGCCCAAGGGAGGACCGGCCCGTGATGACGTCGTTATGCGTCTTCTACGAGTTCTCTACGCGTCCTCGGCCAGCTCGAGCCAGCGCATTTCCAATTCCTCGCGCTCGCCCGCGAGTTCCCGCAGCTCGGCGTCCAGCTTCGCGACCTTCTCGAAATCCGTGGCGTTGTCCGCGATCTGGGCGTGCAGCTTGGCCTCCCTGTCGGAGAGCTTGTCGAGCTGCCGCTCGACCTTCTGCAGCTCCTTCTTCGCGGCGCGCGCGTCCGCCGCCGACACGCCCTGCTTCGGCGCGGCGGCCGCGGCGGGGGCGGCCGGCACGGCGGCCTCGATCATCTTCCGGCGCCGCTCCAGGTACTCGTCGATGCCGCGCGGCAGCATCCGCAGGGTCTGGTCGCCGAGCAGCGCGAAGGTCCGGTCGGTGGTGCGCTCCAGGAAGAAGCGGTCGTGGGAGATGACCACCATCGAGCCGGGCCAGCCGTCGAGCAGGTCCTCCAGCTGCGTCAGGGTCTCGATGTCCAGGTCGTTGGTCGGCTCGTCGAGGAAGAGCACGTTGGGCTCGTCCATGAGCAGCCGCAGCAGCTGGAGCCGGCGGCGCTCGCCACCGGAGAGGTCGCCGACCGGCGTCCACTGCTTGTCCTTGCCGAAGCCGAACTGCTCGCAGAGCTGCCCCGCGGTCATCTCCCGGCCCTTGCCGAGGTCGACCCGGTCGCGGATCTGCTGCACGGCCTCCAGGACCCTGAGGGTGCCGGGGAGTTCGGTGACGTCCTGGGAGAGGTAGGCGAGCCGCACGGTCTTGCCGACCACGATCCTGCCGGCCGGCGGCTGCGCCTCGCCGTCGGTGCGGGAGGCCTCGGCGAGGGCGCGCAGCAGCGAGGTCTTGCCGGCGCCGTTGACGCCGACCAGGCCGATGCGGTCGCCGGGGCCGAGCTGCCAGGTGAGGTGCCTGAGCAGCGTCTTGGGGCCGGCGGTGACGGTCACGTCCTCCAGGTCGAAGACCGTCTTGCCGAGCCGCGCGTTGGCGAACTTCATCAGCTCGGAGCTGTCCCGGGGCTCCGGCACGTCCGCGATGAGCGCGTTGGCGGCCTCGATCCGGAAGCGCGGCTTGGAGGTACGGGCCGGGGCGCCGCGGCGCAGCCAGGCGAGCTCCTTGCGGACCAGGTTCTGCCGCTTGACCTCCTCCGTGGCCGCGATCCGCTCGCGCTCGGCGCGGGCGAAGACGTAGTCGGAGTAGCCGCCCTCGTACTCGTAGACCGCGCCGCGCTGCACGTCCCACATACGGGTGCAGACCTGGTCGAGGAACCAGCGGTCGTGGGTGACGCAGACGAGCGCGGAGCGCCGCTCGCGCAGGTGCCCGGCGAGCCAGGCGATGCCCTCGACGTCGAGGTGGTTGGTGGGCTCGTCGAGGACGAGCAGGTCCTGGTCCTCGATGAGCAGCTTGGCGAGCGCGATGCGCCGCCGCTCGCCGCCGGACAGCGGGCCGATCACGGTGTCGAGGCCGTTCTCGAACCCGGGCAGGTCGAGCCCGCCGAACAGCCCGGTGAGCACGTCGCGGATCTTCGCGCTGCCCGCCCACTCGTGGTCGGCCATGACGCCGATGACCTCGTGCCGGATGGTCGCGGCCGGGTCGAGCGAGTCGTGCTGGGTGAGCACCCCGAGGCGCAGCCCGCCGCTGTGCGTGACGCGGCCGCTGTCGGCCTCCTCCAGCCGGGCGAGCATCCGGATGAGGGTGGTCTTGCCGTCGCCGTTGCGGCCGACGACGCCGATCCGGTCCCCTTCGGAGACGCCGAGGGAGACCCCGTCGAGCAGCGCACGGGTGCCGTACACCTTGCTGACGGACTCGACATTGACCAGGTTGACGGCCATTTCACTCCTGTACCGGGGGATCGATCGACGTCCAGGGTAGACGGGCGGGGCGGGTGGGATAGCGTGCGGTGATTTCGTTCGCAGTCGTACACGGGGGCGGGGGCCGGGGATGGGCGATTCGGCATGGGCGCGGTTCCGGCGCCACCGGTGGCTGCCGCAGGCCGCGCTGGTCCTGCTGGCGGGGGTCCTGATCGCGGGCTTCGTGCTGGTCAGGGCCGAGCGGCGGGCGAGCCACAACGCGGAGGTCCTGGCCCGGGCCTGCGGCGGGGTGCTGCCCCGCGAGGCGGTCCGGGCCCTGCTGCCCGAGGACGAGCGGTGGACCGGGCGGAGCGGCCCGGGGCCGCGCGGTCTGGTCTCCTGCGGGGTCGGCGGTGACGGGGGCCGGCTGGACGTGACGGCGGCGCCGGTCCTGGAGGCGCCCCTGAAGGGCGTGCGGGTCGAGCACGTCACCGGCGACCCGTACGAGCGGGAGCCCCGCTGGGCGGGGGACCACGAGCAGGCCGACGGCCAGGTGACGGTGGCCTGCCCGGGCGGGCTGCCCGGGTACGCGGGACCGGTGACGGCCTTCCGCGTCTACGGGTCGCTGTCCGGCGAGTCCGTGGACGACCGGCCGCGCGACGCGGTCGACCCGGCGGTCGCGGCCGTCGCGGAGGACCTGCGCACGGCCCACCGCTGCGGCGGCGCGCCGGTCCGCCCGGCGGACGTGCGGCCCTTCCCGGCGGCCGGGTCCGAGGAGTCCGGGAAGGAGTCCGCCAAGGGCGTCCTGGCGGCCTGCGACTGGTTCCGCCCCGCGCGCCTCGGCCCCGGGTGGCAGCCGACCGGGCAGCTCGACCGGGGGGCCTCGCACACCGGCGCCCGCGGCTGCTCCACCGGCGCGCTCAAGGGGCGGCAGGGCATCGGCGTGACCTCGGCGAGCTGGTGGGGCGTGCTCCTCCCTGAGGTGCGCACGGAGTACGGGCGCGAGCTCGCCGCCGCGGGCCGGGACGTCCCGCCCGCCGCCGGCGCGCGCTCCTTCACGGTCGCCGCCTGGGCCGAGGCCCGCTGCGCCGAGGGCCCGGCGCTGCACCGGGTGAGCGTGACGGGCGAGCGGCCGGACGGCCTCGCGGACCGGGCCGAGGCGCTGCTCGGCCGCTACCTGGAGGCGGCGCACTGCCGCGACACGAGGACCTTGGGGACGGTGTGGCAGTGAACACGGAGAAGCCGGCCCCGGGCCGGCGCCGGAGGCTGAAGCTCGCGGCGGGTCTCACCGCCGGGGCGGTGCTGGTCGCGGGCGGCCTCTTCTGGGCGTCGGGCGGCTGGGACCGTCTGCGCCACGACGGGGCCCTGGACTCGGCCTGCGACGGCACCCTGGCGGCGGAGCCGCTGCGGGAGCTGGTGGGCGGGGCGGAGGTGACGGCCGGGATCCGGCGGGGTGCCGACGGCTCCTGGTGGCAGTGCCGGGTGGGCGAGGCCGACGAGGACCGGGACGGCCGGATCGACCTGCGCGTGACCGTGAGCGGGGCGGGCGGCCGTTCGGCGGACGTCGAGGCGGACCGCACCGACGCGCCGCTCGGCCACGGCTGGACCGGCGGCTTCGCCTACGACCCCGACCGGGTGTCCGGCGACATGGGCGACGCCTCGGCCTCGGTCCTGCTGGCCTGCGCCGGGAAGCCGGGCGAGGGCCTCGTCGCCGAGGTGCGGGCCAGGACCGACCGCCTCGACTTCGGCCGGCCCGAGGAGCGGGCCCGGCTCGGCGCCGTGCTGACCGGGACGGCCACCGCCTACGCCCGGCAGCAGGGGTGCCGGGTCGCCGAGGGCGGGCCGCTGCGGGAGGTCGGCGCCTCGGTGAGCGCCTGGGACCACAAGCCCTTCGCCGCGGTCTCCGGGGGCTGCGCCGGGATCCTGGACGCCCGGACCGCGGCCCGCTGGGGCGTCCGTACGGCCGTCGAGACCGCCGCGGGCCCCAAGCCCCGGGAGGGCTGCGTCCTCGGCGGCCTGCGCGGGGCACCGCTCTACACCTTCACCGCCTCGTACGGCCCGGCCCTGGACGAGGGCCTGCGGGACCGCCTGGAGTCCCTGCCCGACCGCCCGGACGCCGACCGCCCGGACGGCCGTTACGCGCTGTGGGCCCGCTGCCACGACGCGGTCCGCCGCGTCGCCTACGACGTGTACGCGGAGACCGGCGGCCGCGGCACGAGCCCCCTCGCCCTCGACCACCCGGGCCTGCGCGCCGCCCTCCAGCGCTTCGCGGACCGCTCGGCGAAGGCCCACGGCTGCGACCGGCCGGGGACCGCGCGGGTGTACGACACCGACTGAGAAGTCGCGGGACCGCGCCACCAAGCCGCACGAGTACGCGGCGGCGGGCATGGCGCACTACCGGCTCGTCGAGTCGGAGGGCGAAGGCGAGGAAGACCCTTCCCCGTCGACATCGACCTCAGCGAGATCGACGGGCTCGGGGTCCCCGCCCCGCCCGCTCCACCAGGAACCATCCCGCCAGGGCCATCGCGACGGCTGCCGGGGCCGTGACGCGGACCGCTATCAGCGTCGCGCCGTGGCCCTCCAGGAGGCCGGCGAAGCCGGTGGTGGAGAGGCCGAGGACGCCGAGCAGCGCCAGGGTGACGCCGAGGGCGGCGAGCGAGGTGAGCGGGGCGTCCCCCCGGCCGGGGGCCGCGGGGAGGCCGGCGGAGGGGGCGGGCCGGGCCGGCTGCTCGAAGCGGCGGAAGAGGGCGACCAGGAGGGCGGTGAGGACGGCCGCGGCGGCGATCCTGGCCGGGACCTGGGCCCACCAGGCGCCCGTGGCGGGGGCCGGCAGCGGCACGTCGAGGGCGAGCAGCACGCCGTACACGCCGAGCATGGCGGTCAGGTGCCACAGGAACGCGGTCATGGCGACGCCGTTCGCGGCGACGACCGCGCGCCAGACCCGGGCGCGGGCGGTGAGGCGGGCGCCGGGGCCCTTCAGGAGCTCGACCGCGCCGACCAGCCACAGGCCGTGGCAGAGCAGGGCCAGCGTCGGCGGGGCCATGTTGGAGACCTTCTCGCCCGGCATGCCGACCATGGACAGCGGATACGGGCCGAGGGCCACGAGCAGGCCCGCGCCCGCGAGTCCCGCCGCGGCGAGGACGGCGGGGCGGCGGATCATGCCGTCGGCGCGCAGGAAGCCGAGCTGATGGACCGCCAGCCACACGAAGGCGAAGTTCAGGAACTCCACGAACGGCACCCCGGCCGCGAAGCGCAGCACGTCCACCGCCACCGCGCCCGCTACCAGCGCGGCGAACGCCCCCCAGCCCCAGCGCTCGTGGAGCTTCAGGAGCGGCGGGGTGAAGGCGACCATGGCCAGGTAGATGCCGATGAACCAGAGCGGCTGGGTGACCAGCCGCAGCGCCACCCCGGTCAGCCCGCCGTCCGCGCCGAGCAGCTGCACGGCGAGCGCCAGCACGCCCCACACCCCGATGAAGACCATCGTGGGGCGCAGCAGCCGTTGCAGCCGGCCCCGCAGGAAGGCCGCGTACCGGGGGCGGGAGCGGTGGGCGAGGGCGTGCGAGAAGCCGCCGACGAAGAAGAACACCGGCATCACCTGGAGGGCCCAGGTCAGCGCCTGGAGCCCGGGGACGACGGCGAGGAGGTTGCCGACCTGCCCGTCGGCGGTGACGGCGGCCATCAGCCAGTGGCCGAGGACGACGACGGCGAGCGAGGCGACCCGGAGCAGGTCGACGTAGCGGTCCCGGCTCGCCGGGGTCGCGGCGGCGAGGTCACGCGCACTGGTTCCCATGCCGGTACGGTCCCGCGCCCGCGCCCGGCGGCGTCAGGGCTGCGGTACTCAACCCGGGCATGAGTACGAACGGAGTGCTGTCCTCGGCCGCGCGGGCGACTCCCCGGCCCCGGCTGCCGGGGCGGCGGACCGACGGGCCGCCATGTTCGGGGGTGTCCCAGCCGCAGCCACCCCCGCACCCGCACCGCACCGCACCGCACCCAGGAGAGACCCATGGCCCGCAGTCCCCGCCTCGCCGCCGCCCTCGCGGCCGGCGCCGCGCTCACCGCGCTCACCCTGCTCGCCGCCGGACCCGCCGCCGCGGCCGGCGACCCGAAGGTGACGGACCCGCACGTCCTCGCCCACTTCGACTTCGCCGGGGGGCAGACCCCGGAGAACATCGCCCTCGAACCCGACGGCTCCGCCGACCTCACCTTCGCCTTCGCCCACCAGGTCGCCCGCGTCGACCGGCACGGCGGCACCAGGATCCTGGCCACCCTGCCCACCGTGCAGGATCCGCAGGCCCCGAACGTCGGCGGCGCGATCGTCTCCGGCATCGCCCGGGCCCAGGACGGCACCCTGTACGTCAACTACGTCACCGGGACGCCCGAGACCGGCGTCTGGCGCATCGCCCCCGACGGCGGCGCACCCGAGCAGATCGCCCAGCTGCCCGCCGACGGCTTCCCCAACGGCCTCGCCCTCGACGAGGAGTGCGGCACCCTCTACACCGCCGACTCCACCCTCGGCACCGTGTGGAGCGTGCCGGCGGACGGCGGCGAGCCCACCGCGTGGGCGACCGGGACCGCGCTGGACGGCACCCCGGAGCTGCCCTTCGGCGCCAACGGCCTCAAGCTGCACGACGGCGCCGTCTGGGTGTCCAACACCGCCCGCGGGACCCTGCTGCGGATCCCCTTCGGCCCCGGTGACGACCGGACGGCGGGCCCCGTCGAGACCCGGGCGACCGGGCTCACCACCATCGACGACTTCGCGTTCACCGGGCACGGCGACACCGTCCTCGCCGCGCTCAACCTGATCGACGAACTCGCGCTGGTCCGCCCGGACGGCAGCCACAAGACGGTCCTCACGAAGGCCGACGGCCTGCAGAACCCGACCTCCGTGGCCGTGCACGCCAAGACCGTCTACGTGAACAGCGCGGCCTTCTACGTCCAGCGGGACCCGGACCCGAACCTGCTGCTCGCCCGGATCTCCAAGAACAAGGACTAGCCGCTAGCCGACGACGGTCGCGCCCGCCGCCGGGGAGGTCGCCACCCGTGCCGTACGGCAGGTGCCGGAGGCGATCAGGGCGGCCGCGACCGACTCGGCGGACTCGGCGTCCTTCACCAGGAACGCGGTCGTCGGGCCCGAGCCGGAGACCAGCGCGGCCAGCGCCCCGGCCGCCGTGCCGGCCGCCAGCGTCGCGGCCAGCGAGGGCCGCAGCGACAGGGCGGCGGCCTGCAGGCCGTTGGCGAGGGCGCCCGCGAGGGCGGCGGTGTCGCCGGTGCGCAGGGCGTCGAGCAGGGCCGGGGAGGCGACCGGCTCGGGCACCTCGACGCCCTCGTTGAGGCGGTCGAACTCGCCGTACACGGCAGGGGTGGAGAGCCCGCCGTCGGCGACGGCGAAGACCCAGTGGAAGGTGCCGCCGACCGGCAGCTCCGTCAGCCGCTCGCCCCGGCCGACGCCGAGGGCGGCGCCGCCGACCAGGCTGAACGGCACGTCGCTGCCCAGCTCGGCGCAGATCTCCAGGAGTTCGGCCCGCGGGGTGTCCAGGCCCCACAGGGCGTCGCAGGCCAGCAGGGCGCCCGCGCCGTCGGCACTGCCGCCGGCCATGCCGCCCGCGACCGGGATGTCCTTGGCGATGTGCAGGTGCACGTCGGGCGCGATGCCGTGCCGGGCGGCGAGGAGTTCGGCCGCGCGGGCGGCCAGGTTGGTGCGGTCGAGCGGCACCTTGTCGGCGTCGGGGCCCTCGCAGGTGACCGTCAGGGCGTCCGCGGGGGTCGCGGTCACCTCGTCGTACAGGGAGACGGCGAGGAAGACGTTGGCCAGGTCGTGGAAGCCGTCGGGCCGGGCGCCGCCGACCGCGAGCTGCACGTTGACCTTGGCGGGGACCCGTACGGTGACGGCACCGGCGCCGCTCATGCCCCGGCCCCCTTGTGCTCCGCGATCCGGGCGAACTCCTCGACCGTCAGGGCCTCGCCGCGCGCCTGCGGCGAGATGCCGGCCGCCACCAGGGCCGCCTCGGCCGCGGCGGGCGAGCCCGCCCAGGTCGCGAGGGCGGCGCGCAGGGTCTTGCGGCGCTGGGCGAAGGCGGCGTCGACGACGGCGAAGACCTCCTTCTTGGAGGCGGTGGTCCGCACCGGCTCGGTGCGCCGCACCAGCGACACCAGGCCCGAGTCGACGTTGGGCGCGGGCCAGAAGACGTTGCGGCCGATGGAACCGGCCCGCTTGACGTCCGCGTACCAGTTGGCCTTCACCGACGGCACGCCGTACACCTTGTTGCCCGGCCGGGCGGCGAGCCGGTCGGCGACCTCGGCCTGGACCATGACGAGGGTCCGCTCGATGGTCGGGAAGCGGTCCAGCATGTGCAGCAGCACCGGGACGGCCACGTTGTACGGCAGGTTGGCCACGAGCGCGGTGGGCGGCGGGCCCGGCAGCTCCTGGACCAGCATGGCGTCGGAGTGGACGAGCGCGAAGCGGTCCTTCCTCTGCGGCATGCGGGCGGCGATGGTGGCCGGCAGCGCGGCGGCGAGGATGTCGTCGATCTCGACGGCGGTCACCCGGTCCGCGGCCTCCAGCAGCGCGAGGGTGAGGGAGCCGAGCCCCGGTCCCACCTCCACGACCACGTCGTCGGGGCGCACCTCGGCCGTGCGGACGATCCGCCGGACCGTGTTCGCGTCGATGACGAAGTTCTGGCCCTTCTGCTTGGTCGGGCGCACGCCGAGGGCGGCGGCCAGCTCGCGGATGTCTGCGGGGCCGAGGAGGGCGTCGGGACTGTCGGGTCCGGTGGTGGTGCTCACCGGTACAGCCTACGGCCGCAGTGGGGCCACGGAGTCGCCCCCCGGGTCACGTAGAGCTTCTTCGCCCGGAAGGTCTGTTCCGCGGCGGGCGCGTTCTGGGCGACCCCGGTGCCGCCCAGGGAGCGCCAGGTGCCGGGGTCGAACTGGTAGAGCCCGCCGTAGGTGCCGGAGGGGTCGACGGCGCCGGGACGGCCGCCGGACTCGCAGGCGGCGAGCGCGGCCCAGTTCAGGCCGTCGGCGCCGGCGACGGAGGTGGGCAGCGCGCGGGTGCCGATCCGGACCCGCTGGGCGACGGGCTCGCGGACGGTCTCCTCGCCGGTGCGGCGGGGCTTCTGCCGGACGCCGTTGACGGTGCGCAGGCTGTACGTGACCCGGCGGACGCCCGGGACGCCCTGCCGTTCGACGAGCTCGGTCCCGGCGAAGAGCTCGTCGTCGCGGATCCGCTCGACGGCGAACGGGACGGGCTCCTCGCGGATCTCCTGGCTGCCGGTGATCCGCAGCACGGTGACGGTCTGCCCGTCGCGCGGGAAGGAGCCGGGCGGCACGGAGGTGGTGTCCTGGCCCGAGAGGGTGATCCCGGCCTCCTCGACGGCCTCGCGGACGGTGGCCGCGTTGGTGCGGACGGTCCGCTCGCGGCCGTCGGCGAGGAAGGTGACGGTCCGCTCGGTGCGCACGTCGAGGGCGAGTCCCTGGCGGGAGATGGGCGCCGAGCGGGAGGCCGACAGGTAGGCGCCCTCGGCGCGGACGCCGAGCTGCCGCAGCGCCCCGTCGACGGTCCGCGCGGTGGTCCACACCTGGCGGCGCTGCCCGTCCAGGGTGAGGGCGACGGGCCGCCCGTAGCGGACGACGACCTCGTCCCCGCTGGCCAGGGCGGCGGCGGGGGCCGGGGCGACGATGTCGTGGTCGCCGACCGTCAGGCCCTCGTCGGCGAGGAGTTCGTCGACGTCGTCGGCGAAGGTGTGCAGGGTGCGCGGGACGCCGTCCACGGACAGCCGGACGGCCTTGTCCTGGGCGACGAAGGCGCTGGTGCCGCCGGCCAGGAAGGCGACGACGAGGGCCTGCGGGACGATCCGCCGCAGTCCCTCGACGGCGGGCGGGCTCGCCTTGCGGCGCCGGGCGGCCCGGCGAGCCCCGGATCTGTGCGACGAAGTGCTCACGATGCCGGGACCCTAGCCCCGCGTGCGGTCACTCTCCAAAACGACCCGACTACCTGGCGTAACCGTTATGGATCAGTAATCGAAGGCGTTGGCGGTGTTCACGGCGATCGCCCCGGCCAGCTCCTCCTCGGTGATGCCGCGCACCGCCGCCATGGCCCGCACGGTGACCGGGATCAGGTACGGGGCGTTGGGGCGGCCCCGGTAGGGCGCGGGGGTGAGGAAGGGGGCGTCCGTCTCGACCAGGACGAGCTCCAGCGGGGCGACCGCGAGGGCGTCGCGCAGCGGCTGGGCGTTCTTGAAGGTGACGTTGCCGGCGAAGGACATGTAGTAGCCCTTGGCGGCGCAGATCTCGGCCATCTCGGCGTCGCCGGAGTAGCAGTGGAAGACGGTCCGCTCGGGGGCGCCCTCCTCGTCGAGGACCCGCAGCACGTCGGCGTGGGCCTCGCGGTCGTGGATGACGAGGGCCTTGCCCCGGCGCTTGGCGATCTCGATGTGGGCGCGGAAGGAACGCTCCTGCGCGGCCATGCCCTCGGGACCGGTGCGGAAGTGGTCCAGGCCGGTCTCGCCGACGGCCCGCACGTACGGCAGGGCGGCCAGCCGGTCGATCTCGGCGAGGGCCTCGTCGAGCGCCGCGTCCCCGCCGGGGATGCGGGCACCCTGCCGGGACCATCCGTCCGGGTCTCCCAGGACGATCCGAGGGGCCTCGTTGGGGTGCAGCGCGACGGCCGCGTGCACGTTGTCGTACCGCTCGGCCGTCTCGGCGGCCCACCGGGAGCCCTTGAGGTCGCAGCCGACCTGGACGACCGTGGTGACGCCGACGGCGGCGGCCTTGGTCAGGGCCTCCTCGACGGTGCCGGACTGCATGTCGAGGTGGGTGTGCGAGTCCGCGACCGGGACCGGCAGGGGCTCGGGCAGCGGCGGCGGGGCGTCCTTGGAACTCATGGCCCCGATCGTACGAGGGCCATGAGTCCGCCCGCCAAGGCGTATCGCCGCGTTACCGCCGGGACCGGAAGGGATGCAGCAGGTCGGAGAGGTGCCAGTGGTGCGCGGGCTTCTCCTGCTCGGGTCCGGCCGGGGTGTCCTCGGTGAGCTCCTGGCCGATCGGCCCGGCGATCGACACCGGCTTGGTCGCCTTGGCCCCGTGGCCGTGCCGTTCGGCGGCGGCCATCAGGTCGAGCACCGAGGAGACCTGGCCCGCGCGCATGATCCGCACGACGTGGCCGCCGCAGTTCATGCAGGTCGGGCTGGACAGCGGGGACGGGACCCGCTCCCCGTCGGCCTTGTAGACGACGAATTCATGACCCTTGGCGTCGACGTGGTGCTCTATGTCGTAGGCCTGCTCCCAGCCGTACCCGCATCTCATGCAGGCGAAGGCGTACGCCTCGTGCGCGACGGGCGTTCCGGTGCCGGTGATCTCAGTCATTCCAGCTCCTCTCCACTGGTCCAGTGGACGCCTTTTCCGGCCGAAGCGCATCAGCGCCGGAAAAACCATGGAAGCTCTTTGGCGTTCCCTTGCCCTAAGGGGCCCGGGAGAGGCCCGCCGCCGGGTTCCGCTTTGCCTTTCAGATTAGTCCTTTACCGTTTCCGGGGCCTGGCGCCGCCGCATTCTTTGCCGCCACCACGGCATCGAACACCTCGCGCTTGGGAACCCCCGCCTCGGCGGCGACGGCCGCGATCGCCTCCTTGCGCCGCTCCCCCGCCTCCTCGCGCACCCGCACCCTGCGCACCAGCTCCTCGGCGTCCAGTTCGGCGGGCGGGGCCTCCGGCGCGCCCTCGACGACGACGGTGATCTCACCCCGTACGCCCTCCGCCGCCCAGGCCGCGAGCTCGCCGAGCGGGCCGCGCTTGACCTCCTCGTAGGTCTTGGTCAGCTCCCGGCAGACGGCGGCCCGGCGCTCGGCGCCGAAGACCTCGGCCATCGCGGCGAGGGTGTCGTCGAGCCGGTGCGGGGCCTCGAAGTAGACGAGGGTCCGCCGCTCGTCCGCGACCTCGCGCAGCCGCCCGAGGCGCTCGCCGGCCTTGCGGGGCAGGAAGCCCTCGAAGCAGAAGCGGTCCACGGGCAGCCCGGACAGCGCGAGCGCGGTGAGCACGGCGGACGGGCCGGGCACGGCGGTGACCTTGATGTCCTGCTCGACGGCGGCGGCGACCAGCCGGTAGCCCGGGTCGGAGACGGAGGGCATCCCGGCGTCGGTCACCAGCAGCACCCGCGCCCCGCCGACCAGCGCCTCGACCAGCTCGGGCGTCCGGGCGGACTCGTTGCCCTCGAAGTAGGAGACCACCCGTCCGGTGGTGTGGATGCCCAGCGCGCGGGTCAGTCCGCGCAGCCTCCGGGTGTCCTCCGCGGCCACGATGTCCGCGTTCTCCAATTCGGTGGCGAGCCGTGGCGGCGCGTCCGCGATGTCGCCGATGGGGGTCCCTGCGAGTACCAGCGTTCCTGTCACACGGGTCATCCTCCCAGCCCGGACAGGCGACGCGCACAGGCGCGTTCCCTACGATGGCGCGGTGACCAGTACCGCACCCGAGGCCCTGGAGGGTCAGCACCCCGTGGCACCCACCGTGGCAGAGCCCCCGTCGTGGCAGCGACGGCTGCGGCAGTTCGGCTACCGGCCGGACACCACGGGCGCCCTGTCCGTCGGCCTGCGGGAGCGGCTCGTACCGCCGTACACCCGCCCCTCGGAGCGGCTGTGGTCGCTGTTCCTGATCGGGCCGGCCGCCGCCGACCGGATCTGGCGCGCCGCCGCCTGGGCCGGGCCGCTGCTCGTCGCGCTGGTCGCGGGCGTGCTGCGGTTCTGGAACCTGGGCAAGCCGCACGCGGTGATATTCGACGAGACGTACTACGCCAAGGACTCCTGGGCCCTGATCAACCAGGGGTACGAGGGGGCGTGGCCGAAGGACATCGACAAGACGATCCTGAACGACCCCGGCGCGGTCCTCGTGCCGACCGACCCCGGGTACGTCGTGCACCCGCCGGTCGGCAAATGGGTCATCGGCGTCGGCGAGAAGCTGTTCGGCTTCGAGCCGTTCGGCTGGCGTTTCATGGTCGCGCTGCTCGGCACCCTGTCGGTGCTGATGCTGTGCCGGATCGGCCGGCGGCTGTTCCGCTCGACGTTCCTGGGCTGCCTGGCGGGCCTGCTGCTCACGGTGGACGGCCTGCACTTCGTGATGAGCCGCACCGCGCTGCTCGACCAGGTGCTGATGTTCTTCGTGCTGGCCGCCTTCGGCTGTCTGGTCGTCGACCGGGACCGGGCGCGGGCCCGGCTCGCGGCCGGGCTGCCCGAGGACGACCAGGGGATCCTGCGGCCGGACGCCTCGGTCGCCGAGACCCTGCGGCTCGGCTGGCGGCCGTGGCGGCTCGCGGCCGGCGTGATGCTCGGCCTGGCGGCCGGCACCAAGTGGAACGGCCTCTACATCATGGCCGCGTTCGGCCTGCTGACCGTCCTGTGGGACCTCGGCGCCCGCCGCACCGCCGGCGCCGTCCGCCCGTACGCGGCGGTCCTCAGGCGCGACCTGCTGCCGGCCTTCGTCTCCGTCGTCCCGGTGGCCATCGGCACCTACCTGCTGTCCTGGACCGGCTGGATCGTCACCGACAAGGGCTACTTCCGCAACTGGGCCGCCGAGCAGGACAAGCTGAACGGCGGCGGCGCCTGGGGCTGGCTGCCGGACTGGCTGCGCAGCCTGTGGCACTACGAGACCGAGGTCTACAAGTTCCACGTGGGGCTGAACTCGCCGCACACCTACGAGTCCAACCCGTGGAGCTGGATCGTCCTCGGCCGCCCGGTCTCCTACTTCTACGAGTCCCCCCTCCCCGGCCAGTCCGGCTGCCCCGCGAGCGCGAGCGACAAGTGCGCGCAGGAGGTGCTGGCCCTCGGCACGCCGCTGCTGTGGTGGGCGGCCTGCTTCGCGATCCTGTACGTGCTGTGGCGCTGGGCCTTCCGCCGCGACTGGCGCGCGGGCGCGATCGCCTGCGGCATCGCGGCCGGCTGGGCGCCGTGGTTCCTCTACCAGGAACGCACCATTTTCCTTTTCTACGCGGTGGTGTTCGTCCCGTTCCTGTGTCTCGCGGTGGCCATGATGATCGGGGCGATCGTGGGGCCCGCGGGTTCCTCGGAAAGGCGGCGCACTTTCGGTGCGGTCGCCGCGGGTGTGCTCGTTCTCCTCATCGTCTGGAATTTCATCTATTTCTGGCCCCTGTACACCGGGCAGGCGATTCCGATCCAGGGCTGGCGGAACCGGATGTGGCTCGACACCTGGGTCTGACGCCCCCGGGGTAGCGGGAAACAGACGTTCCGGTCGCTTTCCGGTAACGGCCGTGCCGGCTGTCACTCCCGCCCCCTAGGCTGCTGGGGCCAACCTGGGGGAGGGAGTCGCAGTCATGCGCAGTGGTGTGAAGGTCGCGGTCGTCGGCGGGGTCTTCGTCGTCGTGGCGAGCGGGGTCGGATACGGGGGCTACAACCTCTGGAACGGGATCACCGGAGGGTCCGACGGGGTCGGCACGCGGTCGGGCTCCGCGCCGAAGTCGGGGCCGGTCACGCCGGAGGAGGTGACGGCGACCGCGAAGGACTTCCTCGCGGCCTGGGCCGGCGGGGAGTCGGACCGGGCGGCGCAGCTGACCAACGACCCGGTCGGCTCGGGTCCGGCCCTGCTGGGCTTCCGCGAGGAGGCCAAGGTCTCCGCCGCGACGATCACCCCCGGGCCCGCGACGGGCGCGACGGTGCCGTTCACGGTGCAGGCGACCGTCACGTACCAGGGCGTGTCGAAGCCCTGGACGTACTCCTCGCGGCTCACCGTGGTCCGCGGGGCCACCACCGGGCGCCCCCTGGTCGCCTGGAAGCCTGCCGTCCTGCACCCGAAGCTGAACTCGGCGTCGGCGTCGATCCGCACCGGCGCGGCCAGGACGGCGGCGGTCGACGCCGTCGACGTCCGGGGCCGGGAGCTCACGGCCGAGAAGTACCCCTCGCTCGGCCCCGTCCTGGACCAGCTGCGCGCCCGGTACGGCGCCACGGTGGGCGGCAGGCCGGGCGTCGAGACCTTCGTCGACTCGGGCGTGGAGGGCGTGCCCGACACGACCCTGCTCACCCTGTCGAAGGGCGAGCCGGGGAAGCTGCGGACGACGATCGACGCGGACGTGCAGGCGGCGGCCGAGCGGGCGGTCAAGCGGCACGGCTCGGCGTCGGTGGTCGCGATCAAGCCCTCGACGGGCGCGATACGGGCGGTCGCCAACAACCCGGCGGCCGGCTTCAACACGGCGTTCTCCGGCACGAAGGCGCCCGGCTCCACCCTGAAGATCGTCACGGCGGCGCTGCTCCTGGAGAAGGGCCTGGTCACGGCGGACAGGCCGGCGGAGTGCCCGCCGACGGTCATGTACTACGGCCGGACGATCCGGAACCTGAACGGCTTCTCGATGGACGGCGCCCCCTTCGGGAAGAGCTTCGCCCGCTCCTGCAACACGGCCTTCATCAAGAAGATCGACGACGTCGGCGACGACGCCGCGCTGGGCAAGGAGGCCAGGGAGGTCTTCGGCATCGGCCTCGAATGGAAGACAGGCATCACCTCCTTCGACGGCTCCGTCCCCGCCGCGACCGGCGGCGAGGCCGCGGCCCAGTACATCGGCCAGGGCACGGTCCAGATGAACCCGCTGAACATCGCCTCGATCACGGCCACCGCGAAGGACGGCACCTTCCGGCAGCCGTACCTGGTCGCCCAGGACGTGGACGACCGGGTGTTCGCCACCGCCGAGCGGAAGCTCCCCGCCGCCGTGGCCCGGCAGCTGCGCGACATGATGCGGCTGACGGCGACGGCCGGCTACGGCACGGCGACCGGGGTGATGTCCTCGGTCGGCGGCGACAAGGGCGCGAAGACCGGCTCGGCGGAGGTCGACGGCCAGGACTCCTCGGACTCCTGGTTCACCGGCTTCGCGGACGACCTGGCGGCGGCGGCCCTGGTCGAGAACGGCGGGCACGGCGTCGACGCGGCCGGGCCGATCGTGGCGAGCGTCCTGCAGGCGGACTAGGCCGTGTCTTCCGGATCAGGCCGGATCAGCCCGCGGCGGGTCGCCCGCCCGGGCGGGCCCCGGCCGGTAACCCGGTCGCCTGCCCCGTACACGTACCGCTAGCGTGGCCGTCCATGACGACGTCACACGCCGATGCCCACCCCCAGTTCGCCGCCGCCCTGAAGGAGTTGGGACTCGACGTCGAGGTCCGGCGCTTCCCGGACGAGACGCGGACCGCGCAGCAGGCCGCCGAGGCCATCGGCTGCGCGGTCTCGGAGATCGTGAAGTCGCTGATCTTCTCCGCGGACGGGGTCCCCGTGCTGGTCCTCATGGACGGGGCCTCGCGGGTGGACCTGGAGCGGGTCCGCGAGGAGCTGGGCGCGACGGAGGTCACCCGCGCCGACGCCCGGACCGTCCGGGAGGCGACGGGCTACGCGATCGGCGGCGTCCCGCCCTTCGGGCACCGCACCCGCACCCGGGTGCTCGCCGACCGCGGGCTGCTCGGCCACGCGGTGGTGTGGGCCGCGGCCGGCACCCCGCACACCGTCTTCGCCCTGGCCCCCGAGGCCCTGATCGCGCACGCGGGCGGCACGCTGGCGGACGTCCGCGAGCGCACGGCGTGACCCCGCTCGTGGTCGCGGCCGTGCTGGTCGCGGCCGTGACGCACGCCAGCTGGAACGCGATAGCCGCCCGCATCACGGACCAGCTCCTGTCCTTCACCCTGATCTCCGGCGGCGGCGCCCTGATCGGCGCCGTCACCGCCTGCTTCGTCCCGCTCCCGGCGGCCGGGGCCTGGCCCTACCTGATCGCCTCGGCCGCGCTGCACGTGGCGTACTACGCGCTCCTGATGAAGTCCTTCGCGCTCGGCGACTTCGGCCAGATGTACCCGATCGCCCGCGGCACCGCGCCGCTCGTGGTGACCCTGCTCGCCGCGGTGTTCCTCGCCGAGATCCCGTCCGCCGAGCAGATCGCCGGCGTGGCGGTCGCCTGCGCGGGTCTCACCGGCCTCGCCCTGTGGGGCATCCGCGGCAAGGGCGCCCGCCCGGACTGGGCGGCCCTGCTGGCGGCGGGGGCGACGGGCCTGTCCATCGCCGCGTACACGGTCGTCGACGGCGTCGGCGTGCGCGCCTCGGAGACCCCGCTCGGCTACATCGCCTGGCTGATGGTCCTGGAGGGCCTCGTCATCCCCGCCTACGCCCTGTACCGCCGCCGCTCGGCCCTGGCAGCCGAACTGCGCCCGTACGCCGCCCGCGGCCTCCTCGGCGGGTTCCTCTCGGTCGGCGCCTACGCCCTGGTCCTGTGGGCCCAGACCAAGGCCCCGCTCGCCCCGATCGCGGCCCTGCGGGAGTCCTCCATCATCGTGGGCGCGGCGATCGGCGCGGTGCTGTTCAAGGAGCGCTTCGGCGGGCCGAGGATCGCGGCGGCGGGCCTGATGGTGGTGGGCATCGGACTGATGCTGTACGCGAGTTGAGCGGAATCTTCCCTCCGCATCCCAAACTCGACGACAAGACCGATATCGGCCGCCTATGTTCCTGATCAAGATCGCGTACGCCGTCGAGCGGCGTACGCCCACGGAGGGAGATCCCATGATCAGGTCGCGTGCCCTGGGCGCCGCCCTTGCCACCGCCACGCTGACGGCCACCGCGCTCGTCGGCTCCGCCTCCACCGCGTCCGCGGTGTACGTGGAGCCGCAGCCGGGCTTCCATCTGAAGAACGCCTACGGCGGCAAGTGCGTCGCCCTGCAGGGCAACGAGAACCACTCGATCCCGTTCGCCTGGGACTGCCTGGACTACGCCGACCAGTACTGGATATTCGACGAGACCAACGCCCCGACGCCGGGCGTCTTCCAGCTCAAGAACCTCAACAGCGGCAAGTGCCTGGTCGTGCAGGGCTTCGACAACGGCAAGGTCCCGATGCAGTTCGACTGCCTGAACTACGCGGACCAGTTCTGGCAGAAGGTGTCCACGGCCGACCCCGACGTCTTCAAGCTGAAGAACTTCAACAGCGGCAAGTGCCTGGCGCTGCAGGGCAACGAGATCGACCGCAACCCGTTCCAGTACGACTGCGAGGACTACGCCGACCAGGGCTGGTACATCCGCTAGAGCGCGGCGCGCACCGCCCGCACCAGGGCCTGCGCGCGCGGGTCGGCCGTGACCGTCTTGCGCATGCCGTTGGTGACGTAGCCGAAGGCGATCCCGGATTCGGGGTCGGCGAAGCCCAGCGAGCCGCCCCGGCCGGGGTGGCCGAAGGAGCTCGGGCCGAGCAGCGGTGAGGCCGGTCCGTGCAGCATGTGGCCGAGGCCGAAGCGGGTGCCGACCAGCAGGACCCGGTCGGCACCCGCCGACTCCTCGGTGCGGGCCAGCGCGAGGGTGGCCGGCGCGAACAGGCGCGGGCCGCCGTCGACCGGGCCGAGCGTCGACGCGTAGAAGCGGGCGAGCGCGCGGGCGGTGGCGACGCCCGCCGAGCCGGGCAGCTCGGCCGCCCGGTACACCGGGTCGTTCTCGTCGGGCGCGGGCTCGATCACCCCGAAGGCCCGCCGGGTCAGCGACTCCGGGTCCTTGTACGCCTCGGAGACCGCGCGCTTGGGGCGCAGCTTGAGCGCGCCGCTGTCGGCGGGCTCGAGCTCCTCGACCGGGCCCAGCCGGCCGACCCGGTGGGCCTCCGCGTCGGGCAGGCCTATCCACAGGTCCAGGCCGAGCGGGGCGGCGATCTCCTCGGCGACCCAGCGGCCGATCGTGCGGCCGGTGACCCGGTGGACCAGGCCGCCGAGCAGCCAGCTGAAGGTGTGGGCGTGGTAGCCGTGGGCCGTGCCCGGCTCCCAGACGGGGGCCTGGGCGGCGATCGCGGCGGAGGCCGTCGGCAGGTCGACGGCCTCGGCCAGGGTCAGCGGGCGGTCCAGCACGGGCACGCCGGCCCGGTGCGCGAGCAGCTGGCGCACGGTCACCCGGTCCTTGCCGGCCGCCTTGAACTCGGGCCAGTACGCGGCGACGGGAGCGTCCAGGTCGAGCTGCCCGCGCTGGTGGAGCAGGAGCGGGACCGCGGCGGCGACGCCCTTGGTGGCGGAGCGGACGACCTGCGCGGTGTCCACCGCCCAGGGGGCCTCCCCCCGGACGTCCCGCGTCCCCGCCCACAGGTCGACGACCTTGGTGCCGTCCCGGTAGACGGCGAGCGCCGCCCCGCGCTCGCCGCGCTGCTCGAAGTTGCGCAGGAACGCGTCCCGGACCGGTTCGAAACCGGCCTCCACGGTGCCCCGGACGTCCACTGACCCACGCTCCCTCTCGCCGTACGCGCCTTGCGTTCCCCCATGGTGCAACGCGACGGCCGGCGGGCCGATTCCGGGGGCCGGAGGCCGGGATCCGGGAGCCGGGGCCGGAGTCAGGCGACGGAGCTCGGCACGAAGCCGTACGGCAGTTCCAGCCGGTGCCGGGCCATGAGCTCCTCGTCGGAGAGGATGTCGAGGGTCCGCCCGTCGGCGGCGATCACGCCCTCGCTGAGGATCACCGAGCGCGGGCAGAGCTCCAGGGCGTACGGCAGGTCGTGGGTGACCATCAGGACGGTGACGTCCAGGGAGCGGAGCACGTCGGCGAGCTCCCGGCGCGAGGCCGGGTCCAGGTTGGAGGAGGGCTCGTCGAGGACGAGGATCTCCGGTTCCATGGCGAGCACGGTCGCCACGGCCACCCGGCGCCGCTGCCCGAAGGACAGGTGGTGCGGCGGCCGGTCGGCGAACTCGGCCATGCCGACCCGGTCCAGGGCCCGGTGGACGACCTCCTCCAGCTCCGCGCCCCGGACGCCCGCGGCCGCCGGGCCGAAGGCGACGTCCTCACGGACGGTCGGCATGAAGAGCTGGTCGTCGGGGTCCTGGAAGACGATGCCGACCCGGCGCCGGATCTCGGCGAGGTTCTTCTTGGCGACCGGCAGCCCGGCGACGGTGACGCCGCCCGCGCCGCCGGTGAGGATGCCGTTGAGGTGCAGGACGAGGGTGGTCTTGCCGGCGCCGTTGGGCCCGAGCAGGGCGACCCGCTCGCCGCGCCCGACGGTCAGGTCCACGCCGAACAGGGCCTGGTGGCCGTCGGGGTAGGCGTAGGCGAGGCCGTCGACCCGGAGGGAGGGGGGCGTGGTCACAGCGGTCATAGCGTCCATCCGAGGAGGCAGATCAGGAGTGCGGCGAGCGGGAGCGCGGCGGCCTGGCGCCACTGGGCTGCCGTGGCGGTGACCTCGTCGATGACCGGCATCGACCCGGTGTAGCCGCGGCTGACCATCGCCAGGTGGACCCGCTCCCCGCGCTCGTAGGAGCGGATGAAGAGCGCGCCGGCCGACTTGGCGAGGACGCCCCAGTGCCGGACGCCCCGGGCCTCGAAGCCGCGCGAGCGGCGGGCGACGGACATCCGGCGCATCTCGTCGGTGATCACGTCCCCGTAGCGGATCATGAAGGAGGCGATCTGGACGAGCAGCGGGGGCAGCTTCAGCCGCTGGAGGCCGAGCAGCAGGCCGCGCAGCTCGGTGGTGGAGGCGAGCAGCACGGAGGCGGCGACGCCGAGGGTGCCCTTGGCGAGCACGTTCCAGGCGCCCCACAGGCCGGGGACGGAGAGGGAGACGCCGAGGACGGTGGTCCGCTCGCCGGGGACCACGAAGGGCATGAGCACCGCGAAGGCCACGAACGGGATCTCGATGAGCAGCCGCTTCAGCAGGAAGCCGGCCGGCACCCGGGCCCGCGCGGCGACCACGCCGAGCAGCGCGGCGTAGCCGGCGAAGGCCCAGATCGCCTCGCGCGGGGTGGAGACCACCACGACGACGAAGCCGGAGACGGCCGCGAGCTTGGTGTGCGGAGGCAGCGCGTGGACCGGCGAGTCACCCCTCCGGTAGAGCTTGTGCGCGTGCCCCGCACCCATCAGGCGTCCGCGTTCGCGGTGGCGGCGGCGGTCGTGTGCCTGCGGCGGCGCACGACCCAGAAGGCGCCGGTGCCGACGGCGAGGGTCGCGCCCACGCCGATCACACCGGCGAGGCCGCCGGACAGGCGCGCGTCGGCGACGTCCTTGACGCCGTAGTCGGCGAGCGGGGAGTCGGCGGCCGCGTGCGGCTGGACCTTGCTGTCGATGCCCTTGTCGGCGGCGACCTTCTCCAGGCCGTCCGGGCTCGCGGAGGCGTAGAAGGAGACGAAGCCGGCGAGGACGAGGGCGGTGACCACACCGCCGATCCACAGCTTCTTCGGGGAGGGACCGGCGGTCGGCGCGGGGACGCCGACGGGCTCGGCGTCGATGAGCTCGCCGCCCACGCGCAGCTTGAGCGGCGCGGTCAGGCCGCGCGCGCCGTGCACGAGGTCGGGCCGGACGGCGATGACCGCGCCGACGGTGAGCATGGTGATGACGGCCTCGCCGATGCCGATGAGGACGTGGACGCCGACCATCGCGGTGAGGACCTTGCCGATCGGCACGTCGGTGGTGCCGCCGATCGCGTAGATCGCGGTGAAGGCGGTGGCCGCGGCCGGCACGGAGACCAGCGCGGCGACGAAGGAGGCGATCGTCACCGAGCGGCGGGTGCGCGGCAGGACGAGGACCAGGCCGCGGAAGAGCGCGTAGGACACGACGACGGTGACCACGCCCATGACGGTGATGTTCACGCCGAGCGCGGTGAGGCCGCCGTCGGCGAACAGGACGCCCTGCATGAGCAGGACGACGGCTATGCACAGGACGCCCGTGTAGGGGCCGACGAGGATCGCGGCGAGGGCGCCCCCGAGGAGGTGCCCGCTCGTCCCCGCGGCGACGGGGAAGTTGAGCATCTGCACGGCGAAGATGAAGGCCGCGACGAGACCGGCCAGCGGCGCGGTCCGCTCTCCCCCGTAGCCTCCGGCACGGGAGGTACCCCCGAGCTCCTTGCGGGCTCCGCGCAGGCTGACGGCGACGGCGCCGGCGGCGACGACACCGGCGGCGGCCGATACGGGGGCGTTGATGAATCCGTCAGGTACATGCACGTCCCGCATCATAGAGCGCTCCTGCGAAGTGCTTGCAAGAGCGCGGGGAACACAAAAGAGGTGGGCTCGCCCGGCGCATGCGCCGGTATATATGGGACATTGGATGACAAATGAGACGAGAGTAAGAGCGTGAGGAGTCGTTCGATGACGCGCACCACGCATGACCACGCCGTCGAGGACCAGGCCCGCGGGCGGCTCGTCACCGACGCCCCCCTCTCCCGCCGCATACCGGTCGCGCTCCGCTACGACGCCGACTTCACCCCCGCCACCGTGCGCTTCGTCTTCCCCGGCGACATCGAGTGGTCCTTCCCGCGCGCGCTCCTGGAGACCGGGCTGCGCGCCCCCGCCCGGCGCGGGGACATCGGGGTCTGGCCCTGCGGCCGGGTCCAGACGGTCGTCGAGTTCCACGGCGTGGACGGGGTGGCCGTGGTCCAGTTCGACACCACGGCCCTGATGCGCTTCCTCCGGCACACCTACGCCGCCACCGCGTCGGACTCGACGCGATGACGGCGCGGGGTCGCGTCGGCTCCCCGTCCCCACAGGTTCCGGCGCGGTCCGGGGCCCGCCGCCCGCTCAAGCGGCGGCCCCGGGGTTCATGAGGCCGTACGGCTCACGCGGTCGCGACGACCCGTACGGCACCCGGACTCAGGCGGAGACCAGCTCCTTCTCCCGGCCGCCGGGGTCCTGGGGACCCGCGTGGTCGCCGGCGGCCAGCGCCTCGCCCTCGACGTCCACGTTGGGCAGCACCCGGCCGAGCCACTTCGGCAGCCACCAGGCCTTGTGACCGAGGAGCGCGAGGACCGCCGGGACGATCGCCATGCGGACCACGAAGGCGTCGAAGAGAACGGCGACGGCCAGACCGAAACCGATCATCTTGATCATCTGGTCGTCCATGCCGATGAAGCCGGAGAAGACCGCGATCATGATCACCGCGGCGGCGGTGACCACGCGGGCGCTGTGCTTGAAGCCGGTCACGATCGCCTCGCCGGGGCGCGCCCCGTGGACGTACGCCTCGCGCATCCGGGTGACCAGGAAGACCTCGTAGTCCATGGCCAGGCCGAAGACCACGCCCACCATGAAGATCGGCATCATCGACATGATCGGGCCGGTCTGCTCGACCCCGAACAGGCTGCCGAGCCAGCCCCACTGGAAGACCGCGACGACCGCGCCGAGGGCGGCGACCACGGAGAGCAGGAAGCCGAGGGCCGCCTTCAGCGGGACCAGGACCGAGCGGAAGACCACCATCAGGAGCAGGAAGGCGAGTCCGACGACCAGCGCCAGGTAGGGCAGCAGCGCGTCGTTCATCTTCTGCGAGAAGTCGATGTTCATCGCCGTGGCGCCGGTGACCAGGACGTCGTCGCCGGTCGCGCCGCGGATGTCGTGCACCAGGCCCTCGGTGTCCACGGAGGACGGGCGGTCCTTCGGGATCACCGTGATCATCGCGGCGTCGCCGGCCTTGTTCGGGGTCGGCGGGGTGACCGCGACGACGCCTTCCAGGCCCTTGATGGTGTCCACGGTCTTGTCCGCGGTCGCCTTGCCTCCGTCGACGACGACCAGCAGCGGGCCGTTGAAGCCGGGGCCGAAGCCCTCGGAGAGCAGGTCGTAGGCGCGCCGCTCGGTGGCGGAGACGGGCTTGACGCCGTCGTCCGGCAGGCCCATCTCCAGGGAGGCGGCCGGCACGGCGATCGCGCCGAGGCCGAGGACGCCGACGAGCAGCACGAACACGGGGCGGCGGATGACGAAGCGGGCCCAGCGGGTGCCGCCGTTCGGCTTGTCCTGCTTCTCGGGGCCGGCCGCGGCGCCCTTGCGCTGCCTGCGGCCCACGACCTTGTCGCCGGCGAAGCCCAGCAGGGCCGGGATGAGGGTGAGCGCGATCAGTACGGCGATCACGACCGTGCCGGCGGCGGCGAAGCCCATCTTCGTCAGCATCGGGATGTTGACGACGGCCAGGCCGACCAGGGCGATGACCACGGTGAGGCCGGCGAAGACCACGGCGGAGCCGGCGGTGCCGACGGCGCGCCCGGCCGCCTCCTCCTTCTCACGGCCCTCGGCGAGCTCCGCGCGGTAGCGGGAGACGATGAAGAGGGCGTAGTCGATGCCGACCGCGAGGCCGATCATCATCGCGAGGGTCGAGGTGGTGGAGCCGAGGTCCAGGACGTTGGCCAGCGCGGTGATCGTCGAGACGCCGATGCCGACGCCGATGATCGCGGTGAGCAGCGGCAGTCCGGCGGCGACCAGCGAGCCGAAGGTGATGACGAGCACGATGCCCGCGATGACCACGCCGACGATCTCGCCGGCGCCGGTCTCCGGCATGCTCTGGAGCGCGTCGCCGCCGATCTCGACGGTCAGGCCCTGGCCCTGCGCGGAGTGCCCGGCCTCCTTGAGAGCGTCCCGGGTCTCCTCGGTCAGCTCCATCCCGCTGACCTTGTAGGCGACCGAGACGTAGGCGATCCGGCCGTCCTGCGAGACGGCCTGCGCGGTGTACGGGTCGGTGACCCGGGCGACCTGGTCGGAGCTCGCCTTCAGCGCGGCGACGGTCTCCTCGACCTTCGCCTTGTTGGCCGGGGTCTTCATGGTCTGGCCGGCCGGGGCCTCGAAGACCACCCGGGCGGTGGCGCCGTCGGCGCTGCCCCCGGGGAAGCGCTCTTCGAGCAGGTCGAAGGCGCGCTGGGCCTCGGTGCCGGGGATCGAGAAGGAACTGGAGGTCGCGGCGGGCGCGGTGGCGGCGCCGACGCCGGCGAGGGCGAGGAGCGCCACCCAGAGGAGGGCGACGAGCCGTCGGCGCCGGAAGGCGGAACGGCCGAGCTTGTAGAGGAACGTGGCCACGGGGGCGTACTCCCGGTATCGAGTGGGACAGGGCATGGGGAGCCGGCCCGACGGCGTGAGCGGTGCGCAACGTCAGGAGGTACGGGTACTGCGGGACTGAGGGGTCGGGGAGGTCAGGCGCCGAGTGAGGGGAGCACGACGGCGTTGACGTAGTCGGTGAGGAAGGCGGCGTCGACCGGCCGGTCGTCGATGAGCGGCCGGGCGATGAACGCGCCGATCAGCATGTGGGGCATGAGCTTCAGCGCCGGGTTGTCGGCGTCGACCTCGCCCCTCCGCACGGCCCGCTGGAGCATCTCGTCGAGGCTGTTCATCTCGGGTTCGACGAGCAGCTCGCGCATGGCCTGGAGCAGTTCGGGGTTGTTGTGGACGGCATGGGCCAGACCCCGCATCAGCGCGGCGTCCTTCTCCATCCGGCAGTCGTCGGTCCGCTCCAGCATCAGCGCGAAGTCACCGCGCAGACTGCCGGTGTCGATCTCGTCGATCCTGACCGGCTTGTCGTGGCGCAGGGCCATGGCGACGAGTTGCGGCTTGCTCCCCCACTGGCGGTAGAGGGTGGCCTTGCTGGACCGGGTGCGGGCGGCGACGGCGTCCATGGTGAGGGCGTCGTAGCCGACCTCGCGCAGCAGGTCGAGCACGGCCGCGTAGAGCTCGGCCTCCCTTTCGGGGGTGAGCCTGCTGGCCATGACCGGCCTCCTGTCCGACGGGGTTTCCTGGGTACGCGACCGAACGAAACGGTTTCGTACACCACGACGATACCCAGCCGCCTAGCGAAACGAAACCGTTTCGTACGTGTCCTGGGCCACACACCGGACCCCCTCGACCACACGTACGAGTTGCCGCACCCCCTTCCCGCGGAAAGCATGAGGAGGTGAGTGACGACCTCGCGTATCTCCGCTTCCCGCACCTCCACGACGAGCTGCTCTGCTTCGTGACCGAGGACGACCTCTGGGTCTCCCCCCTCGTGCCCGAGGGCCACCGCCCCGGGCGGGCCTGGCGGGTCACCGTCGACCGGACGCGGGTCGGGCACCCGCGCTTCTCCCCCGACGGGCGCCATCTCGCGTACACGAGCTGGCGCAGCCTCGACCCCGAGATCCACCTCGCGCCGGTCGACGGCGGCCCGGCCCGGCGGCTGACGTACTGGGGCTCGACCGACACCCGGGTCTGCGGCTGGTCGCCCCCCGACAAGGACGGCCGGTCCGACATCCTCGCCGTCTCCTCGCACGGGCAGCCGTTCTCGTACTACTCCTGGGCCTACACCGTCCCCACCGACGGCACCCCCGGCGGCCGGATGCCCTGGGGCCCGGTCTCCGACATCGCCGTCGCCGACCTGGACGAGCAGCGCCGCACCCTGCTGCTGACCGGCCGGCCGCCGCACGAGCCGGCCTCCTGGAAGCGCTACCGGGGCGGGGCCATGGGGCGGCTCTGGCTGCACGGCGAACGGCTCCTCGAAGAGCTCGGCGGGCAGCTCGACTCGCCCATGTTCGTCGCCGCGCCCGAGGCCGAGGGCGGCCACCGGATCGCCTTCCTCTCCGACCACGAGGGCATCGGCAACCTCTACTCCTGCCTGCCCGACGGCAGCGGCCTGCGCCGCCACACCGACCACGACGCGTTCTACGCCCGGCACGCCTCCAGCGACGGGCGCCGGGTCGTCTACCAGTGCGCCGGCGAACTGTGGATCGTCGACGACCTGAGCGCCGACGCGCGGCCGCGCCGCCTGGAGGTCCGGCTCGGCGGCCCCCGCACCGGCCGCCGGCCCTACCAGGTGCCCGCCGCGCACCACGTCGACGCCCTCTCCGTGGACGAGACCGGTCGGGCCAGCGCCGTCTCGGTGCGCGGCAGCCTCTACTGGCTGACCCACCGCGACGGCCCGGCCCGCACCATCGCCGACACCCCCGGCGTACGGGTCAGGCTGCCCGAGATGCTGGGCAGCGGCGGCCAGGTCGCGTACGTCACCGACGCGGAGGGCGAGGACGCGATCGAGATCGCCTACCTCCCGCGTGCCAGCGGCGACCGGGAGCCCCGCCGGCTCGCCGCGGGCCGGCTCGGCCGGGTCGAGGAGCTGGTCTCCGACCCCGACGGCGAACGCCTGGCCATCGCCTCCAACGACGGCCGCCTGCTGCTCCTGACGACGACGGAGCCGGACGACGACGATCGGGACGATCCGGACGCGGCGGGCACGGCAGGCACGGCGGGCACGGCGGGCACGGCGGGCGCCGAGACCGGCGGGGACGGCGAGACCGCGGCCGACGGCGAGGGCGGGGCGCCCGCGGCCCCCTCCGAGGCAAGGGGCACGGAAGCCGCCCCGGACGCCGCCGGCACCCCCGGCACTCCCGACGCCCCCGCCGACGGCCTCACCGAGCTGATCCGCTCCGTCAACGGCCCCGTCCGCGACCTCGCCTTCTCCCCCGACGGGGCCTGGCTCACCTGGTCCCACCCGGGCATCGGGCGTTCCCTGCGCTCCATCAAGATGGCCCGGATCTCCGGCCCCGGCTCCCCCACCGTCGTCGACGTCACCAACGGGCGCTTCGAGGACGAGAACCCGGTCTTCACCAGCGACGGGCGCTACCTCGCCTTCCTCTCCTGGCGGGGCTTCGACCCGGTGTACGACGTCCACACCGGCGACCTGTCCTTCCCGCTGGGCTGCCGCCCGTACCTCGTACCGCTCAACTCGGCGACCCCGTCGCCCTTCGCGCTGCTGCCCGACGGGCGGCCGGCGGCGGGCGGCATGGACCCCGCCGACGAGGAGGCGGGCACCGGCGACGGGACGGTGACCGTCGAGCTCGAAGGGCTCGCCGAGCGGGTCACGCCCTTCCCCGTCACCGCCTCCAAGTACTCCGCGCTGTACCCGGTGGCCGGCGGCGGCCTGGTCTGGCTGCGCTGGCCGATCTCCGGCGCGCTCGGCGAGACCTTCGCCAACCCCTCGGACCCCTCGCCCCGGCCCACCCTGGAGCACTACAACATCACCAAGGCCCGCAGGACCGAGCTCGTCACCCACCTCGACTGGTTCGCGGTCAGCGGCGACGCCTCACGGCTCGTCGTCGTCGACGAGGGCGAGCTGCGCGCCGTCCCCGCCAACGAGTCCGGCGACTCCGACTCCACCGTCTACCTGGACCTGCGGCGGATCGTGCACGAGGTGGACCCGGCGGCCGAGTGGCGGCAGGCCTTCGACGAGGCGGGCCGGATCATCCGCGCCTACTTCTGGGAGCCCGACCTGGGCGGGGTCGACTGGACGGCGGTGCTCGACCAGTACCGGCCGCTCGTCGAACGCTGCGCCTCCCCCGACGAGTTCGCCGACCTGCTCCGCGAGGTCTTCGGCGAACTCGGCACCTCCCACGCGTACGTCACCCCCGCCCGCCGCAACGAGGGCCCGCCGCACTACCAGCGCGCCCAGGGCCTGCTGGGGGCCAACTTCGTGCTCCGCGAGGACGGCTGGCTGGTCAAGCGGATCCTGCCCGGCGACTCCTCCGACTCCAAGGCCCGCTCCCCGCTCGCCGGCACCGGCATCCGCGAGGGCGCGGTCCTCACCCATGTCGACGGCCGCCCGGTCGACCCGGTGGCCGGCCCCTACCCGCTGCTGTCCGGCACCGGCGGCACCACCGTCGAGCTCACCTTCAGGCCCGCCGGCGCGGAGGGCCGCTCCCGCCGCGTCGCCGTCGTCCCGCTCGTCGACGAACGCCCGCTGCGCTACCAGGACTGGGTCGCCAAGCGGCGGGCGGTGGTCCGGGAGCTCAGCGGCGGCCGCTGCGGCTATCTGCACATCCCCGACATGGGCGGCTCCGGCTGGGCCCAGTTCAACCGCGACCTGCGCATGGAGGTCTCCCGGCCGGCCCTGATCGTCGACGTCCGGGGCAACGCCGGCGGCCACATCAGCGAGCTGGTGATAGAGAAGCTGACCCGGCGGATCCTGGGCTGGGACCTCACCCGCAACGCCCAGCCCGTCTCGTACGCCTCCAACGCGCCGCGCGGCCCCGTCGTCGCCCTCGCCGACGAGGCCACCTCCTCCGACGGCGACATGATCACCGCCGCGTTCAAGCTGCTCGGGCTCGGCCCGGTGGTCGGCCAGCGCACCTGGGGCGGCGTCGTCGGCATGACGGGCCGCCACCGGCTCGGCGACGGCACCCAGATCACCGTGCCGATGAACGCGGCCTGGTTCCCCGAGTACGGCTGGTCCATCGAGAACCACGGGGTGGAGCCGGACCTCACCGCCCTGCGCACCCCGCTCGACTGGGCCGAGGGGCGCTACGCCCAGCTCGACGACGCCGTGCACATCGCCCTCGCACTGCTCGACGAGACCCCCGCCGCGAGCCCCCCGGGCTACGAGGGGCTGCCGGACCACTCCCGGCCGAAGCTGCCGCCGAGGTCCAGCTCGTAGGCGATCCCCGGCTCGCCCGAAAGCCCCGGCTGCCCGCCGGGGCCGCCGGGCAGGGTCACGCTCCCGACCGCGCCGAAGCCGACCCGGGCCAGCACCGCCCGGGACGGCCCGTTGCCGAGGGTCGTTTCGGCGGTGAGCCGGCTCAGCCCGTACTCCTCGCGGGCCAGCCGGCACAGCTCGCGCACCCAGCGGGTCGCGAGCCCGCGCCCGGTGGCCTTCTCGGCGAGCCGGTAGCCGAGCTCGGCGCTGCCCCCGTCGAGGTCCACGAGGTTGAACCGGCCGAGGATCTCCCCGTCCTCCGCGACCAGCACGTGGAAGGCGATCCCCCCGCTCTCCTGCTCGTCGAGCAGCGCCCGGTGGCGGGCGTCGAAGCCGTCGAAGTACGCGTCGCCCCGGTCGGGCACGGAGGCGGCGAAGAAGGCCCTGTTCTCCCGCTCGAACGCGAGCAGGGCGGGCGCGTGGTCGGATCGCAGTCGTTCGAGTACGGGCATGGGCGCCACCGTACGGAAACCGGGGGGCGCGCGCCCCCGGTTATGGACCCCGCCCCGGCCGGAAACGCGCGAAGGCGCACCCGGCGTCCCGGGTGCGCCTTCCTCACAGGACGGCGTCAGGCGTCGTAGTCCCGGTCGAGGCGGTCCTCGGCCTCACGCTGGGCGTCGTCGAGCGACTCCTGCCCGCGCTCCTTGGCCCGCGCGGCGCGCTGGGACGCCTCGTCCTTCTTCGACGGCATGCTCTTGGCCTGGTCGGCGAGCTCCCGTGCCTTGTCCTGGAACTGGTCCTTGATGCCCATGAAGGTTCACTCCTAGAAGGGTGTGAGGGGACGGGGCGGGGTCGCCCCTTGGGCCTCGACCAGCGTGGCACGGCGGGTCACCCGTCGCACGTCGACCGGACACGCAGCGTCACATCACGACGTCACCGCGCCCCAGGGCGGACGTCACCGCACCGCACCCCCGGCGTCACACCCGTTCGCCGCGCTCCTGCTCGTCGGCCGCGCCGCCCGCGCCCACCAGCCCCTTGGAGACCTGGCCGAGCCGCGGCTCGAAGCGGCGCATCTCGCGCTGCCCCACGGAGGCGATGATCCCGGGGAGGTAGCCGCGGGTCGACTGCATCCCGCGCAGCCACCACTGGGCGTAGACGTGGGCCGAGCGGCGCTCGACGCCCGCGACGATCCGGTCCACGGCCGGGCCGAGCGGGTAGGTGCGGTTCGACGGCCAGGGCAGCCGCTGCCGCAGCTCCTTCATCACGTCGTCCTGGTCCGCGCCCCGCACCATGTCCGTGTCGGTCCAGGAGAGGTAGCCGACGCCGACCTTCACGCCCTTGTACGCGACCTCGGCCCGCAGGCTGTGCGCGAAGGCCTCCACCCCGGACTTGGAGGCGCAGTACGCGGTCATCATCGGGGCGGGGGTCATCGCCGCGAGCGAGGCGATCTGCAGGAAGTAGCCGCGCGACTCCATGAGGACCGGCAGGAAGGCCCGGGCGGTGACCGCGCCGCCGATCAGGTTGACCTCGATGACCCGCCGCCAGGCGACGGGGTCGGAGTCCACGAACGGACCGCCCGCCGCGACGCCCGCGTTGGCGACCACGATGTCGACCTTGCCGAACCGCTCCTTGACCTCGGCGGCGACCTTCGCCATGGCCTCGTGGTCGGTGACGTCCGCGTGCCACCAGTCGGCCTCGGTGTGCAGCCGGCCGGCGACCTCCTTCAGGAGCTCGGGCTCCAGGCCGACGAGGGCGATCTTCGCGCCGCGCGCGGAGAGCTTGCGGGCGAGGAGTTCGCCGACCCCGCGGGCCCCGCCGGTGACGACGGCGACCTGGCCCTCCAGACTGACCCTGCTCATGCCCCTGCCTCCTCGTTCTGCTTCGCGCCCAGGTAGGTGAGCGTCAGTTCGCGGATCTGCGCGGTGACGGCCTCCGGGGCCTCCACCGGCGTCATGTGGCCCATCCCGGTCAGCTCGACCAGGCCCGTGCAGTGCGGCAGGGCGGCCGCCATGGCGCGGGAGTGGACGGGCGGGGTGAGCCGGTCGGCGGTGCCGACGAGCACGGCCACGGGCAGCCGCAGCTCCCGCACCCCGGCCTCCAGATCGAGCCCGGCCAGCACGTGCGACCAGCCGACCCGGGCGCCGCGCGGGCAGGCGTGCACGATCCGGGCGCAGGCGTCGACCCGGTCGGGCGCCGAGCCCGGTCCCATCGTCGCGTACTTGAGGATCTTCTTCGAGACGGCGGTGACCGGCCCGAGCGGCGCCTTCGCGCCCAGCACCGAGACGGTCAGCCGGGTGCGCAGCCGGCCCGGCCGCAGCGGCAGGACCAGCGACTCGGCCGCGAGCCGGGAGGGCCCGGTCGAGCAGAGCAGCACCGCGGCGGCGTGCTGCCGCAGGCCGGGGCGGCCGGCCGCGGCCATGACCGTCATGCCGCCCATGGAGTGGCCGGCCACGACGGCCCGCTCGCCGGGCCCGAGGGTGGCGGCGAGCACGGCCTCCAGGTCGTCGGCGAGCGCGTCCGTCGTGTAGCCCTTGCCGCCCGGTACGGGGGCGGGGCTGCGCCCGTGGCCGCGCTGGTCGTAGGCGATGACCCGGTGGTCGGCGGAGAGGGCGCGGATCTGCGCGTCCCAGAAGCGGGTCGAGCAGGTCCAGCCGTGGGCGAGGACGACCGCGGGGGCGCCCTCGGGCCCGTACACCTCGACGTGGAGGGTGGAGCCGTCGGCGGAGAGCGCGGTCAGCTCGCGCGCGGCCGGGCTCACTTGGCCGTCTCCTTCCGGCGCGGGGCACGGCGGGCCGCGGCGGGCTTGGCGGCGGCGCGCAGCACCTCGTACTCGGACAGGTCGACCGTCCGGGTCTCGCGCCGGAACTCGCCGGTGGTGCCCGGCCACAGGGTGGTGTTGCGGCCGTTGGCGTCGAGGTACCAGCTCTCGCAACCGCCGGACTTCCAGACGGTCCGCTCCATCCGGGCCTGCACCCGGCGGTTCCAGGTGCCGACGGCGGAGGGCCGGGCGGCGAGCGCGGCCCGCCCGCCGAGCACGTTCAGCTGGCGCAGGTAGTCGGCCATGTAGTTCAGCTGGGACTCGATCATGAGGATCATGGAGGAGTTCCCGAGGCCGGTGTTGGGCCCGATGATCGTCATCCAGTTGGGGAAGCCGGCGACGGTGGCGCCGCGCAGCGACTCCATCCCGCCCTTCCAGTGGTCGGCGAGCGAGCGCCCCTCCTGGCCGACCACGCGGGGGGCGATCGGCATGTCGGTGACGTGGAAGCCGGTGCCGAAGACGATCACGTCGGCCTCGGTCTCGGTGCCGTCGGCGGCGACCAGGACGTTCCCCCGGACCTCCTTCAGCCCGGCGGCGACGACGTCGACGTTGGGCTGGGCGAGCGCCGGGTAGTACGTGTTCGACAGCAGGATCCGCTTGCAGCCGATGCGGTACGAGGGGGTCAGCTTGGCCCGCAGCACCGGGTCCTTGATCGCCTTGGCCATGTTGGCCTTGGCCAGCCGCTCGACCAGGCCCAGCTCGTTGGGGCGCTTGGTGAAGGCGCTGACCTGGAGCTCCCGGATGCCCCAGAGCAGCCCGCGGCGGGCGGCCGTGGTGAACGGCAGCTGCCGGTGCAGCCAGCGCTCGGGGGCGCTGATGGCGCGGTCCGCGCGGGGCATGACCCACGGGGGCGTGCGCTGGAAGAGGGTGAGCCGTCCGACCTCCGGCTGGATCGCCGGAACGATCTGGATGGCGGAGGCCCCGGTGCCGACCATGGCGACCCGCTTGCCGGTGAGGTCGTAGTCGTGGTCCCACTGCGCGGAGTGGAAGACCTTGCCGGTGAAGTCGGCGAGACCGGGGATGTCGGGGATCTTGGGGTCGGAGAGCGGCCCGGTGGCCGAGACGACGACGTCGGCGGAGAAGGAGCCGCGGCTCGTCTCGATCTCCCAGCGCAACTCGTCCTCGTCCCAGGCCATCCGCATGACCTCGTGCCCCAGCCGCAGGTGCGGCCGGATGCCGAAGGTGTCGGTGACGTGCTCCAGGTACGCGCGGATGTGGCGCTGGCCGGAGAAGGTGCGCGGCCAGTCGGGGTTGGGCGCGAAGGAGAAGGAGTAGAGGTGGGAGGGGACGTCACAGGCGCAGCCGGGATAGCTGTTGTCCCGCCAGGTGCCGCCCACGGAGTCGGCCCGCTCCAGGACGACGAAGTCGGTGATCCCCTCGCGGCGCAGCCGGACGGCGGCCCCGAGTCCGCCGAATCCCGATCCGATCACCGCCACCCGTACGTGCTCGTGCTTCGCCATGCCGCCTCCCGTGCGCCCGGCCAAGATTCCGCCAGCAATCACTGGCACAATCGGGACTGTAGAGCAGTGACATACCGAGCGGTAGGGGTACGGCCGGGGAAAGTTACCGGCGGTACAACATAGGCTGGCGAGCGTGGTGAGACGATCAGGAGAACCGGTGGGGACACAGGGCCCGGAGGAGCCGACGACGGCCGGGCCGCCGCCCGGCCCCGCGGACGCACACGGGACTCCTGCGGCCACGGAGAGCCCGGCCGGCACGGGCACCCCGGCCACCCCGGCCACCACGCAGCCCCCGGCGGCGGCCGCCGCGCGCGAGTACCGGATGACCGACCTCGCCGAGGCCGCCGGCATCACCGTGCGCACCCTGCGGTTCTACCGCGAGCGCGGACTGATCCCGCCGCCCCGCCGCGAGGGCCGCATCGCCTGGTACGACGAGCGCCACCTCGCCCGGCTCCGGACGATCGCCGCGCTGCTCGACCGGGGTCACACCCTCAACGGGATCGCCGACCTCACCGCCGCCTTCGAGTCCGGCCGCGACGTCGGCGAGGTCCTCGAACTCGGCACCCCCACGGAGGAGGAGCCGGTCCGCCTCACCCCCGAGGAGCTGGCCGACCACTTCGCCGGGGAGGTCACCCCGGAGAACCTGGCCGCCGCCCTGGACCTCGGCTACCTGGCGACGGACGGCGAGGACATCGTCCACGTCAGCCGCCGGCTGCTCGACGTCTCGGCGGCCCTGGTCCGGGAGGGCGTCCCGCTGGCCGCCGTACTGGAGGCCGGCGGGCGGGTCCGCGAGCACGCGGAGGCACTCGCGGAGCTCTTCACGGAGCTGCTCGGCACGTACGCGGCCGAGGGGGACCTCCAGCGGCTGCGCCCGCTGGCCAAGAGCGTGGTGGAGGCGGAACTCTCCCTGGCCCTGGACCGCCGCCTGCAGCCCTGACCCCGCCCGTCGACCGGCCCCTACAGCTCGTAGACGGCGGTGACGGGCGCGTGATCGCTCCACCGCTCCTCGTGGGTGGCGGCCCGCTCGACGTACGCCTTGACGGCCCGCGCGGCGAGTCCGGGCGTGGCGACCTGGTAGTCGATCCGCCAGCCGCTGTCGTTGTCGAAGGCGCGCCCGCGGTAGGACCACCAGGAGTAGGGGCCCTCCTGGTCGGGGTGGAGCGCCCGGACGACGTCCACGTACCCGCCGTCGCCCTCCTCGAAGACCCGGCCGAGCCACTCGCGCTCCTCGGGGAGGAAGCCGGCATTCTTCCGGTTGGCCTTCCAGTTCTTGAGGTCGGCCTCGCGGTGGGCGATGTTCCAGTCGCCGCAGACGACGACCTCGCGCCCGTCGGCGGCGGCGCGCCCCCTGAGCTCCTTCAGGTACGGCAGGAACTCGCCCATGAAGCGGATCTTCTCGTCCTGCCGCTCGGTCCCCACCTCGCCGGACGGCAGGTAGAGGCTGGCGACGACGACACCGGGCAGGTCCGCCTCGATGTAGCGCCCGCTGCCGTCGAACTCGCTCGACCCGAAGCCGACGCGCACGGCGTCGGGCTCACGCCGGGTGTAGAGCGAGACGCCGGCGCGCCCCTTGGCGGCGGCGGGCGCGTGGGCGGTGAACCAGCCCTCGGGGGCCCGGACCTCGGCGGGCAGCTGGGCCTCCTCGGCGCGCACCTCCTGGAGGCAGACGGCATCGGCCGAGGTCTGGGCCAGCCACTCGACGAAGCCCTTCTTGGCGGCGGCCCGGAGTCCGTTGACATTCGCGGTCGTGACAGTGAGCATCCCGGGAGAATACCGACACCCACGGGCCGCATACATGTACCATACACCGCATGGATATACGCCCCACGCCGTACGACCACCCCGACGCGGTCAAGCTCAACGACGCCGTGCAGCTGGAATACGCCGAGCGCTACAAGGACGACGACGGCGAAGGTGAGGGCGACCTCACACCCCTGGACGCCACCATGTTCGCCCCGCCGCAGGGCCTCTACCTGATCGCGTACGCCCCCGAGGGCCACCCGGTGGCGACGGGCGGCTGGCGCTCGCAGGAGGCGAACGGCGAGGGCTACGCGGACGGCGACGCCGAGCTGAAGCGGATGTACGTGATCCCCGAGGCCCGCGGCCTGGGCCTGGCCCGCCGCATCCTCGCCACCCTGGAGGCCGACGCCCGCGCGGCCGGCCGCACCCGCATGGTCCTGGAGACGGGCACGGCCCAGCCGGAGGCCATCGCCCTGTACACGTCCAGCGGCTACGCGCCCTGTCCGAAGTTCGGCTACTACCGCGACTACCCGAACAGCCGCTGCTTCGCGAAGCGGCTCTGACCCGCCCGGGGGGCGCCCCCGCCCCCTGGACGATCCCACCAACCCCCCTCCCGGCCACCGGAATCCACACGCCTCACCCCCTCGTCGATCTTCGGACCTTCCGTCAGTTCAGCCTCCGGCCACCCGGCGGAAGACTCTCCGCCAGAGGCCGCGGCCTGTCCGGGCCGACGCCCACGACTGAGGGGAACCGCACGATGAGCGGTCAGCTGTACGACGAGATCGGCGAGGCGTTCGAGGGCTTCAAGACCCTCCCGCTGGCGCGCTACGGCGAGGTGCCCGGCTTCCTCGCCCTGGTGGGCGACGTCCGGGGCAAGTCGGTCCTCGACCTGGCCTCCGGCACCGGCTTCTACAGCCGCGAGTTCAAGCGCCGCGGCGCCTCCCACGTCCTCGGCGTCGACATCTCGGGGGAGATGATCGCCGCCGCGCGTTCCCTGGAGGACGCCGACCCGCTGGGCATCTCCTACGAGGTCGGCGACATCGCCGAACTGCCCGCCTTCGAGGAGCCCTTCGACCTGGCGGTGGCGGTCCAGGCCTTCAACTACGCCGACGACGTCGCGACCATCGAACGGATGGCCCGCGCCGTCCACCGCAGCCTGGCGCCCGGCGCGGAGTTCTTCCTCTTCGTGCAGAGCCCCGAGTTCCGCTTCGGCGGCCCCTCGCTGGCCAAGTACGGCTTCCTCTGCGAGCCGACCGGCGCGGAGAACGAGGTCGGCCCCCAGATCCGGCTCACGGCCCTCCTCGACCCCCCGATCTCCTTCACCGCCCACCCGCCCCGCCGCGACGTCTACGAGGACTCCCTCCAGGCCGCCGGCTTCACCGAGCTGACCTGGGTCCCCCTGGAGATCTCCCCCGCGGGCCTCGACGCGTACGGCAAGGACTTCTGGACCGACTTCACCGACAACCCCGCCCTGACGATGCTCCGCTGCCGCGCCTGACGGAACCACCGGGCCGGACCTCCGGTTCCGGCCCGGCCCCGGCAACGCAGAAGTCCCGCCCGATCTTTCGATCGGACGGGACTCCCGTTGTCTGTGGACCTGTGGGGATTTGAACCCCAGACCCCCTCGATGCGAACGAGGTGCGCTACCAGACTGCGCCACAGGCCCTTGCGACGTGTGAAACATTAGCACCCCGACCGGGGTAGTTGGAAATCCGCTCCCCCGCAGGTCAGCCGGGGGCCGTCGCGGGCCCCCGGCGAGGGGTCATTCGTTGGCCGCCCGGGGGCGGTCGTCGTCCGCGTACTGGTCGAAGAGCGGGGTGCGGCCGTGGTCCCGGCGGGCACGGGGCTGGGCCGTGCGCTGGCGGGGGGGCCGGGGCGGGCGCCGGGGCCGGGTCCGCCGCCGTGGAGGAGCGGGCCGCGCTCCAGGTCTCGGGGTCCGTGATGTCGACGCCGCCCGAGGCGCGCGGGGCGACCGGGGCGGTGACGTAGGTCGGGAGCGGGACCGGGACCGGCTCCCAGCTGTCTCCGCGGGCCGGGCCGCGGTCGCGCTGCTGGTCCACCCACTCGGCGTGGTCCGTCTGCTCCACCAGGGCGCGCCGGCCGGCCTCCTGCGGGGAGACGGCCGGGGCGGGCTCCGGGACCTCGGAGGGCTCCGGCTCGGGCGTCGGGGTGGGGCGGCGGCTCTCGCGCAGGCGGGCGGCGGCGGCCTCGGCGTTGCGGCGGTCCATCACGTAGACGAAGCGCCGCCGCTCCTGGACGCGCAGGTACACGATGTACGCGCTCAGGAGCACGGCCGGGACGCCGGGCGCCCACAGGAAGGCGAGGCCGCCGACGGCCGCGACCACCGCGCCGAGGGTGAAGGCCAGGAAGAGGAGCACCGTGGTGCGCCGGCGCCGGGCCAGGGCCTTGCCCCGGCGGGCCCGCTCGGCGGCCGCGCTCGGCGCACGCCGGGCGGACGCGGGGGCGGGGGCCGGGGCGGGGGCGGATGCCTGGGCCTGGGGCTGGGGCGCCGGGGGCTGGTCCGGGTCCGGGAGCTCCAGGCGGGCTTCCGTCCTGGCCGCGGGCGCGCAGAAGCCCCGGACGTCGACCGAGCTCAGATGCTCCGTCGCCGCGTCCGGGTCCACCTCGGGCGCCACTCCCTCGGCCGCACGGTCCCTGCCCTTGAGCTCCTTGGCGTACCGGCGCTCCATTCCCGCCCGTCCGGACAGCAGCCGGATGGCGGTGCTGAAGCGTTCCGTCGGACGGGCTTCGTTCAGCTCGTCCTGCCTGCGGAGCCACATCGGCACCAGGTAGGCGGCCCAGGCCCCGACGATGACTGCGTAGATGAGGCCGCTGCTGCTCACGCCTCACACCGTAGAGGGGTTCGCACGGAGGCATCGGCCAATTGGGCCGGTGTGTCGCACGATCTGGCTGATATCACTGAATTTTTTTGTGATTGTTCAGACCGATTGAGCGCTTTGGGTGCCAACTGAGGATGAAATTCGAACACTTATGGCAATTAGTGGTGCTGCCGCCTCGCCTGGTGCCAGCGGCGCAGCAGCCCCTCCGGAACCTCCTCCGCCGTCAGCGCGAAGACGAGGTGGTCCCGCCACGCGCCGTCGATGTGGAGGTAGCGCGGACGCAGCCCCTCCTCGCGGAAGCCCAGCTTCTCCACGACCCGCCGCGACGGTCCGTTCTCCGGCCGGATGCAGACCTCCATCCGGTGCAGCCCGACCGTGCGGAAGCAGTGGTCGACCGCGAGCGCGACCGCCGTCGGCATGACGCCCCGGCCGGCCACCTCGCTGTCCACCCAGTACCCGACGTGCCCCGAGCACATCGAGCCCCAGGTGATCCCCGCGACCGTCAACTGCCCCACCAGGCGCCCCTGGTACTCGATCACGAACGGCAGCATCCGCCCCGCGTTCGCCTCCGCCCGCAGATGGCGCACCATCTGGCGGTACGTGGGACGCTGCGCGACCGGACCGCCCGGCCCGGGCGGCGGGACGGTCGCCTCCCAGGGACGCAGCCAGTCGCGGTTGCGCCGGTTCACCTCGCGCCAGGCCCGCTGGTCGCGCATCTTTATCGGGCGGAGCAGCACGTCGCCGTCCACCAGGACCACGGGCCAGGACGGGATCATGACTCCGGGCCCGCTTCCGGCGCGGGTCTGGGGTGGTCGCCGCCGCGGATCTGGTCGACGGCGTGCAGGAGCAGCGGCTCCAGGACGGCGAGCCCGTCCCGTACCCCGCCGGTCGAGCCCGGCAGGTTCACGATCAGCGTCCCGGCGGCCACCCCGGCGAGGCCGCGGGAGAGCGCCGCGGTCGGCACCTTCTCCCGGCCGTACGCCCGGATCGCCTCCGGGATGCCCGGGATCTCCCGGTCCAGGACGCGGCGGGTGACCTCGGGGGTCTCGTCGGTGGGCGAGATGCCCGTACCGCCGGTGGTGACGATCGCGTCGTAGCCGGCGGCGACCCCGGCGCGCAGCGCGGCCTCCACGGGCGCGCCGTCCGGGACGACCTGCGGGCCGTCCACGGCGAAGCCCAGCCCGCGCAGCGCCTCGGCGATCAGCGGGCCGCCCTTGTCCTCGTAGACCCCGGCCGCCGCCCGGTTGGAGGCGGTGACGACGAGGGCCGCGTACGGGGCGGTGAGGGCGCCACCGGCGAACGCCGCCGGAGGACGCGGCGCCTCGTGCCCGGAACCGTGCCCCGGTCCGTGCCCGTGGGCCCCCGTCACGCCTCGCCCCGCGTCCAGTGGCCCGACTTGCCGCCGGTCTTCTCCTCGACCCGCACCTCGGAGATGACCGCGCCCTTGTCGACCGCCTTCACCATGTCGACGACGGTCAGCGCCGCCACCGACACCGCCGTCAGGGCCTCCATCTCGACGCCCGTGCGGTCCGTGGTCTTCACGGTCGCCAGGATCTCGACCGCGTCGTCCGCGACCGTCAGGTCGAGGGTGACCCCCGAGACGGCCAGCGGGTGGCAGAGCGGGATCAGGTCGGGGGTCTTCTTCGCGCCCATGATCCCGGCGATCCGGGCGGTGGCGAGCGCGTCGCCCTTCGGCACGCCCTCGCCGCGCAGGAGCTCGATCACCCGCGGCGAGACGAGGACGCGACCGCTGGCGCGGGCGGTGCGGGCCGTGACGTCCTTCGCGGAGACGTCGACCATGCGGGCCGCCCCCGCCTCGTCGATGTGGGTGAGTCCTTGCTGCGTGCTCATGGCGGTGACACTCCCGGTCGCTGTGTGGGACGACACGGTACCCCCACCTGGGCCTCCTCAGCCGAGGAGGACCACGTCCAGCTCGGTGCCGGGCTCGACGGCCGTCACCTCCTCCGGTACGACGAGCAGCGCGTCCGCGTGCGCCAGCGCGCCGATCAGGTGCGAGCCGGCTCCGCCCACGGGGGTGACGCTGCCCGAGCCCGCGTCGTACGTCCCGCGCAGGAACTGGCGGCGCCCGGCCGGAGAGGAGAGCGCCCGGTCCGCCTTGAGCTCCGCCCGGACCGTGGGCCGCGCGGTGTCGGGCCGGTCGGCGAGGCCCATCAGGGCGCGGATCGCGGGCCGCACGAACAGCTCGAACGACACGTACGAGGAGACCGGGTTGCCCGGCAGGGCGAGCAGCGGGATGTGGTCCGGGCCGATCATGCCGAAGCCCTGCGGCTTGCCCGGCTGCATGGCCAGCTTGCGGAAGTCGACCTCGCCGTCCGCCGTGAGCGCCTCCTTCACGACGTCGTACGCCCCCACGCTGACCCCGCCGGTGGTGACGATCAGGTCGGCCCGGATCAGCTGGTCCTCGATCGCGGCCCGCAGCGACTCGGCGTCGTCCGCCACCGCGGGGACGCGGAAGGCGAGCGCTCCGGCGTCGCGCGCGGCGGCGGCCAGGGCGAAGCTGTTGGAGTCGTAGATCTGCCCCTCGGCCAACGGCTCGCCGGGCTGCGCCAGTTCGCTGCCGGTGGAGAGCACGACCACGCGCGGGCGGGGCCGCACCCGCACGGTGCCCCGGCCGATCGCCGCGAGCAGGCCGATCTGCGGCGGCCCGAGGACGGTGCCCGCCGCGAGGGCCAGCTCACCGGCCCGGACGTCACTGCCGCGCTCCCGGACATGGGCGCGGGCCTCGGCCGCGCGGTGCACGCGGACCTCGCCGGCCGCGCCCTCCGGGGCGGCGCTCGCGGGGCGCATCGAACCGGCCGCTCCCCCGCCCGTACCGCCGTCGGTCCACTCGACCGGGACGACGGCCTCGGCGCCGGGCGGCAGCGGGGCGCCGGTCATGATCCGGGCGGCCTGTCCCGGGCCGACCTCGGGCAGGCCGTCCGCGCCGGCGGCGACGTCGCCGACGACGGTGAGGACGGCGGGGAACTCCTCGCTCGCCCCGGCCACGTCGGCGACCCGGACCGCGTACCCGTCCATGGAGCTGTTGTCGAAGGGCGGCAGCGCGACCGGCACCGTGACGTCCTCGACCAGGACGCAGCCCTGGGCCTCGGGCAGTTGCAGCTCGATGGGTTCGAGCGGGGCGACCGCCGCCAGGACGTCGGCGAGGTGCTCGTCGACGGACCACAGGCCGCGGGCGGGGCCGGCGCAGGGGTCGGACGGGCCGTGGTCCGACGGTGCCGTACTGCTGCTCACGGTGCTACATCTCCTCGCTGACGTATCTGCGGAGCCAGGTCCGGAAGTCCGGCCCCAGATCTTCACGTTCGCACGCCAGTCTGACAATGGCACGCAGATAGTCCCCACGATCCCCGGTGTCGTAGCGCCGGCCCTTGAAGACCACGCCGTGCACCGGGCCGCCGGCCCGCTCGTCCTGGACCAGCTTCTGGAGGGCGTCGGTGAGCTGGATCTCGCCGCCGCGGCCCGGCTCGGTCTCCCGCAGTATCGCGAAGACGGCGGGGTCGAGGACGTAGCGGCCGATGACCGCGTAGTTGCTGGGCGCCTCCGTCGGGAGCGGCTTCTCCACCAGGCCGGTCACCTTGACCACGTCCGACTCGCCGGTCGGGCCGACCGCCGCGCAGCCGTAGAGGTGGATCTGGGAGGGCTCGACCTCCATCAGCGCGACGACGCTGCCGCCGAAGCGCTCGCGTACCTCGACCATGCGCGCGAGGAGCGGGTCCCGCGGGTCGATCAGGTCGTCGCCGAGCAGGACGGCGAACGGCTCGTCGCCCACGTGCGGGGCCGCGCACAGCACGGCGTGGCCGAGACCGCGCGGGTCGCCCTGGCGCACGTAGTGCATGGTCGCCAGATCGCTGGACTCCTGGACCTTCGCGAGGCGTTGCTCGTCCCCCTTGCGGGACAGCGCCTCCTCCAGCTCGTAGTTCCGGTCGAAGTGGTCCTCCAGGGGCCGCTTGTTGCGGCCCGTGATCATCAGGACGTCCGAGAGTCCGGCCGCGACGGCCTCCTCGACGACGTACTGGATCGCCGGTTTGTCCACGACCGGAAGCATCTCCTTGGGCGTCGCCTTGGTCGCCGGGAGGAACCGGGTGCCGAGACCGGCGGCCGGGATGACAGCCTTGGTGAGTGACGGCGTCTGAGTCATGCGCTGCACCATAGCCGTTCGGTATGGGAGGAAGATGAGCCTCCCGTGAGCTTTCTTAAGCTCGTACCGCTACCACCCGATACAAGAGGAATTCGAGCCGCGTTGAGCCAGGATCCGGGTACGGAACTGTCCGAGAAGACCGTCTTGCGCCGCGCACTCCTCGGCGCCCGAGCCGAGTTGACGCCCGAGGACACCGCGCGGGCCGCCGGGCTCCTCGCGGGGTCCGCGCTGGAGCTCGCCGAGCTCGCCGGGGCGGGGACCGTCGCCGCGTACGTCTCGGTGGGGCGCGAGCCCGGCACGCGCGCGCTGCTCGACGCGCTGCGCGAGCGGGGCGTACGGGTCCTGCTGCCGGTGCTCCTGCCCGACAACGACCTCGACTGGGCCGTCTACGAGGGCGCCGAGCGGCTCGCCAGGGCCGGCCGCGGGCTGCTCGAACCGGTCGGCGAGCGCCTCGGGCCCGAGGCCGTGTGCGCGGCGGACGCCGTGCTCCTGCCGGGGCTCGCCGTCGACGCGCGCGGCATGCGGCTGGGGCGGGGCGGCGGCTCGTACGACCGGGTCCTCGCCCGGCTCGCGCGGGCGGGGGCGCATCCGGCCCTCGTCGTGCTCCTCTACGCGAACGAGGTGGTCACGCGGGTCCCGGAGGAACCGCACGACCACCCCGTGCACGCGGTGGTGACCCCGGAGGGGGTCCGGCGCTTCGCGCCCTGATCCGCCCCGAAGGGCGGACCACGGCTTACGGCTGGAGCGTCAGGGTGTCCTTGGTGGCGGAGTCGACCGCCGCCTTCCCGTAGGCCCAGTCGAGCAGCTCGCCCTTCACCCACTTGTCGGTCTGATCCGTGTAGTGGCTGTTGAACGCGTGGCCGGAGGCGCCGGTGAGGTTGATCCAGCGGGACCTGTCCCAGTCGCCGACGTTGACGACCATCCGCATCGACGGGACCCAGATCACCTCGTAGCCGCCGGCCGCGTTCCAGCCGGTGGCGTCGACGGCCGCCTCGCCGCCGCCCAGGTTCCACGGGCCTCGGTTCAGCAGCGACTGCACGAAGCCGGGGCCCGCGGTGCCGAGCGTCTGGTTCTTCAGCGTGAGCTGGTGCAGGCGGCCCCAGCTCCAGGTCGAGACGTCCTTGCCCAGCTTGGCGGTGAGCTCCCAGCGGGCGTCCTTCATGGCCTGCGCGAGCAGCTGGTCACGGGTCTCGGTGGGGGCGTTGAGCCGGTCGCCCGGCGTCTTCCACCAGTCGTTCTTCTCCTGCTTGAGCAGCGGGCGGACCACCTCGTACCAGCGGTCGCCGCCGTCCGGCTGCGCCGAGTCGGCATCGCGCTCGCCGCACTCGCGGACCAGCTTGTTCTGCTCGTCGACCGGGCTGGTGGCGTCGGCCCGGCGCACGTTGATGCACTCGCCCTCGACGCGCAGCTCCTTGGGCAGCTTGTCGCCGAAGGCCAGCTTGAGGACGTTGCGCCAGACCGCGTTGAAGTACGCGGCGGCGGCGGAGTCGGGCTCCTGGGTGTAGTCCCAGCCCTCCAGCAGCTTCTGCGCCTCACGGACCTGCGGGTCGGCGACGTCGATCTTCAGCAGCAGCGGGTTGAGCAGGGTCGCGATCTCGCTGCGGTTGTCCATCTGCATGGTCTGCATGTCGTCCGGCGAGATCTTGCCGCCGTCCTTGATCTTCGACTCGATGAGGTCGTTGATCCGCTGGCTGCGCGAGCCGTAGCCCCAGTCCTTGGTGAGGAGGTAGGGGTACTTCTTCTCGTCGATGACGGCCTGGTTGGCGGTCACGACGTAGCCGCGCGCCGGGTCGTACTCGTAGGGCAGCTCGGCGAAGGGGATGTAGCCCTTCCAGCCGTACGAGGAGTCCCAGCCGGGCGCGGGCAGGGTGCCGTCGCCCTTGGCGCGGACCGGGATCTTGCCGGGCGACTGGTAGCCGATGTGGCCCTCGGTGTCGGCGTAGATCATGTTCTGGGACGGGACCTCGAAGTCCTTGGCCGCGGCGCGGAAGCCCTTGAAGTCCTTGGCGCGGTTGAGCTCGAAGACGGCGTCCATCGACTTGCCGGGCTGGAGCGCGGTCCAGCTCAGCGCGACCCCGTAACCGGTGCCGCGGTCGGGGGCGGCGTTGCCGACGGGGGCCTTCTGGCCGACCTTCTCCAGCTCGGTGGAGCGGTCGGAGACCAGCGGGCCGTGTTCGGTGGAGCGGACCGTGATGGTGCGGTCGCCGCCGCCGGCGACCTTGATGGTCTCCTCGCGGGTCCGGAACGGCTTGGTCTTCCCGTCGACGACGTAGCCCTGCTCGCCGACCTTCTCCAGGTAGAGGTCGGTGACGTCGGCCCCGAGGTTGGTGAAGCCCCAGGCGATGGAGTCGTTGTGGCCGATGATCACGCCGGGGGTGCCGGAGAAGCTGTAGCCGGCCACGTCGTAGCGGCAGGTCGCCGAGACGGAGCGGCAGTGCAGGCCCATCTGGTACCAGAGGGACGGCAGCATCGGCGCGAGGTGCGGGTCGTTGGCGAGCAGCGGCTTGCCGGAGGTCGTGTACTTCCCGGAGACGACCCAGGAGTTCGAGCCGATGCCGTTGCCGTTGGGGCCGATCAGCGCGGGGATCTCGTCGAGGGCGTCGGAGAGCCTGGCGAGCTGCGTCTGGGTGCCGCCGAGCGCGTCGGCGCCGCTGCCGCTCCCGTCCTCGTGGGCCTCGGCCTTGGGGTCGAACTTGCCGGTGATCTTGTCGACAGCGCCCTTCGGCACGATCGGCTGGTGGAGCTCGTACGGGTAGCCCGGGTAGAGGTCCTTGATCTGCTGCGAGCTGAGCCGGCCGGCCATCAGCGAACGGTCGATCTCGTCCTGCATGTTGCCGCGCAGGTCCCAGGCCATCGCCTTGAGCCAGGCCACCGAGTCGACCGGGCTCCACGGCTCGATCGTGTAGTCGTTGGTGAAGGCCAGGGCCGCGTACTCGACGGAGATGTCCGACGGGTCCCGGTCCTTGAGATAGGCGTTGACGCCCTCGGCATAGGCCTGGAGGTTCTTCTTGGTGTCCGCCGACAGCACCTTGTCGTACTCCTGCTGCGCGACCTGCCGCCAGCCGAGCGTGCGGAGGAAGGCGTCGGTGTCGACCTGGCTCTTGCCGAACATCTCGGAGAGGCGGCCGGCCGTCATGTGACGGCGGACGTCCATCTCGTAGAAGCGGTCCTGGGCCTGGACGTAGCCCTGGGCGCGGAAGAGGTCGGCCTCGCTGTCGGCGTAGATCTGCGGAACGCCGTAGGCGTCGCGCTTCACCTCGACCGGTCCGGAGAGCTTGTCGATCCGGAGGGTGCCGGTGGTCTGCGGGAACGAGCCCCGGACGGTGCTGACGCCCCAGTACGCCCCGTACCCGATGCCCGCGACCAGAGCGAGGACCAGGACGAGGACGATCAGGCGGGCACGCCGCCCCTTCTTCTTGGCGGGGGGCGCGGTCGTGTTGGAGGGCATCGCTGTCCTTCGAGGGGCAGGGTGGTCCTGGAGTACGGGAGCAACCTTAGGCGCAGCGTCCGGAGGGCCCGGACGCGGAGTCAGGAAGAGAACCGTACTTATACGCACGGTTGTGCGATGTAACACCAAGGAGGCGTCAAGAAAACGTTAAAGATTAGGTAAGGTAACGAAGTAACCGGCGCTGGAGGAACGATCCAGCTGCACGTGAGGGGAAGGATCGGCCACTGACTGTCCACCAGCTCAACGAACTCCTGCTCATCTGCTCGCTCGTACTGCTCATCGCTGTCGCGGCGGTGCGGATCTCCTCCCGGAGCGGGCTCCCCAGCCTGCTGCTCTATCTCGGGATCGGGGTCGCCATAGGGCAGGACGGCATCGGCAACGTCGCCTTCGACAACGCCGAACTGACCCAGGTGATCGGCTACGCCGCACTCGTGGTGATCCTGGCCGAGGGTGGCCTGGGCACCAAGTGGAAGGAGATCAAACCCGCGTTGCCCGCGGCGGTCGTACTGTCGACCGTCGGCGTCGCGGTGAGCGTGGGCATCACGGCCTCGGCCGCGCACTACCTCGTCGGCCTGGAGTGGCAGCAGGCCCTCATCATCGGCGCCGTCGTCTCCTCGACCGACGCCGCCGCCGTCTTCTCCGTGCTCCGCAAGGTGCCCCTGCCCTCCCGGGTCACCGGCGTCCTGGAGGCCGAGTCCGGCTTCAACGACGCCCCCGTAGTCATCCTCGTCGTCGCCTTCTCCACCGTCGGCCCCGTGGACGCCTGGTACCTGCTCGTCGCCGAGATCGCCCTGGAGCTCGCCATCGGCGTCGCCGTCGGCCTCACCGTCGGCTTCCTCGGCGCCTACGGACTGCGCCACGTCGCACTGCCCGCCTCCGGCCTCTACCCGATCGCCGTCATGGCCATCGCCGTCGTCGCCTACGCCGCCGGCGCCATGGCCCACGGCTCCGGCTTCCTCGCCGTCTACCTGGCCTCGATGGTGCTCGGCAACGCCAAGCTGCCGCACGCCCCGGCCAACCGCGGCTTCGCCGAGGGCCTCGGCTGGATCGCCCAGATCGGCATGTTCGTCCTGCTCGGCCTGCTCGTCACCCCGCACGAGCTCGGCAACGACTTCTGGCCGGCCGTCGTCATCGGCCTCGTCCTCACCATGGTCGCCCGCCCCATGGAGGTCTTCGTCAGCCTCCTTCCGTTCCGCATCCCCTGGCAGGAGCAGGCCCTGATGTCCTGGGCCGGCCTGCGCGGAGCCGTGCCGATCATTCTCGCCACCATCCCGATGGTCTCCGGGATCGAGGGCAGCGAGCGGATCTTCAACATCGTCTTCGTGCTGGTCGTCGTCTACACCCTGGTCCAGGGCCCGACCCTGCCCTGGCTGGCCAAGGCCCTCAAACTGGGCGACTCGGCCGAGGCCGCCGACCTCGGCGTCGAGTCCGCCCCCCTGGAGCGGCTGCGCGGCCACCTGCTCTCGGTCGCCATCCCGGAGAAGTCCAAGATGCACGGCGTCGAGGTCGCCGAGCTCCGGCTGCCCGCCGGGGCGGCCGTCACCCTGGTCGTCCGGGAGGACGCGAGCTTCGTGCCCGGCCCCGCCACCGTGCTGCGGCGCGGCGACGAGCTCCTCGTCGTCGCCACCGACCCGGTACGGGACGCCACCGAGCGCCGGCTGCGCGCGGTCGGCCAGGGCGGCAAGCTGGCCGGCTGGCTCGGCACCGGCGGCGCCACCGCCGTCGCCGCCACCGAACGCCACCGGGGATCCCTTCCGAACCCCTTCCGGCGAACATCCGGTTAATCGCAGGCATTAATTCAGGTGCGGGGGCGTTTTCCCAGGCGGGAAGACGCCCTTCCCTGTACCATGAAGGCACACTTGATCGAACCAACTCTGCCTGACGCAGAGCTGGCGCGACCGTATGGCGGCCGCTGCCCTCCGTGTGGGGCCCGGTATCTACCGCAGTTCCGCGCATGAGGACAGCTCTCGGCGATACCCGCACCACCGTGCACGGGCCCGCTACCAGGCGGCAGAAAGGCATGGACCGTGGCGTCCACGGTCTCCGAGAAGCGGCCCGGTTACGGCCAGCTGCTGCGCACCCCTGGAGCTCTCTCCTTCCTCCTGCCCGGCTTCGCCGCCCGGCAGCCCTTCGCGATGCTGACCATCGGCATCGTGCTGCTCGTCCAGCACACCACCGGCTCCTACGGCAGCGCCGGCGCCGTCGCCGCCGTCACCGGCGTCTCGATGGCCATGTTCGCCCCGCAGACCGGCAAGCTGGCCGACCGCTTCGGCCAGCGGGCCGTTCTCATCCCCGGCGTGCTCGTCCACGCCGCCTCGGTCTCCCTCCTCGTCGTGCTGGCCCTGGCCGGCGCCCCGATGTGGGCCCTGTTCCTCGCGGCCGTCCCCGCCGGCGCCTCGGTGCCGCAGGTCGGCCCCATGGTCCGGGCCCGCTGGGCCGCCAAGCTGGACGGCAAGCCGCTGATGCCGACCGCGGCGGCCTTCGAATCGGTCACCGACGAGTTCACCTTCGTCGTCGGCCCGGTCCTCGCCACCGCCCTGTGCACCGGCGTGCACCCGGCCGCCGGCCTGATCGCCGAGGCCGCCCTCACCCTGGTCGGCGGCCTGTTCTTCGCCGCCCAGCGCAGCACCCAGCCCGCCTTCGGCCTGACCGCCGCCGGCCTGACGGACGGCGAGCCGCACCGCTCGGCCCTGTCCATCCCCGGCGTCCGGGTCCTCGCCATCGCCTTCCTGGGCATCGGCTCGGTCTTCGGCGGCATGCAGGTCTCGCTGACCGCCTTCAGCCAGGAGATCGGCAACCCCGGCGCCAACGGTCTGCTGTACGGCATCTTCGCCGCCGGCAACATGCTCGCCGGCATCGCCATGGGCGCCGTCGCCTGGAAGATCGGCCCGCGCCGCCGGCTGATCCTCGGCTACGTCGGCCTCACCATCGCCGCCTCCCTCCTGTGGACCACGCACTCCGTCCTGCTGCTGGGCGCCCTCGGCCTGGTCGTGGGTCTGTGCATCGCCCCGGCGCTGATCACCGGCTACACGATCGTCGAGACCCTGGTCCCCGCCACCTCCCGCACCGAGGCCTTCACCTGGCTCACCGGCGCCGTGGCGCTGGGCCAGGCCGCCGCCGTCACCGTCGCCGGCCGCCTGGCCGACGCCCATGGCGCGAGCACCGGTTTCCTGGTGCCGATGGCGGGCACCGTGCTCGCCCTCGCCACCCTGCTCGCCCTGCGCTCGCGGCTTCAGCCGCGCGCGCAGGTCCGCGTCGCCGCGCGTGGCATCGGTCACCGAGTTCCCGTGACGGTGGACTGAACCGGCGGAATACGTCACTATGGATCGTCGTTAGCACTCGATGAGTGTGAGTGCCAGGAGGAAGACAAGTGCCGACCTACCAGTACCAGTGCACCGAGTGCGGCGAGGGCCTCGAGGCGGTGCAGAAGTTCACGGATGACGCTCTGACCGAGTGCCCGAACTGCAAGGGACGCCTGAAGAAGGTGTTCTCGGCAGTCGGCATCGTGTTCAAGGGCTCCGGCTTCTATCGGAACGACAGCCGCGGCGCGTCGTCCAGCAGCTCGCCGGCCTCGTCGAAGTCCTCTTCGTCGTCGTCCTCCACTTCGTCGTCTTCGTCGTCGACCCCCGCGTCCTCGTCTTCGTCCTCCTCGGACTCGAAGCCGGCGGCCTCGTCGAGCTCCACCTCGGCGGCCTGATCCACCTTTCCCGCGCTGCCCTGCCGATTCCGTCGGCAGGGCATTTCGCGTTCTCCGGGCGGCTAGGGTGACCGCCATGACGAGCGACGTGTTCGCGGACATCGGCGTGATCGGCGGCTCCGGGTTCTACTCCTTCCTGGACGATGTGACCGAGGTGCCGGTCGACACCCCGTACGGCAGCCCCAGCGACTCCCTCTTCCTCGGCGAGCTCGCCGGACGACGGGTCGCCTTCCTCCCCCGGCACGGCCGCGGCCACAGCGTGCCGCCGCACCGGATCAACTACCGCGCCAACCTCTGGGCCCTGCGCTCGGTCGGCGTCCGGCAGGTCCTCGGGCCCTGCGCGGTGGGCGGCCTGCGCGAGGAGCACGGCCCCGGCACCCTCGTCGTGCCCGACCAGCTGGTCGACCGGACGAAGACCCGCGCACAGACCTTCTTCGACGGGGAGCCACGCCCGGACGGGGCCGTCCCGAACGTGGTCCACGTCAGCTTCGCCGACCCCTACTGCCCCGACGGACGCAGGGTCGCCCTGAAGGCCGCCCGAGGTCAGGGCTGGGAACCCGTCGACGGCGGCACGATGGTCGTCGTCGAGGGGCCGCGCTTCTCCACCCGCGCCGAGTCGCGGTGGCACGCGGCCGCGGGGTGGTCGGTGGTCGGCATGACCGGCCATCCCGAGGCCGTCCTCGCACGGGAACTGGGACTCTGCTACACCTCCTTCGCACTGGTGACGGATCTGGACGCGGGCGCGGAGACGGGGGACGGCGTCTCGCACTCCGAGGTACTGCGGGTGTTCGGCGAGAACGTGGGCCGGCTGCGCGATGTGCTCTTCGACGCGGTGGCCGCGCTCCCCGCGACGACCGACCGGGACTGCCTGTGCACCCGGGCCCACGACGGGTGGGACCTCGGGATCGAACTGCCCTGATCTCGCGGCGGGGTGAGGAAGGCGCCGTGAGGACCGGACGGACTCAAGCGTCGCGGACGCCGCCGCAGGACGGCAATCGCTCGCGGGGGTGAGGAAGTTGTCCACAACGGGCCGGCTGTCCACAGGCCGGAGCGGGATCACGGCGAGAGCGGGATGGTGAGTGCGGTTCGCCGGACGGTCCGGCGGACGGCTCACCTCACGACGGGCGGTATCCGCGATGACCTCGGACTCCTGCTTCCCCCACACCCGCACCTCGGTGCCCGCGCCCTGCGGTGTCCCACCGTTCGATCCGCTGCGCGTGCGCGGCGGCAGGCTCCGGCTGCGTCGGGCGCTGCGGCGCAGGCGGCGTGCTCCCGCCGCGGTTCTGGCGGTGACGGCCGCCACGCTCGCCGCCGCCGGCGTGGCCGGGGCCGACGACCTGGTGGCCCAGCCGCAGCCCCGGCCCGCGGCGCAGGAGCGGCACCGGCCGCCGGCCGTTCCGCTGGTGTCGGCCCCGGTGCGGATCGCCGACGCGGAGACCGTCCGACTGCTCAGGCCCGGCGACCGGGTGGACGTGATCGCCGCGCCCGGCATGACGACGGTCGGGGTCGGCGGAGGCAGCGGGGGAAGCGAGGCGCGAGTGGTCGCCTCGGGCGTCCGAGTGGCCGAAGTACCCGGCCCGGGTGAGACTCGTTCGGACGGTGGGGCGTTGGTCGTCCTGTCCGTTCCACGGCCGACGGCGGTGGCGCTCGCCGGTGCGGGCATGACGTCCCAACTGGCGGTGACGCTGTGCTGATTCGCACTGACGGCCTGTCAAGTCACCGTCCCGTGTGTACGGATTGGACGCCTCTGCGTCGCTCGCGGCGTAATGGCTCCGCACACTGCACACGAGACGAAGGGCACCACGGTGAGCGCGAAGAAGGAAAGCGTGCTGGAGGGCTTCAAGGCCTTCCTCATGCGGGGCAATGTCATCGACCTGGCCGTGGCGGTCGTCATCGGTGCCGCGTTCACCAACATCGTGAACTCGGTGGTGAAGGGCATCATCAACCCGATCGTCGGCGCGTTCGGCACCAAGGACCTGGAGAGCTACAAGTCCTGCCTCAAGGCTCCCTGCAAGATCGTGAACGGCGAGATGCAGGGCATCCAGCTGGAGTGGGGCCTGGTCCTCAGCGCCATCCTCAGCTTCATCATCACCGCGGCCGTCGTCTACTTCCTGATGGTGCTGCCCATGGCCAAGGTGCTGGCCAAGCGTGCCGCGCACGACAAGGCGAAGGAAGGCGTCCAGGAGACCCTGGAGGTCAGCGAGCTGGAGGTCCTCAAGGAGATCCGCGACACCCTGGTCGCCCAGCGGGGTCCGTCCTCCGGCGCGGGCACCGGGGCGCACCCCACCTCCTGACCGGCGGCTCGCGTCGGCGTCAGAGGTGGTGCGGCGGCTTCTCGTCGAGGAAGCGCGCGAGGTCGGCGGCGCTGTCGCCGCCGGCCGGAGGCCGCTCGCCCCATCCTCGGTCCGTGTCGTCCGCGGACTGCTGGTCCAGCGGATCGTCGAAGATCAGTGCCGGCCTGGGTTGGGGATCGGGTCGGGAGTCGGACTGCTTCGCTGCTCGCGGTCCGGGGGCGGGGGCGGTGCTCATGTCTTCAGGGTACGCCGGGATCACCTCCCCGTACCGGGCGTCCCCGCCGGATCCGCGGCGCTCAGCGGCCGGCCGGTGGCTGCGTCAGCGGTCCTTCGGGTCGAGGAGCCACAGGCCGAGGACGACGAGGAACGACAGGACCAGGAAGCCCGCCCCCCACCAGGCGGTCCCGGTGTTACCGGCCATCCACTCGTCGACCACGATCGTCAGTCCCCACAGCTGGCCCACGACGACGGTGAGGGCCAGCACCAGGCGGGCGGTGAGCCTGGAGGAGCGTTCCGGCTCCTGCTCGGTCCCGGCACCCGGGCCCGGACCGGTGTTCCGGATCCGGGGGTCGCCGTAGCCGCTGGTGGGGCGGATCTGGGGGTAGCGCTCGTGGACCGGGCGGTTGAGGCGCGGCTGGGCGCTGCCGGGGGTGTAGGCGGGCCGGGGCGGGAGGTCCTGCGGGGGCTCGGGCCGGTGGCCCGGGGCGGCCGGGTCCTTGGGGAACGGGGTGTCGGTCATGTCCGGCGGCTCCTCTCCAGGGTGCTGCCGAGCGGGCTGCCGTTTCCGGCGCCCGGGCAGCCGAGGCGGCCTGCGAGGTCGGGGCGGCTGTCGCCGAGCTGGCGGCAGAGGCCCTCCTGGGCGCTCTCGCCGGAGCGGGTGGTGCCCACGGCCCAGACGCTGCCGTCGGCGTCCTCGACCAGGAGGACCTTCGGCAGCGGCCGGGGCGGCGGGCCCGCGGTCACCTCTCCGGTGCGGGCGTCGAAGATCCCCTCGTGGCAGGGGCAGTACAGCTCGCCCTCGCTCCCCCGGTCCTTGCGCCAGAGGACCGCACAGGCCAGGTGGGTGCAGACGGCGGAGTAGCCGGCGAGGGTGCCGTCCTCCAGGCGGACGGCGACGGCCCGGTCCTCCTCTTCCGGGTAGCGGAAGGCGATGGACTCGCCGGGCGGGATCTCGTCGGCGATCTTCTTGGGCTGCGGGGCTCCGTCGCTGTCGCCGTGCCGGTGCAGGATGCCGGAGGCGACGCCGATGCCGCCGACGGCCAGGCCGCCGGAGACGGTGGCGACGATCCGCAGGTAGTCGCGGCGGGTGGTGAGGGAGTCGGCGGAGACACGGTCGCGCAGGGCGGCCTGGGCGGCGTCGGGTGCTTCGGCGCCGCTGTCGGAGGGCTGTTCGGTGAGGCTCATCGGACGTCCACTCCGTTGACTTCGACGATGGGCAGACCGCCGGGGACCGGCCATTGGACCTTGTCGGCGGGGACGACCATCGCCACGCCGGTGGAGACGGTGGTGGCGCCGAAGGTGAAGGAGTCGGCGACCTGGACGCCGGGGCGTTCGGCACGGAGCTCGTCGAGGGTGCCGTAGAAGAGGGCGCCGGTGGGGCAGACGGTGGCGCACATGGGGGCGAGGCCGTAGGCGGTGCGGTCGTAGCAGAGGTTGCACTTCATCTGGAGCTTCGCCTGGAGGTCGATCTTCGGTACGCCGAAGGGGCAGGCGTTGACGCAGTTGGCGCAGCCGATGCAGCGGCTGGTGTCGGCCTGCTGCACGACGCCGTCGGCGGTGACCAGGATGGCGTCGGCGGGGCAGACCTCGGCGCACGGGGCGACGGGGTCCTCGCAGTGCATGCAGACGGTGGGGAGGGAGGCGACGGAGCGCCCCTCGTCGGGGTAGTCGAGGTGGATCATCGACTTGCCGCGGTGCGAGTCGCATTCGCGGCAGGCGGAGACACAGGCCTGGCAGCCGATGCAGCGGCCCGGGTCGATGAAGATGGTGCGGCCCATCATGTGCGGCGTCAGCTCCTCTCCGAGGTGCCACGGCCCTGGGGGGCCGTGGGGGGCAGGGGGTCGGCGCGGGAGACCTGGGTCTCCGGGTAGGCGACCTGGCCGGGGGCGGTGGGCGGCGCGGGGACCTCGTCGATCCGTTCGGCCGGCTCGACGCGGGCGGCGCAGACCTTGTACTCGGGGATCTTGGAGCGGGGGTCGAGCGCGTCGATGGTCAGCGCGTTGGCGGCCGTGGGCACGGGCCAGTGGTACGGGACGAAGACGGTGTCGGGGCGGATGGCCTCGGTGACCAGGGCGGGGAAGACCTCGCTGCCGCGTCGGGTGACGACGCGGACCGGGTCGCCGTTGCGGAAGCCGAGGGAGGGGTGCACCTCGACCCAGGGGCGGGGGGTCTGCTCGACGAGGGCGCCCAGGCGGCGGGTCTGGTTGCCGGAGAGGAAGTGGGCGACGGTGCGCCCGGTCGTCAGGGAGAGGGGGAATTCCTCGCTGTACGGGTCCATGGGCGGGTGCCATTCGACGACCTGCAGGTGGACCTTGCCGTCGGGGTGGTAGGTCCGGCCGTCCTCGAAGAGGCGGGGGGTGCCGGGGTGCTCGGTGTCCGGGCAGGGCCAGGCGATGCCGCCGGTCTCCTCCAGCCGCTCGTAGGTGATGCCGTAGTAGTCGTTGACCGTTCCGGCGGAGGCGATGCGCAGCTCCTCGAAGACGGAGCGGGAGTCGGGGAAGTCGAACTTGTCGGCGGCGCCGAGGCGTCTGGCGAGTTCGCAGATGACCCAGGTGTCGGTGCGGACGCCGGCGGGTGGTTCCTGGGCCTTGTTGTGCTTGACCACCCGGGCCTCGGCGTTGGCCATGACGCCCTCGTCCTCGGCCCAGACGGTGACGGGGAAGACGACGTGGGCGTTGGCCGCGGTCTCGGAGAGGAAGAAGTCGAACTGGGCGTGGAACTCGGCGGTGTCGTACCCGTCCTTCACCGTGGCGTAGTTCGGGAGGGAGACGAAGGGGTTGTTGCAGATGCCGATGAGGCCGCGGATCTCGCGGCGCTGCATCTGCCAGACCATCTCCATCATGGAGGTTCCGGCGGGCGGCAGCTCGGCCTCGTCGATGCCCCAGATCTCGCAGATCTGACGGCGGTGTTCGGGGTTGGCGATGGAGCGGCCGCCGGGCAGGAGGTCGGACTTCTGGCCGTGTTCGCGACCGCCCTGGCCGTTGCCCTGGCCGGTGATGGTGCCGTAGCCGGCGCCGGGGCGGCCGATGTTCCCGGTGGCGACGCACAGGTTGATGATCGACAGGCAGTTCTCGACGCCCTGGGAGTGGTGTTCGACGCCGCGGGCGTGCCAGGCCATGGCCTTGTCGACGCCGGCGAACATGCGGGCGACCTGGACGATCTGTTCCTCGGGGACGCCGCAGATCTCGGCGGCGCGGGCGGGCGGATAGTCGGCGACGGTCTTCTTCACCTCCTCCCAGCCGGTGGTGTGGGCGGCGAGGTAGGCCTCGTCGGTGAGGCCTTCGGCGACGACGACGTGGAGGACGGAGTTGAAGAAGGCGGAGTCGGTGCCGGGCTTGAGGGCGACGTGCAGGTCGGCGGTGCGGGCGATGGGGGTCTCGCGCGGGTCGACGACGATCAGGGTGGCGCCCCGGTCCCGGGCGCCCCAGAGGTACTGGGTCATGACGGGGAAGCATTCGCCGACGTTGGAGCCGGCGATCAGCAGGCAGTCGGTGAGGAGGATGTCGGAGAAGGGGTTGCCGGCCCGGTCGATGCCGAAGGCGAGTTTGTTGGCGCCGGCGGCGGAGACCATGCACAGGCGCCCGTTGTAGTCGACGTGCCGGGTCTTCAGGGCGACCCGGGCGAACTTGCCGACCAGATAGGTCTTCTCGGAGAAGAGGCTGGCGCCGCCGAGCAGACCGAAGGCGTCGTTGCCGTACTCGCCCTGGATGCGGCGGACCTCGGAGACGGTGAAGTCGAGGGCCTCCTCCCAGCTGACCTCGCGGAAGGGCTCGTCGCGGTTGCTCCGCATGAGCGGGGAGGTGAGCCGGTCGGGGTGGTTGACCTGCTGGTAGGCGTTGATGCCCTTGGGACAGAGCCGCATCCGGTTGATGTCGTGGTTGCGGGGTTCGACGCCGAAGACCTTGCCCGCCTGGTCGACCCGCAGGTACATGCCGCACTGCACGCCGCAGAAGCAGCAGTGGGTGGGGACGAGGGTCTCCCCGTTCTGGTCGGCGTGCCAGCGGTCGGCGGGGATGCCTCCGGCGTCGCGGAAGTTCCGCGTGCCGGGCGGGGCGACCGAGGGGTCGAGCGGCAGCGGCTGCCCGGCCTGCGCGTGCGTCACTTGAAGCCCTTCTTGACGTGGGTGAGGTAGGCGTTGCCGCGCAGGACGCGCTTGCAGCGGGGGCAGTACTCGGCCCATTCGTCGAAGTCGAGCCGGAGGTCGCGCATGGTGCCCTGGAGGTTCTCGACGTAGGGGGCGGTGTCGATGGGCTCTCCGCAGCGGCGGCAGGCGAGGAGCCCCTCGTCGGCGGCTGCCGCCGCGGCGGCGGCCCCCGGGACGGCGGCCCCCGGGACGGCGCCGGTCCCGTCCTTGCGGCGCGCGGTGTACTTGAAGAGCTGCATGCCGACCGCGGCCGGCCGCTGCACGATGTGGAAGAACTTCCCGAACGGGATGTAGATCAGGGTGAAGACCACCGACACCATGTGCAGGATCGCCAGGAACTCGTAGCCGCCGCCGTGCAGGAAGATCGAGGAGAAGGTGAGCAGCAGGCCGGTCACCGAGATCACGATGAGGGCGATCAGCGGGACCAGGTCGTAGGCGAAGCGCTGGCCGGTGATGGCCCCGCGGTCCTTCATCCGGCGCCAGAGGAAGTAGGAGGCGCCGGGGATGACGAGGACGGCGGCGATGTCCAGGCCGTGGAACATCAGCCAGCCGACGGCGTTCAGCGCGTTGAAGCCGAGGACCTTGAAGCCCCAGATCCGCATCTCGTAGCCGGGGCCCGAGCCGGTCGAGGAGGTGAAGGTGAACCAGCCCCAGGTCAGCGGGAAGGTGATCAGGGCGGCGAGCACGCAGCCCCAGAAGATCAGCTGGTGGGCGGCCCAGCGGGCGTGCGAGCGGGCGCCGAGGAACTTCTGGAAGCCGAGGTAGGTGGCGATCATCCGGGGCAGGGCGGTGGGTGCCCTGCGGAAGTTCTCGGCGGAGAAGAAGGCGCGCCAGCCCTGCTTGAACAGACGCCGGGCGCCGGGGGCGGAGACCCACACGGTGTAGCGGTAGGCGACGCCGAAGGCGAGGAAGACGGTCGCCACCGCATAGGGCAGGAGGGCCGAGTCGAAGTCGCGCAACAGCCGGCTGCCGAGGACGATCGCGAGGATCAGCAGGAGGGAGACGACGACCCCCGCGAGGCTCGCGCGGCGGCGTACCTGGGCGGGGGTCTGCGGCGGCGGGTCGGCGGCGGCGGGCGGCGTCCCGGTGGGGGCCTGCGGTGGCTCGGCGGGGGCCTGCGGTGGCTCGGTCACGCGGTCACCGTAGGGCGAATGATTTAGCTTTGTCCTGTTTTCCCGCGCAGGTGGGTGAGCGTGCCGCCCGGCTTGTCAGATTGTCAGACGGCGTACAAGCCGTGGGACCGGAAGACCTCACGCACGGCGGTGACCTGCTCCGAAGTCGGGGAGGGCGTGTCGTGGAGGGTGAAGGGCTTGGCGAGTGCCTGCCACTTCGCTTCGCCGAGCTTGTGGAAGGGGAGGATGTCCACGCGGGAGACGTTGCCGAGACCGGCGGCGAAGGCGGCGACTCCCTCCACGTTGGCGGGGTCGTCGGTCAGCCCCGGGACGAGCACGAAGCGGACGTGGACCTCCTGGCCGAGGTCGGCGAGGCGCCGGGCGAAGTCCAGGGTCGGCCGCAGCGGCCGGCCGGTCACCTTCTGGTACGTGTCCGGGTCCCAGGACTTGATGTCGAGAAGGACCAGGTCGGTGTCGCGCAGCAGGGCGTCGGTCGCGCGCACGCCCAGGAAGCCCGAGGTGTCCAGGGCGGTGTGCAGCCCGAGCTCGTGCTTCATCCGGTGCAGCAGCTCGCCGGTGAAGACGGGCTGGAGCAGCGGTTCGCCGCCCGAGACGGTGGCCCCGCCGCCGGACGCGGAGATGAAGCGGGTGTACTTGCCCGCTTCCGCGATCACGTCGTCGGCCGAGGTGCGCTTGCCGTTGCGCATCCGCCACGTGTCGGGGTTGTGGCAGTAGAGGCAGGTCAGGGGGCAGCCGGAGAGGAAGGTGACGAAGCGGGTGCCGGGGCCGTCGACGCCGGTGGACAGGTCCCAGGAGTGCACGGACCCCTCGGAGGGCCGCTGGGTCGCCGCGGCGGCCGGGGTGATGGGAAGGGTCGGAATGTCCGAGCCGAGGAGCACGGCCATGGCAGGGCCTCCTGTCCGGGCGGATGGAAGAGGTGGTGCGGAAGAGGTGGTGCGGAAGAGGTGGAAGCGGTGGTGCGGGAAGGGGCGGTGCCGTCGACGGGGGCGGTGGCGTCCTCGGGGCGGGTGTCGCGCGCGGCTCCGGGGCCCGGGTGAGGGTCGAGGAATCGGGCCCCGGGGCCGCGCGGGTCTTGGGGGGCCGGCCGGTGAGGGCCGGCCCCGTGGTCACAGGGACCCGTGGAAGGTGCGGTTCAGGACGTCGAGCTGCTGCTCACGGGTCAGCCGGACGAAGTTCACCGCGTATCCGGAGACCCGGATGGTGAGCTGCGGGTAGTTCTCCGGGTGCTCCATCGCGTCCATCAGGACGTCCCGGTTGAGGACGTTGACGTTCATGTGGAAGCCGTCGCTGGCCATGTAGCCGTCGAGGACACCGGCGAGGTTCTTGATCCGCTCCTCGGGGGTGCGGCCCAGGCCGTCCGGGGTGACGGTGTTGGTCAGCGAGATGCCGTCCTCGGCGTCCTCGTACGGGAGCTTGGCGACCGACAGGGCCGAGGCCACGTAGCCGTGGGTGTCGCGGCCGTTCATCGGGTTGGCGCCAGGGGAGAACGGCTCACCGGCGCGGCGCCCGTCGGGGGTGTTGCCGGTCTTCTTGCCGTAGACGACGTTGGAGGTGATGGTCAGGACGGACTGGGTGTGTTCGGCGTTCCGGTAGGTCGGGTGCTTGCGCACCTTCTTCATGAACTCCTCGACCAGCCACACGGCGATCTCGTCGACGCGCTCGTCGTTGTTGCCGTAGGCGGGGAACTCGCCCTCGATCGTGTAGTCGGTGGCCAGGCCGGTCTCATCGCGCACCGGGGTGACCTTGGCGTACTTCACGGCGGCCAGCGAGTCGGCGGCGACCGAGAGGCCGGCGATGCCGCAGGCCATCGTGCGGCGCACGTCGCGGTCGTGGAGGGCCATCTCGATGCGCTCGTAGGCGTACCGGTCGTGCATGTAGTGGATGACGTTCAGGGCGTGGACGTAGACGTCGGCCAGCCACTCCATCTGCTCGTCGAACTTGCGCATGACCTCGTCGTAGTCGAGCACGTCCGAGGTGATGGCGCCGGTCTCGGGGCCGACCTGGGCGCCGGACTTCTCGTCGCGGCCGCCGTTGATCGCGTACAGGAGGGTCTTGGCGAGGTTCACGCGGGCGCCGAAGAACTGCATCTGCTTGCCGACGGGCATCGCCGAGACGCAGCAGGCGATGGCGGTGTCGTCGCCGAAGCGCGGGCGCATCAGCTCGTCCGACTCGTACTGCACGGAGGAGGTGTCGATGGAGACCTTGGCGCAGAACTCCTTGAAGCCCTGGGGGAGCTGCGGCGACCAGAAGACGGTCATGTTCGGCTCGGGGGCCGGGCCGAGGTTGTAGAGGGTCTGGAGGTAGCGGAAGGAGGTCTTGGAGACCAGCGGCCGCCCGTCCTCGCCCATGCCGGCGATGGACTCGGTGACCCAGGTCGGGTCGCCGGAGAACAGCTCGTCGTACTCGGGAGTGCGCAGGAAGCGGACGATGCGCAGCTTGATGATGAAGTCGTCGACCAGTTCCTGGGCCTGCTCCTCGGTGAGGAGGCCGGCCTCGAGGTCGCGCTGGAGGTAGACGTCGACGAAGGTGGAGGTGCGGCCCAGCGACATCGCGGCGCCGTTCTGCTCCTTCACGGCGGCGAGGTAGGCGAAGTACAGCCACTGGATGGCCTCGCGGCCGGTGGTGGCGGGGCCGGAGATGTCGTAGCCGTAGGAGGCGGCCATCGCCTTCAGCTCGCCGAGGGCGCGCATCTGCTCGGAGAGCTCCTCGCGCAGCCGGATGGTCTCCTCGAGCGAACGGTGACCGGCGGGGAGGGAGTTGAGCTCCTCCTTCTCCTCCTTCTTCACCGCGATGAGGCGGTCGACGCCGTAGAGGGCCACGCGCCGGTAGTCGCCGATGATGCGGCCGCGGCCGTAGGCGTCGGGGAGTCCGGTGACGATGCCGGCCTTGCGGGCGGCGCGGATCTCGGGGGTGTACGCGTCGAAGACACCCGCGTTGTGGGTCTTGCGGTACTCGGTGAAGACCTTCTCCAGCTCCGCGGAGACCGGGTAGCCGTAGGTCTCCAGGGCGCCGGCGACCATGCGCCAGCCGCCGTACGGCATGATCGCGCGCTTGAGCGGCGCGTCCGTCTGGAGACCGACGATCAGGTCCTTGTCGCGGTCGATGTAGCCGGGGGCGTGGGCGGTGATGGTGGAGGGGATGTCGTACGAGACGTCGTAGACGCCCTTCGCGCGCTCCTCCGGGAACTTGTCCGTGATGGCCTTCCACACGGCGGTGGTCCGCTCGGTGGGGCCGGCGAGGAAGGAGTCGTCGCCCTCGTACGGCGTGTAGTTCTGCTGGATGAAGTCACGGACGTCGATGGCGTCGCGCCAGAGGCCGCCCTTGAAGCCCTTCCAGGCTCCCTCGTTCACCGTCGCTTCAGCAGGGGTCGCAGTCACTGCCCGCACCGCCTTCTCGATCATTCGACATAGCCTCTTTGCTTGCTTCCATTCCACTCCCTTTGATCGATCAAAGGGGGCGGCAATGGTCACCAGTCGATGGCCCTAGGTCCCGTTCCGGGAATGGGAGAAGGCCCCGCCTGGGCGGGGCCTTTTCCGGACGGGGACAGGGCCGGTCAGCTGGGGGCCTCGGCGCCCTTGCGGGCGTAGAACCACCAGGTCACGACGGTGCAGCTGGCGTAGAAGGCGACGAATCCCCACATCGCGCTGGTCACGGCCACCGAGCCGAAGAGGGCAGGGATGAAGAAGAAGCCGTAGGCCGCGATGGCCGAGGTGAAGCCGGTGACCGCACCGGACTCCATTTCCGCCTGCTTGAGGGCCCGGGCGTATTCCGGGGTGCCCTCCGTCAGCCCCTTCAGGTGGGTGCCTCGGAAGATGACCGGGATCTGCCGGAAGGTCGAACCGTTGCCGATGCCGGAGAAGAGGAAGGCCGCGAGGAAGCAGAAGAAGAATCCGTAGAAGGAGCCTCCGCCACCGCCCGAGGGCAGGAAGTTGATCACGCCGATGATGGAGATCGCCATGCCCACGAAGGACAGGATCGTCACCCGCGCGCCGCCCCACTTGTCCGCGATCCAGCCGCCCGCCCACCGGGCGAGGGCGCCGACCGCCGGGCCCATCCAGGCGTAGGTGGCGACCGAGTAGTCCGGGAAGGTGGTCTTGATCAGCATCGGGAGCGCCGCGGCGAAGCCGATGAAGGAGCCGAAGGTGCCGACGTAGAGCCAGGTCATCAGCCAGTTGTGCTTGCGCTTGAAGATGACCTTCTGCTTGCTGAAGGGGGTGGAGGCCACCTTCAGGTCGTTCTGCCCGAACCAGGCCACGGCGGCCAGCACCAGCAGCACGGGCACCCAGATGAAGGCCGCGTTCTGCAGGTAGACCGGGGTGCCGTCCGCCTTGTGCTGGGCGGAGCCGATGGCGATCGTCGACCAGGTGATGACGATCGGGGTGAGCAGCTGGACCACCGAGACGCCCAGGTTGCCCAGGCCGCCGTTGATGCCGGTCGCGCTGCCCTTCTTCGCCTTGGGGAAGAAGAAGCCGATGTTGGCGAGGGAGGAGGCGAAGTTGGCGCCGCCGATGCCGCAGAGCGCGGCGATCGCGACCATCACGCCGTACGAGGTCGACGGGTCCTGGATCGCGATGCCCAGCCAGATCAGCGGCACGATCAGCACCACCGTCGACAGGGCGGTGAAGCGCCGCTGGCCGACCATCGGGCCGAGGAAGGTGTAGAAGATCCGGGCCGTGCCGCCGGTCAGACCGGGGATGGCCGTCAGCCAGAACAGCTGGGAGGTGGAGAAGGAGAAGCCGACGTCCTTCAGGTTGGTCGCGGTGACCGACCAGACCTGCCAGACGACGAAGGCCACGAGCAGCGCCGGAACCGCGATCCACAGGTTGCGGTTGGCGACCTTCTTGCCGACCGACTTCCAGAACAGCTCGTTCTCCGGCTCCCAGTCCGTGATGGGCCGGCCGGGGCGGTACTGCTCCGTGTCGTACGAGGCGGGTGACGGACCGGCCTGCGTTCTGCTGTCCTGGGCTACGGAACTCATGGCGCTTCCCTGACTTTTCCGAGTGGTTCTTGCCCTTCCAGGCTGCGCCGCCGCACAAGGCCGGCGTGAGAGTCCATCGTCGGCGGACGGCACGGCGTAGGTCCCGTCGGTCCCGGGCCCTACGAACCCTTCGGGACCTGGGGGACCGCCAGCAGCGGCAGCGCCACCTCCGGGTCGTCCAGGCAGACGCCGGTCCGCAGGTCGAACTCCTGCTTGTGCATCGGCGAGGCCACCACCGGCACGCCGCCGCGGGTGCCCATGATCCCGTTCGCGATGACGTCGGCGCCCGAGAACGGGTCCCGGTTGCCCACCGCGTACACCTCGCCCGTGCCGTCCTTGAACAGCGCGGCCTCCGTCCCGTCGGCGAGCACCGCGGCCCGGCCCCGGCCGGGCTCCAGGAACCGGACGCCCGCCACGTGCGGCTCGAAGCGCTCCAGGGCCGCCGGGTCCTCCAGGACCGCCTGCCACTCGTCGCGGTACGCGGCCACGTGCCGGTCCATCTGCGCCTCCAGCTCGGCGCAGATCCCCAGCGAGTCCTCCACGAGGACCTCCCGCAGGTGCGCGATGCCGCCGCCGGTCCCGCCCAGGCGCTCCAGCCAGGCGGAGGTGCGCTCCAGGCGCTCGCCCGTGCGGATGTAGTACATGAGGAAGCGGTCGACCAGGGCGAACAGTTCCGCCGCCGAGAGGTCGGCGGCCAGCAGGTCGGCGTGGCGGGGGGTGGTGCCGCCGTTGCCGCCGACGTACAGGTTCCAGCCGCCGGCGGTGGCGATCACGCCGATGTCCTTGCCGCGTGCCTCCGCGCACTCGCGCAGGCAGCCCGACACCCCGCCCTTGAACTTGTGCGGGGCGCGCAGGCCCCGGTAGCGCAGCTCCAGGTCGATCGCGAGCTGCACCGAGTCGCCCTGCCCGAAGCGGCAGAACTTGGAGCCGACGCAGGACTTCACCGTCCGCAGCGACTTCCCGTACGCCTGGCCCGACTCGAAGCCCGCGGCGATCAGCCGGCGCCAGATCGCGGGGAGCTCCTCCTTCCGCGCGCCGAACAGGTCGATGCGCTGGCCGCCCGTGATCTTGCTGTAGAGACCGTGGTCGCGGGCCACCTCGCCGATGACGATGAGCTGCTCGGCGGTGATCTCGCCGCCCGGGACGCGCGGCACGACCGAGTAGGTGCCGTCCTTCTGGAGGTTGGCGAGGAACAGGTCGTTGGAGTCCTGGAGCGCCGCCTGTTCGCCCTCCAGGACGTGCCGCAGCCCGAGTTCGGGGGCGAGGGTGCCGAGGACGTTGGCGACGACGGGCTTGCAGACCGTGCAGCCGGAGACCGCGCCGGAGCCGGAGCCGGCAGCGGAGCCGGAGCCCGCGCCCCCGACCGTGCCCGCGCCCCCGACCGTGCCCGCGCCCGCACCCGCACCCGCACCCGCACCCGCACCCGCGTCAACACTCCCGTACCGCTCCATCAACTCGGTGAAGGAGCGGATGTGTTCCGTGCGGATCAGGTCGTAGATCTCGGAGCGGCCCAGCTCCGGGAAGTGCTCGCACAGCCCGCGCGGCTTCTCCACGCCGGCCGCGTCCAGGACCGCCTGGAGGGTGTTCAGGCAGCCGCCGCAGCCGGTGCCCGCCTTGGTGCAGCGCTTGACGCCGCCGACGTCGACGAGCCCGTGCTCGGCGATCGCCTCCCGCACCGCTCCCTTGGTGACGTTGTGGCACGAGCAGACGACGGCGTCGTCCGCGAGGGCCTCCGCGCCCGGCAGCTGCCCCGCGCCGTCCGGGGACGGCAGGAGGAAGGCCTCGGGCGGGGCCGGGAGCTGCCTCCCCGCGTGCGGCCGCAGCGAGCCGTACGCCTCCGCGTCACCCACCAGGATGCCGCCGAGGAGCTGCCCCTCCGGGCCGAGCAGCAGCTTCTTGTAGACGCCCTCGCGCCCGTCCGAGAACACGATCTCGGTGGCCCGCGGCTCGTCGGCGAACGGGTCGCCGAACGACGCCACGTCCGCCCCGAGCAGCTTCAGCTTGGTCGACGTGTCGGCGCCCGTGAACACCGAGCCGCCCGGCCCCGCGAGCCGGTCCGCGACCACCTCCGCCATCTGGTAGCCGGGGGCGACCAGGCCGTAGACCCGGCCGTCGCAGGTCTGGGCGCACTCGCCGACCGCGTACACGTACGGGTCGCTCGTCCGGCAGTGTTCGTCCACCGCCACGCCCCCGCGGTCGCCGACCGCGAGCCCCGCCTCGCGCGCGAGGCGGTCCCTGGGCCGTACGCCCGCCGAGAAGACCACCAGGTCGGCGGGGATCCGCGTACCGTCGGACAGCATCAGGGACCGCACCCGGCCGTCGGCGTCGACGTCGACCTCGGCCGCGCCGACCCCCGTGTGCACGGCCACGCCCATCGACTCGATCGTGGCGCGCAGCGCCGCCGCGCCGCCGTCGTCGACCTGGAGCGGCATCAGCCGGGGCGCGAACTCCACGACGTGCGTGGCGACCCCGAGGCTGCGCAGCGCGCCCGCCGCCTCCAGGCCGAGCAGCCCGCCGCCGATGACGACCCCGTCGCGGACGCCGTTCCCCGCGCCGGCGTACGAGGTGAGGGCCTCGACGTCGTACAGGGTGCGGTACGTGAAGCAGCCGGCCGCGTCGGCTCCGGGGATCGGCGGCACGAACGGGTACGAGCCGGTGGCCATGACCAGCACGTCGTACGGCACCACGGCGCCGGAGGTCGTGGTGACCGTCCGGGCGGCGGTGTCGACGTGCTCGGCCGGGTCGCCGAGCCGCAGGTCGACGAGGTCCTCGTCGAGGGCGGGGAGGGCGAGCCGGCCGGGCTCCGTGCCGGCGAAGACCGAGGAGAGGTGCACCCGGTCGTACGCGGGGACGTCCTCCTCCGCGAGCACCACCGCGCGCCAGCCGGGCCCGCCGTCGGGGCCGGCGAGCGCGCCCCGCTCGGCCAGGGCCTCCAGGAGCCGGTGCCCGACCATGCCGTGGCCGATCAGCACGAGGTTCCGGGTCTGCTGGGCGGGGCCGGCGGGGGCGGCAGCCATGGCGGTCTCCGTGGGGTGGGAGGTACGGGTGACGTGTACGTGGGGGGAGTGCAGGTGGAGGGGGAGGGTCCCGTGCTCCGTCGCCTTCGACGGTAGGGCGGCACGGCCACCCGGGCGGGCCCGAAAAGGGCCCGATGCTCCGGGACTTGCGGCCCTGCGGTTCGGGACCTGCGGCGGGGCCGGGGGGCGGCGGCGCGGGCATAGCGTGGGCCGCGAGGGGGCCGTGCCGCCGAACGACACCGGCGGCGCGGCCCCGGACGGGCCCTGGGGAGGGGTGAACGGGCCCTCCGGTTCGGCGCCGTCGCGGAGGCAGTCATGCGGGATCTCGTACTCGCCGTGCACGGCAGCGCCGTGCCCGAGGCCGGGGCGACGGTCGCCCGGCTCGCGGACACCGTCCGCCGGCTCACCGAAGCCCCCGTGGCCGTCGCCCATCTGGACCACCAGAAGCCGTCGTTGCCGTACGTGCTCGCCGACCGGCCGGGCGCCGTCGTCGTGCCGCTGCTGCTCGGCGACGGCTACCACCGCACCGTCGACGTCCCCGCCGTCGCCCGGCACTTCGACTGCACCGTCACCCGCGGCCTGAGCGGCGAGCCGGGCGTCGGGCTCGCCCTGTGCGACCGGCTGCGCGCCGCCGAGCGGGCGGCGGGCGGCCCCGCGGACGCGGTCGTCGTCGCCGGTGCCGGTTCGTCCCGGCCGGGCGGCAACGACGGCACCCTGGCGGCCCTGGACCGGCTCGCGCACCTGGTCCCGGTCCCGGTGACCGCCGCCTACTGCTCGGCCACGGGCCCGACGGCACCGCCGGTCGCCGAGGCCGTCGCCTCGCTCCACGCCCGCGGTTTCCGCCGGGTCGCGGTCGCCGCGCACCTGCTGGCCCCCGGCCGCTTCACCCGCGCCCTGGAGGCGCTCCCCGGCGTCTGGGCGGTCTCGGCACCGCTGGCCGACCACCCGCGGATCGCGGGGGCGGTGGCGAAGCGGTACGGGACGGCGCCGCACGCGGCCGGGGAGGCGGCGGGGAGCCGTCCCTCCGCGCGGGCCTCCGTGGCGGGCGGACGACGGTAGGGGCGGGGCCGCCGGGACCCGGCCCCGAGGGACGGGAACCGCGCGCCCCACCCCGTGTCCCGGTCGGACACGTCCGCTCGCGCGCCCCCGGGAATCCCCTCCTCGCCCCCTCGTCTGCTGTCCTGTGGGGCATGACGCAACCCTTCCTGCCGCTCACCGCCCGATCCCGTGAGGAGTCGCACCGCGCCGCGACTCCCCTGGAGCTCTTCTTCGACCTCTGTTTCGTCGTCGCCGTCGCCCAAGCCGGTGCCGAACTCGTGCACTCCGTCGCCGAGGGGCACGCCGGAACCGGCATCATCAACTACACGATGGTCTTCTGGGCCATCTGGTGGGCGTGGATGAACTTCACCTGGTTCGCCTCCGCCTACGACAACGACGACGCCCTCTACCGCGTGGTCACCCTCGTCCAGATCGCCGGCGTCCTCATCCTCGCCGCCGGGGTCTCCCGCGCCTTCGAGGAGCACGACTTCCTCGTCGTCTTCATCGGCTACGTCGTCATGCGGCTCGCGCTCTCCTCCCAGTGGCTGCGCGCCGCCCACCACGCCACCGATCCGGCCGAGCGGACCATGTGCCGGCGGTACGCGGGCGGGGTCGTCGCCTGCCAGGCCGGCTGGACCGCGCTGCTGCTCGTGCCCGAGGACGTGCGGCCCTGGGTGTTCCTGGTGATGGCGCTGGCCGAGATGGCCGTGCCGGTGTTCGCGGAGAAGGACGTCACCACGCAGTGGCACCCGCACCACATCGCCGAGCGCTACGGCCTGTTCACGATCATCGTGCTCGGCGAGTCGATCGCCGCCGCGACGGTCGCCGTGAAGTCGGGCATCACGGAGAACGACGCCCTCCGCGAGCTGCTGCCTATCGCCGCCGGCGGGCTCCTCATCGTCTTCGCCGCCTGGTGGATCTACTTCGTCGTCCCCGCCCACGACCGGCTCAGCAGCAACCGGCAGGGCTTCCTGTGGGGCTACGGGCACTTCCTGATCTTCACCTCGGCCGCCGCGATCGGCGCCGGCCTGGAGATCTCCGTCGAGCAGGCCGTCGGCAAGGCGCACATCTCCACGCTCGCCGCCTCCTCCGCCGTCACCATCCCCACCGCCGTCTTCCTCCTCTGCGTGTGGCTCCTGCACGCCCGCTACTTCAAGGTCGGCATCGCCCAGCAGTCCGTCCTCCCGGTCGCCTCCCTCGCCATCCTCATGTGCACGTTCGCCGGACACTGGGCGGTCTTCGCGGCCGGTCTGGTCGCCGCCGCCACGGTCGCGGTGGGGGTGACCCTGACCGCGACCAACCCGGCCACCCGCGACGCCGCCTGAGCCACAACGCCCGCGTGATCCTCCGGCTGCTCGGCCCGCTCACCGCCTCCGGCGCCCCCGCTCCCGGCGGCCCCGCTCCCGGCGGCCCGCGCGTGCGCGCGCCGGCGGCGGCCGTCAGCGCCCGTCAGCGCCCGCCGGATCACCGTCGACACGGTCTCCCCCGGGCCGACGCAGACCGCCAGGCCGGCGGCCGCGATGGCCGCCGTGCCGCAGCCGGCGGACATGCCGATCGGCGGGCAGGCACCGCCCTGGGTCGGCAGGCCCGACGACATCGCCGCCCCGGTCGCCTTCCTCGCCTCCGCGGAGGGCCGATGGATCCCGGCACCGTGATCGACGCCTCCGGCGGCACGTATCTCGGACCCAAGCGCTGACCCGCGTGGTACGCAGGGGACATGACACTGCATCGGCATGACGCACTCACCGACGTGGGCGGCCTGCGGGTCGGTCACGCGCGGGTTCCGGGGGAGCTGGCGCTGTCCGGCACCACCGTCGTCCTCGCCCCGGAGGGCGGGGCCGTGGCCGCCGTGGACGTGCGCGGCGGGGGGCCCGGGACGCGGGAGACGGACGCGCTGGACCCGCGCAACCTGGTCCAGCGGATCGACGCCGTCGTCCTGACCGGCGGCAGCGCGTACGGGCTCGACGCGGCGGCCGGGGTGATGGCCTGGCTGGAGGGGCAGCGGCGCGGGGTGCGGGTCGGGCCCGACCCGGCGCACGTGGTGCCGGTCGTGCCCGCAGCCTGCCTCTTCGACCTCGGCCGGGGCGGCGACTTCGCGGCCCGGCCCGACGCCTCGACCGGCCGGGCGGCGGTGGAGGACGCCGCCCGGACCGGTCCCTACGCGCCGGTGGCGACGGGCACGGTGGGCGCGGGCACGGGGGCCGTGGTCGGCGGGCTCAAGGGCGGGGTGGGGACCGCGAGCACCGTGCTGGACTCGGGGATCACGGTGGGGGTGCTGGTGGTCGTCAACGCGGTCGGCTCGGCGGTCGACCCGGAGACGGGCGTGCCGTACGGGCGGTACTTCGAAGGCGGGCGCCCCGTCTTCCCCGACCCGGCCGTGCACGAGGCGGCGCGGCGCCGGCTCGCCGAGGCCCGGGCGGAGGGCACGCCGCCGCCCATGAACACCACGCTGGCGGTGGTCGCCACGGACGCGGCGCTGACCCGCGCGCAGGCGCAGAAGCTCGCGGGGACGGCGCACGACGGCATCGCGCGCGCCGTCCGTCCGGTGCATCTCCTCAACGACGGCGACACCGTCTTCGCCCTCGCGACCGGGGAGCGCGAACTGCCCGCGGAGGCGGGTCCGCTCGCCCTGAACGAGATCCTCGCGGCGGGCGCGGACGCGGTCACGCGGGCCATCGTCCAGGCGGTTCTCGCCCCGGAGACGGGGGTGACCGGGCCGGGCGGGGACCACCCCGCGTACCGCGAGCTCTACGGCGACCCGTACGACGACTAGCCCCCTGAACCGACTGCCGGTATACCAAAGGGAGTTGACGAACTCGTGAGGGGGCGCGGGAACTCGATGCGCGCCCCCGTCCGTTTTCCCGAACGCGAGACACGATGTCAGACCCAGGGACTACGTTTAGCAAGCACCAAGTGACATGCGGCGACGGCCTGGAGACCCCCTTGAACGATCCGCACGATCCGCAGGATCCTTCGCACGACCCGTACGAGACGACCGACACCCAGGTTGAGCGGCTCCTCGGCCGGGCTCTCAACTCCTTCGACCTGCCCGACTCCACGGTCGAGCGCCTGGCGTCGGCGCTCGCCCACTCCAGCGCGCTGCACTCCTCGCACCACAGCGCGTCGCTGCACCGCACCACCTACCGCCACACCTATCTGCTCGCCGACGGCACGGCCCTCAGCCTCTGGGAGCTGGTGCACAACTCCGGCCGCGACGGCACCGAGCACCACGAGCTGTACGTGGAGGAGTCCGAGGCCCGGCTGGCCGCCTCGCGGCTGCCCTCCGGCCCCTCGCTCGGCTGGAGCGTGGAGCGCGCCGACGGCCTGGCCGCCGACGAGGACGACGACCTGGAGGTGCTGAGCGCGCTCCTCGCGCGCCCCATACCGGCCCAGCCCAGGATGTACGTGCCGGACAACTCCGCGGACCACGCCCGCCGGGTGCTCCGGCGCGCGGAGAACGCGGACCGGCCCGGCGAGCCGACCGCCCGGCGGCTCCGGCTCGCGTTCGCGCACCACATCACCCAGGCCTTCGGGCGCCAGTGCCCCGTGGAGGGCGGCCGGGACGCCGGCTTCACCCTCTACGAGCACCAGTTCCTGCTCCTCGACGGCAGCGAGGTCAGCCTCTGGGAGGTCGAGCACACGGCGACCCCGGACGGGCGCCACATGTGCGAGGTGTACGCGGACGAGCGCGCGGCCCGCGAGGCGATGGAGTCCCGGTCCCGGGTGCGGTGACCCCCGCGCCCCCGCCCTTCCCGGTCCTCGCCCGCCGCGCTCAGCGGGTGCGGACCGGGAGGGCGACCGTCACTCCCGTCAGCCGCTCGGTGGGCGACCTGAAGAACAGCGTCGCCGTCATCGACCGCTGACGGCGACGAGAAGGAGGAGGGACCCCTCGGGGTCCCTCCTCTCCACGGTCCGGGCACGGCCCGGTCAGGCCGCGACGGTCACCTTCGTCGCGGTCTCGGCCGCTTCGCCCGCCGCGTCCGCCCGCGTCTCCCCCGGCGCGGGCTTCCGCGCGCTCTTGAGGAGGATGACCACCGCGGCGCTCACCACCGTGCCGGCCGCGATCGCGAGCAGGTACAGCAGCGGGTTGCCGATCAGCGGGATCACGAACAGGCCGCCGTGCGGGGCCCGCAGGGTGCACTCGAAGGCCATCGACAGGGCGCCGGTGACCGCGCCGCCCGCCATCGCCGCCGGGATGACCCGCAGCGGGTCCGCCGCGGCGAACGGGATCGCGCCCTCCGAGATGAAGGAGGCGCCGAGCACCCAGGCGGCCTTGCCGTTCTCCCGTTCGGTCTTGGTGAAGAGCCGGCCGCGCACGGTCGTTGCCAGCGCCATCGCGAGCGGCGGCACCATGCCCGCGGCCATCACCGCGGCCATGACCTTGAGGGAGCCCTCGTTGGGGGTGGCGAGGCCGCCGACGGCGAAGGCGTACGCGACCTTGTTGACGGGACCGCCGAGGTCGAAGCACATCATCAGGCCCAGGATCACGCCGAGGATCACCGCGTTGGCGCCGGAGAGGCCGGACAGCCAGTCGGTCAGCGCGTTCTGGAGGCTCGCGATCGGCTTGCCGATGACGAGGAACATCAGGAAGCCGACGACGATCGACGAGAGCAGCGGGATCACGACCACCGGCATGATGCCTCTGAGCGCGGCGGGGATCCGCACCTTCTGGATGGCGAGCACCGTGCCGCCGGCCACCAGACCGGCGACGAGACCGCCGAGGAAGCCCGCGTTGATGGTGAGGGAGATCGCGCCGCCGACGAAGCCGGGGACGAGACCGGGGCGGTCCGCCATGCCGTACGCGATGTATCCGGCGAGGACCGGTACGAGGAAGCCGAAGGCCAGTCCGCCGATCTGGAACATCAGGGCGGCCCAGCTGTCGACCTGGCCCCAGGCGAAGTGCTCGGCCACGGAGGGGGCCTTGTTGATGTCCCAGCCGCCGAGGGCGAAGCCGAGGGCGATGAGGAGGCCGCCTGCGGCGACGAACGGCACCATGTAGCTGACGCCGGACATGAGCCACTTGCGGAGCTTGGTGCCGTACCCCTCGTCCGGCTCGCCCGCCCTCTCCACCGGGGTGGCGGCGACCGGGGCGGCGACCTCGCCGCGGGCGGCCTTGTCGCGGACCTCGGCGACGAGTTCGGCGGGGCGGTTGATGCCGGCCTTGACGCCGACGTCGACGGTCGGCTTTCCGGCGAACCGTTCCTTCTCCCGTACGGGGACGTCGTGCGCGAAGATCACGCCGTCCGCGGCGGCGACGACCGCCGGGTCGAGCCGGGTGAACCCGGCCGAGCCCTGCGTCTCGACCACCAGCTCCACCCCCGCCGCCTCGCCCGCCTTCTCCAGGGCCTCGGCGGCCATGTAGGTGTGGGCGATGCCGGTGGGGCAGGAGGTGACGGCGACGATTCGGAAGGCCGCGCCGTCCGACGCGGCGACCGGGGCCGTACCACCGGACGCGGTCTCCGGCCCACCGGACGGGGTCTCCGGCCCGCCGGACGGGGTCTCCGGAGCCTCCTCCCCCGCGATCAGCGCCGCCGCTGCCGCCGGAGAGGTCGCCGCCCGGAGCGCCCCCGTGAACTCGGCGTCCATCAAGTGCCGGGCCAGCGAGGAGAGGATCGTCAGGTGGGCGTCGTCCGCGCCGGCCGGGGCCGCGATCAGGAAGACCAGGTCCGCCGGGCCGTCGGGGGCGCCGAAGTCGATGCCCGCGGCGGAGCGGCCGAAGGCCAGGGTCGGCTCGGTGACGTGGGCGCTGCGGCAGTGCGGGATCCCGATGCCGCCGTCGAGCCCGGTCGGCATCTGGGCCTCGCGGGCGGCGACGTCCGCCAGGAAGCCGTCGAGGTCGGTGACCCGGCCCCGGGCGACCATCCGTTCGGCGAGCGAGCGGGCCGCCGCCTCCTTGGTTTCGGCGGACAGGTCGAGATCGACCAGGTCCGCGGTGATCATGCTGCTCATCGCGGGCTCCCTTGCTCGCTGAGTACGGGTTCCAGAGGTGCGCCGAAGGCCGCGCCGGCCACCGGCGGATCGAGGCGGGCCCCGCCCGCCACCGACAGGTCCAGGCAGGCCGCCCCCGCCCCGCCCGCCACCGACGGGTGGCCCGAGCGGTCCGCGGCCCTCGCGTTCACCGCGCACCGCCCGGCTCGCTCAGGACCAGGTCCAGGGGGACGTCGGCGGTCACCGTGACCGCCGTCGGGTCCAGGTCCGCCGGGGTGGGCATCTCGCTGCCGGGAAGCTGGACGGCCGCAGCGCCGTGGGCCACGGCCGCGGCCAGGGCTTCGGGGCCCTCGCCGCCCGCGGCCAGGAAGCCGGCGAGGGACGCGTCGCCCGCGCCGACGTTGGAGCGGACCGCGGAGACCGCGGCCCGGCCGTAGTGGACGCCGTCCGCGGCGACGAGGAGCTGGCCGTCGGCGCCGAGGCTGGCGAGGACGGCGCCCGCGCCGAGGTCCCGCAGCTCCTCCGCCGCCTTGACCGCGTCGCCGACGGTGGCGAGCGGGCGGCCGACGGCCTCCGCGAGCTCCTCGGCGTTGGGCTTGACGACGTCCGGGCGGGCGGCGAGGGCCGCGAGCAGCGAGGGGCCCGAGGTGTCGAGGGCGATCCGGGCCCCGGCGCCGTGGGCGCGGGTGACCAGCTCGGCGTACCACTCGGGGGCCAGGCCGCGCGGGAGGCTGCCGCAGCAGGCGATCCAGTCGGCGGACGGGGCGTGGGCGAAGACGGTGGCGAGGACGGTCTCGGACTCCTCGGGCGTCAGCCGGGGGCCCGGCGCGTTGACCTTCGTCAGGGTGCCGTCGGGTTCGGCGATCGCGATGTTGGAGCGGGTCGGCCCGGCGAGCGGCACGGGTGCGACCTCGATGCCCTGCCCGGCGAGCAGTTGGGCGACCAGCGCCCCGGGCGCCCCGCCGAGCGGGACGACGGCGACGGTGCGGTGCCCGGCGGCGGCGACCGCGCGGGAGACGTTGACGCCCTTGCCGCCGGGGTCCACGCGTTCCGCGGAGGCGCGGAGCACCTCGCCGCGGTCCAGGGCGGGGACCTCGTAGGTGCGGTCCAGGGAAGGGTTGGGGGTGACGGTGAGGATCATGCGCGGACGACCTCCGTTCCGGCCGCCTCGATGGCGGCGGCGTCCTCGTCGGAGAGGCCGCTGTCGGTGATGAGCAGGTCGACGTCGGCGAGGCCGCCGAAGCGGGCGAAGTGCTCCTGGCCGTGCTTGGCGGAGTCGGCGAGCAGCACGACCCGGCGGGCGGCGGCGATGACGGCCCGCTTGACGGCGGCCTCGGCGAGGTCGGGGGTGGTCAGGCCGTGCTCGGGCGAGAAGCCGTTCGCGCCGAGGAAGGCGACGTCGGCGCGGATCTCCCCGTACGCCCGCAGCGCCCAGGCGTCGACGGCGGCGCGGGTGCGGTGGCGGACGCGGCCGCCGACCAGGTGGAGGTCGATGCCGGGGTGGTCGGCGAGCCGGGCGGCGACGGGCAGGGCGTGCGTGACGACGGTCAGGTCCCGGTCCAGGGGGAACTCCGCGGCGAGCCGCGCCAGCGTGCTGCCGGCGTCGAGGACGACGCTGCCCTCCTCGGGGAGTTCGGCGAGGGCGGCGCGGACGATCCGGTCCTTCTCGTCGGCGGCGGTGGACTCGCGTTCGGCGAGGTCGGGCTCGAAGTCGAGCCGGCCGGCCGGTATGGCGCCGCCGTGGACGCGGCGGACGAGCCCGGCGCGGTCGAGTGCCTTGAGGTCGCGCCGTACGGTCTCGGCGGTGACCTGGAACTCCTCGGCGAGGGAGAGCACGTCGACCCGGCCCCTCTCGCGGGCGAGGCTGAGGATCGCCTGCTGGCGCTCCGGTGCGTACATGTGGGTTTACGTCCGTTCCATGCCCGAACCTGTGGTTTCAGCGTCAGGCTACGCCCGGGTTTCGGGAAAGTAAACGGAATCGGGCATCGATACGGGCAGGAACGGGCATCGCGCGGACATTCGGACCGAAGGACCGCGCCCGGGCGTGCCGAAGGCCCCGGCCGGGGATTCCCGGGCCGGGGCCTTGGGTTTTGGGCCTTGGGCCTTGGGCCTTGGGCCTTGGGCCTTGGGCCTTGGGCCTTGGGCCTTGGGCCTTGGGCCTTGGGCCTTGGGCCTTGGGCCTTGGGCCTTGGGCCTTGGGCCTTCGGACGGTGCCGAGGGTCAGGAGACGAGCGCGGTCTCCTTCGCGGCGGGCTCGGAGCCCGCCGGGGCCGCCGACGCGTCGGCGTCGTGGGCGTCGCGGGCGTCGTCCCCGCCCTCCAGGTGCTGCTTCGGCTTGGCCGGCAGCGCGAACATGATCAGGAAGATGGCGCCCAGCACCGCCGCCGCCCAGCCCAGCGAGTTCTGGAACGCGTCGGTGAAGGCCGCGCCCGTCTCCGCCGGGAAGCGGGCGAGGCGCTCGTCGTCGATGGTCCCGAAGAACACCACCGACACGAGGCCGAGGCCCAGCGCGTTGCCCATCTGGCCGGTCGTGTTGATCAGGCCCGAGGCCGAGCCGGCGTGCTCGCGGGGCACCTCCGACAGCACCGCGTCGGTCAGCGGGGCGACGATCAGGCCCATGCCCAGGCCCATCACGACCAGCGGCGGGATCATCTGCCAGGAGTGGATCCCGGCCCCGTAGCGGCCCGCCTCGAAGAGGTAGAGCAGGATGCCCGCGGCCATGGTCAGGGCGCCCGCCTGGAGCACCTTGCGGCCGAAGCGCGGCACCAGCTTCTGCACCGAGAGGCCCGCCGCCGTGGAGACCGCGATCGAGAACGGCACGCCGGTCAGACCCGCGTGCAGCGGCGTCCAGCCGAGGCCGATCTGCATGTAGAGCGTCCAGACCAGGAAGAAGATGCCCATCACGACGCCGAAGGTGAGCTGCACCGCGATGCCCGCCGCGAAGCTCTTCACCTTGAACAGCGACAGCTCGACGAGCGGCGAGCCGTCCTTCCTCGTCTTGTACTTCTCGTACGCGACGAGGGCGGCGAAGACGACGAGGCTGCCGGCCATCATCAGGTGGCCCCACAGCGGCCAGCCCAGCTCGCGGCCCCGGGTCAGCGGGTAGATCAGCATGAGCAGCGCGCCGGTCACCAGGACCATGCCCACCAGGTCGAGGCGGAGCGCCTTCGGGGCCTTCGACTCGGTGATGAAGCGACGGCCCAGGATGAGGGCGGCGACGCCGACCGGCAGGTTGATGAGGAAGATCGGACGCCACTCCAGGCCCGCGATGTTCCACTGGGTGAGCAGCGCGCCGAGCAGCGGGCCGGAGACCGCGCCGAGGCCGATGATCGCGCCGAACATGCCGAAGACCTTGCCGCGCTCGTGCGCCGGGAAGGTGACGTGCACGATCGAGAGGACCTGCGGCACCATCATGGCCGCCGCCGCGCCCTGGAGCAGGCGGGAGCCGACCAGCATCTCCTGGTTGGCGGCGAGGCCGCACAGGGCCGAGGCGATCGTGAAGCCGGCGGTGCCGACCAGGAACAGGCGCTTGCGGCCGTAGATGTCGCCGAGCCGTCCGCCGGTGATCAGGCCCGCGGCGAACGCGAGCGCGTAGCCGGCGGTGATCCACTGGATCGCGCCGAACGAGGCGCCGAGGTCCCGCTCGATGCTGGGGATCGCGATGTTCACGATCGTGGCGTCGACCAGGTCCATGAAGGCGGCGGTCATGACGATGGCGAGGGCGATCCAGCGCCTCTTGTCGGTGGCGGCCGCTTCCGTGACGGCGTCGTGTGCACTCATACGAGAAAGATAAGAGTCATATAGGTCAGTCCATGTCCTAGATGCGCCGCATGCTGGAAGACATGACGGACACCCCGGCACGACTCCTGAATCTGCTGTCGCTGCTCCAGACCCCGCGCGAGTGGCCGGGCAGCGAGCTCGCCGAGCGGCTCGCGGTCTCCGCGCGCACGATCCGGCGGGACATCGACCGGCTGCGGGACCTCGGCTACCCGGTCGAGGCGAGCAAGGGCGCGGTGGGCGGCTACCGCCTGGTCGCCGGTACGGCGATGCCGCCGCTGCTCCTGGACGACGAGGAGGCGGTGGCCATCGCGGTCGGACTGCGCGCGGGGGCCGGGCACGCCATCGAGGGCGTCGAGGAGGCCTCCGTACGGGCCCTGGCCAAGCTGGAGCAGGTGCTGCCGTCCCGGCTGCGGCACCGGGTCTCCACCCTCCAGAACGCGACGATCCCGCTGACCCGCGGGGACGGGGCGACGGTCGCGCCCTCCACGCTGACGGCGCTCGCGGGCGCGGTCACGGGGCAGGAGCGGCTGCGCTTCGGCTACCGCGCGGGGGACGGCACCGAGTCGAAACGGCTCGTGGAGCCGTACCGGCTGGTGTCGACCGGGCGGCGCTGGTACCTGGTCGCCTACGACCTGGGGCGCGAGGACTGGCGCACCTTCCGGGTCGACCGGGTGAGCGACCCGTTCCCGACGGGGGCCCGCTTCGCCCCGCGGGAGCTCCCGGCGGGGGACGCCGCCGCGTACATGGCCCGGTCGATGGCCCGGTCCCAGCCCGAGCTCGACCTGGACGTCTCCTTCGAGGCCCCGGCCGCGTTCGTGACGGCTCGGCTGCCGTCCCACCTGGCCCCGGTGGCGACCGGCGACACGAGCTGCCGGCTGCGCACCCGCACGACCGACTCGACGGAGTGGCTGGCCGTCCGTCTGGCCCTGGTCGACGCGCCCTTCACCATCCACGGCCCGGTGTCGCTCCGCACCTACGTGGCGGACCTGTCGGCCCGTCTGGCGGCGGCGACGCACCGGCCCTGATCCCGGGGGCACGACGCCGAGGGCGCTCCACCGGGCGCCGGCCCCGGCAGCCGGCGCCGGCCCGGGGCCGGCGACACGACAGGTCCGTGACACGACGGGTTGGTGGCACGACGGGTTGGTGGCACGACGGGTTGGTGACACGACGGGCCGGGCCGACCACGTCACGGGTCTTCTACACGACAGGCCGGGCCGGCCACGACACGACCCGGCGACACGACAGGCCCGGGTTCCGGGGGCACTCCCCCGGAACCCGGGCCCGCAGTCCGCGCCGGCCGCTCTAGGCCACCGCGTCGAAGCCCGTGTCGCGGGCCATCTTCTTCAGTTCCAGCAGCGCGTGCTTCTCGATCTGGCGGATGCGCTCGCGGGTCAGACCGTGCTCCTTGCCGACCTCCGTCAGGGTCCGCTCGCGACCGTCCTCGATGCCGTAGCGCATGCGGATGATCGAGGCGGTGCGGTTGTCGAGCTTGTCGATGAGGTCGTCGAGCTCCTCGCTGCGCAGCAGGGTGAGCACCGACTGCTCCGGAGAGATCGCCGACGTGTCCTCCAGGAGGTCGCCGAACTGGGTCTCGCCCTCGTCGTCCACCGACATGTTGAGCGAGACCGGGTCGCGCGCCCAGTCGAGGACGTCGGTGACCCGCTCGGGGGTCGAGTCCAGCTCGGCCGCGATCTCCGCGGGCTCGGGCTCGCGCCCGTGCTCGCGGTTGAACTCGCGCTGGACCCGGCGGATCCGGCCGAGCTCCTCGACCAGGTGGACGGGGAGCCGGATGGTGCGGGACTGGTCGGCTATGGACCGCGTGATGGCCTGGCGGATCCACCACGTGGCGTACGTCGAGAACTTGAAGCCCTTCGCGTAGTCGAACTTCTCGACCGCGCGCACCAGGCCCGCGTTCCCCTCCTGGATCAGGTCGAGCAGCGGCAGCCCGCTGCGCGGGTAGCGCCTCGCCACGGCGACGACGAGTCGCAGGTTCGACTTGATGAAGAGGTCCTTGGCACGCTCGCCCTCGGCGAACAGCGCCTCCAGCTCCTCGCGGGTCGCGCCGCCGGCCTCGCTCTCCACCTCGCCGTCGAGGATCTGCCGGGCGTAGACGCCCGCCTCGATCGTCTGGGAGAGCTCGACCTCCTTGGCGGCGTCGAGCAGGGGCGTGCGCGCGATCTCGTCGAGGTACATGCCGACCAGGTCGCGGTCGGCGATCTCCCCGCCCACGGCGCGAACGCTGCTTGCCCGGCTGCTTCCGCTCTTGGCGGAGGACTGACGACGGGCGACGGCACGGGTTGCCATGCGTGCTCCCTTGCTGAGTAGGTCGCGACACCCTTTCGGGTGCCCTGCATCCGACGGAAACAACGACTGGAATCAGGACAGAATTCCCACCCGGCACATGGATTTTCGCGATCATGCAGTATCCTGCGCCGCCGCCGACGAGGAGGGCAGGCCGGAGGAACCCGCGGACCCGCAGGTCAGACCGCCTCGGAGGGCGATCCGGCGCCCCCTGCCGAGCGGCGCGGGCGCCGCGCGCGTGAGACCGCCGTCACATCCGGTACGGGGACTCCGTCGGCTCCGCCCTCACCCCTGAAGACGTCGCCCGCGGGCTCGGGGTTGCTCAGCCGAACTGGACCGAGCGCTTCGCGAGCCCCATCCAGAACCCGTCGATCGCGCTCCGCTCCCGGTCCAGGTCGCCGGCCGCGTCCGCCGCACCCATCGCGACGAAGAGCGGGGCGAAGTGCTCGGTGCGCGGGTGGGCGAGCCGGCCGGCGGGGGACTTCGCCTCGAAGTCGAGCAGGGCGTCCACGTCGTGCGCGGCGAGGGCCTCGTGCCCCCAGGCGTCGAACTCGGCGGACCAGCCGGGCACGCCGGGCCCGGTGTGCCGCAGGGCGGCCAGGTTGTGGGTGAAGAAGCCGCTGCCGACGATCAGGACGCCCTCGTCGCGCAGCGGGGCGAGCCTGCGCCCGATCTCCATGAGCCGGCGGGGGTCGAGGGTGGGCATGGAGATCTGGAGCACGGGGATGTCGGCGCCGGGGTACATCTCGACGAGCGGCACGTAGGCGCCGTGGTCGAGCCCCCGGTCGGGCATGTCCTGCACGGGGGTGCCGGGCGCGCGCAGCAGCTTGCGGACGGACTCGGCGAGCGCGGGCGCGCCGGGGGCCGCGTACCGGACCCGGTAGTAGTGCTCGGGGAAGCCCCAGAAGTCGTAGACGAGGGGCACGGTCTCGGTGGCGCCGAGGGCGAGCGGGGCCTCCTCCCAGTGGGCGGAGACCATGAGGATCGCCTTGGGGCGGGGCAGGGTCGCGGACCAGGCGGCGAGCTCGCCGGGCCAGACGGGGTCGTCGGCGAGCGGTGGGGCGCCGTGCGAGAGGTAGAGGGCGGGCATCCGTTCCAGCGTGGCGTCCATGGCGTCCGCCTTTCGTCCGGTTCTCCGAAGCCTGAAGTCCTTTAACTTTCAAGCTCACTGTCCCCGTCAGGGTAGAACCATATGGTTTAACTTTCAAGAATGGGTCGTACGATGGACCCATGACCGTGACCGAACCCCGCTGGCTCAGCGACGAGGAACAGCGCGTCTGGCGCGCCTACCTCCATGCCACCACCCTGCTGGAGGACCACCTCGACCGCCAGCTCCAGCGCGACGCCGGGATGCCGCACACGTACTACGGGCTGCTCGTCCAGCTCTCCCAGGCACCCCGGCGCCGGATGCGCATGACGGAGCTGGCCAAGGACGCGAAGATCACCCGCTCCCGGCTCTCGCACGCCGTCGCGCGCCTGGAGAAGAACGGCTGGGTGACGCGCGAGGAGTGCCCCTCCGACAAGCGCGGCCAGTTCGCCGCCCTCACGGACGAGGGGTACGAGGTGCTCCGCCGGACCGCGCCCGGGCACGTCACCGCGGTGCGGCAGGCGCTCTTCGACCGGCTCACCCCGGAGCAGGTCGAGCAGCTCGGGACGATCATGCGCACCATGGCGGAGGGCCTCCAGCCCTCGGACCCGAACGCGGACCTGCCCTGGCTCCGCTGAACGGGAGCCAGGGCAGGCGGTGACGCACGAGGTGGCGACCGGGGGCCGGTGAGCCGTCGGACCGGGGTCGGTCGGCGATGGGGCCCGGGGTCAGTGGGCGAGGAGACCCAGGGGCCAGTGGGCGAGGAGGCCCAGGGCCAGTGGGCGGTGAGGCCCGGGGGTCAGTGGGCGATGAGGCCGGGGGTCAGTGGGCGATGACGGGGATCTTCACCTCGTCCTCCGCGCCCGCGCCCGAGCCGGAGGCGGCCACCGCACCCGTGTCCGGCTTGCCGGTGTTGATCAGGGTCAGCGCGATCACGGCCGAGACGGCCAGGATGCCGACCGCCCACCAGATCGCCGCCGAGTAGCCCTCGACCATGCCCTGGAGCTGGAGCAGCTTCTGCGCGGCCGGGGTGGTCGCGCCGGCCGCGTGGTCGACCAGGTACGCGGTCGTCGCCGAGGCGGCGATCGTGTTCAGCAGGGCCGTGCCGATGGCGCCGCCGACCTGCTGCGAGGTGTTGACCATCGCGGAGGCCACACCGGCGTCCCGCGGGTCCACCCCGTGCGTGGCCAGGGACATCGCCGGCATGAAGGCCGTACCCATGCCGAGGCCCAGCAGCAGCTGCGCCGGCAGGATCAGCCCGGCGTACGAGGAGCCGATCTCCAGCTGCGTCAGGAGCAGCATGCCGAGCGCGGCGGTCAGGAAGCCGGGGCCCATGAGGAAGCGCGGCGGGACCCGGGTCATCAGCCGGGTGCCGATCTGGGTGGAGCCGGTGATCATGCCCGCGATCATCGGCAGGAACGCGAAGCCCGTCTTGACCGGCGAGTACCCCTTCACGACCTGCAGGTAGTAGGTCAGGAACAGGAACAGGCCGAACATCGCGATGACGGCGAGGCCGAGCGAGAGGTAGACGCCGCCGCGGTTGCGGTCCGTCACCACGCGCAGCGGCAGCAGCGGCGACTTCACCCGCGACTCGACGAGGGCGAAGGCGGCGAGCAGCAGGACCGCGCCGACGAACAGGCCGATGGTGGTGGGGTCGCTCCAGCCGTCGGACTCGGCGCGCGTGAAGCCGTACACCAGGGAGACCAGGCCGAGGGTGGACAGGACCACGCCCGGGACGTCGAGCGGCGCGCGGTTGCGGCCGCCGGCCGGCTCACGGATCACGAAGTAGGCGCCCAGGGCGGCGACGACCGCGAACGGGATGTTGACGAAGAAGGTCCAGCGCCAGTTCAGGTACTCGGTGAGGAAGCCGCCGAGGATCAGGCCCACGGCGCCGCCGCCGCCGGCGATCGCACCGTAGATGCCGAAGGCCTTGGCGCGCTCCTTGGCGTCGGTGAACATCACCGCGAGCAGGGACAGGGCGGCCGGGGCGAGCAGCGCGCCGAAGGCACCCTGCAGCGCGCGGGCGCCGAGCATCATCGCCTCGCCGGTGGCGGCGCCGCCGAGGGCGGAGGCCGCGGCGAAGCCGATCAGGCCGACCACGAAGGTGCGCTTGCGGCCCCACAGGTCGGCGACCCGGCCGCCGAACAGGAGCAGTCCGCCGAAGGCGAGGGCGTAGGCCGTGATGACCCACTGCCGGTTGCCGTCGGAGATCCCGAGGTCCTGCTGGGCGGAGGGCAGCGCGATGTTCACGATCGTCGCGTCGAGCACGACCATCAGCTGGGCCAGGGCGATGAAGACCAGGGCTTTCCAGCGGCTCGGGTCGGCCTGGGCCGGGGGTGAGGAGTGGGCGGAGCGGACGGTTTCGGACATGGGGGTAGCCACCTCTTGGCGCGTACTGGTGAAAAAGGGATTTCCAGGACTCCGTGAAGGAGTCGACTTCTCTGAAGGCGAAGGCGTTACGGAGCGGGGGGCGAGGTCACGAGGAGCAGCGGGATTCGCTCCTCAGGTCCTCGAGGGTGGCGGCGGCCCCGGGCAGTTCGGAGCGCGCGGGCGCCTCCAGACCGTCCAGGAACACCTGCAGATGGCGGTGGACGAAGCGGTCCATGTTCAGGCAGGCCGTCCCGGGCAGCGGCCGGGTCAGCTGGGAGACGGCGACCATCAGGTCACCGACCCCCACGTCGGCCCGGAGCCGGCCGGCCGCCTGCGCGCGGTCGACGAGGCCCTGCACGGCCTCCTCCAGACGCTCGCGCTCGGCCCGCAGATCGGGGTGGTCCTTGTCGAAGTCGCCGTCGAGCATCGGGCACAGGGCGCCGATCCGCTCGTCGGCGGCGGCGTGGGTGAACCGGCGGAGGGCGGCGAAGGTGTCCACCTCCCCTTCGGCGGCCTCCAGGGCCCGCTCGGTCACGCGGGCCATCAGGGAGTTGACCACCTCGCGGACGAGGTCGCCCCGCTCGGGGAAGTTGCGGTAGAGCGTGGCGTTGCCGACGCCCGCGCGGCGCGCGACCTCGTCGAGCGGCACCTGGGAGCCGAACTCGACGAACATCTCCCGCGCCGCCGTCACGATCCGCTCGCGGTTGCGCAGCGCGTCCGCGCGGGGGCGGGGCACGCGGCGGGCGGGTGCCGCGTCGGCGGTGCTGCTGCTCGTGCTCACTGCGCTGCCTCCCAGAGCTTCCTGACGCCGGTCGCGATGCCGAACCGGCCCCTATCCGGGGACCAAGTCCCCACTTCGCTGAACACAGGCTTAAACGGGGACTCGGTCCCCGGTTATTTCCCCCTTCAACTGTGACCTGGGTCACATCGAATGGCGGAGCGCGCGCACCGCTCCGGCGTACCCCGGTCGGGCCACCCGACGCGCGCTCCCCCGACCCCCGCCACAGGCTGATCCCACGGCGCCGCCCCCGATCGGCGCAGATCAGAGAGGCGACCGCATGCAGGAGTCCCGCCGGCTGATACGCAGACCCGTCGCCCTGGCCTCGGCCGGCGCGCTCGCGCTCGCCGCCCTGGCATCGGCCAGCACGACCCTGCCCGGCCCGGCCCCCGCCTCCGCGGGACCGGTCGCCGCGGGCCCCGGGGAAGCGCCGCTCGGCCCGTGCCGGATCGCCACGACGATGGGTGTGCAGATGTCGGAGGGCCTGCCCACCTCCCCCGGGTACGCGCGGTCCACGGGACGGATCAGGGCGCTCAACCTGATGGTCGACTTCCCGGACGCCCCCGGCGAGGGCACGGCCATGAGCCGCTACCGCGAGTTCTTCCCGCAGACCGCCGACTGGTTCCGCACCAGCTCGTACGGCCGCCTCCTCTACCAGCCCGAGGCCCCGATACCCGACTGGCTGCGGATGCCCCGCCCCTTCGCCTCGTACGGGGTCGAGCGCGGCTCACCGTACGAACCGGGCTACCGCAAACTGGTCGAGGACATCATCAAGGCCGCCGACCCGAAGGTGGACTTCAGCTCGTACGACCTGGTCAACGTGCTCGTCACGCCCAACGCCGGCCCCTCGGCCCTCGACACCGTCCTGTCCGTCACCTTCTCGGGCAACGGCGACGCCCCCTACGCGGACGGCGTCCCGCTCTCCAACACGTCCTTCGTCTACAGCCGCCAGGACGACGGCTCGGGGACGTACGCCGAGACCGGCTACCGGGTCCTGCCGCACGAGAACGGCCACGTCTTCGGCCTGCCGGACCTCTACACCGTCGACGGCGGCGGCACCGTCGGGCACTGGGACATCATGTCCGAGGACTGGGGCGCCAACAACGACCTGCTCGGCTGGCACAAGTGGAAGCTGGGCTGGCTCGACAACGACCAGGTCGGCTGCGCCTCACGGACCGGCGACGTCGAGTACGCGCTCACCCCGCTGGCCACCACGGGCGGCCGCAAGCTGATCTTCGTCCCGCTCTCCGACAAGGCCGGGTACGCGGCCGAGGTCCGCACCCGCGAGGGCAACGACGAGGCCGTCTGCCAGCCCGGCGTCCTCATCTACCGCGTCGACACCGACGTGGACACCGGCCGCGGACCGGTCACCGTCACCGACAGCGAGCACGGCAGCGGCGGCTGCACCCGCCGCCCCAACGTCCACGCGGAGCTCTCGGACGCCCCGTACCGCCCGGGCGAGACCTTCACCGACCGGGCGAACGGCATCCGGATCAGCGTGGTGGAGGAGGACGGGACGACGGGCGGGTACCGGGTGCGGGTGTCACGGAGCTGAGGGGGGCGGGGCGGGGCGTTGCCGTGCGGGGCGGGCCGGTGCGGGCCGGTGCGGTGCGGGGCCGTGCGGGGCGGGCCGGTGCGGGGCGGGGCCGTGCGGTGCGGGGCCGTGCGGTGCGGGGCCGTGCGGTGCGGGCCGGTGCGGTGCGGGTCCCGGTCCTGCCCGCCCTCCCGTCAGCGCTTCCCGGCGCCGTCAGGTCAGTGCTGCCCGTCGCCCCGCGGCGCGTCCCGCAGCTCGTCCCTGATCCGCCCCTTCAGGACCTTCCCCGTCCCGTTGCGCGGCAGCTCCGCCTCCCGCACGAGCACGTGCGCCGGCACCTTGAACGCCGCGAGGCGCGCCCCGACGTGCGCCCGCAGCCGTTCCGGGCCCGCCGTCGCGTCGGCGCGCAGGCGGACCACGGCGGCGACCTCCTCGCCGAGGACGGGGTGCGGGACGCCGACGACGGCCGCCTCGACGACGTCAGGGTGGTCCTGGAGCACGCCCTCGACCTCGACGCAGTACACGTTCTCGCCGCCCCGGATCACCATGTCCTTGATCCGGTCCACGACGGTGACCCGCCCGTCCCGGACGTGCGCCAGGTCGCCGGTGCGGAACCAGCCCTCGGGCGTGAAGGCGGCCCGGGTGGCCTCCTCGTCGCCCCAGTAGCCGCGGATCAGCGACTGGCCGCGCAGCCACAGCTCGCCGATGCCCTCGGCGTCCGGCCGGTCGACCCGCACCTCGGTGGCGGGGGTGGGCCGCCCGGCGCTCGCGGGGTGGGCCCGGTACTCGGCGCCGAAGTTGGCGAGCACCCCGCCGCAGGTCTCGGTGAGGCCGTAGCCGTTGCGGGGCTCGACGCGCTCCCCGAACCGGGCGGCGAGCCGCGCGGCGAGCCCGGGCGGGGCGGGCGCTCCCCCGGTGCTGAAGAGGGTGAGCGTCTCCAACGGGTCCTCCGCGCGCTCGGCGGCGTCGAGGAGCTGGAGGGCGGTGGTCGGGACGCCCGCGTAGTGGGTGACGCCGTGGGCCCGGATCAGTTCCAGGGCCCGGTCCGCGTCCCACTTGCGCATCAGGACGAGCGTGCCGCCGGCGGCCATCACCGAGTAGAAGGAGGTGAACGCGGCGACGTGGAAGAAGGGGTACGTGGTGAGGGAGACCGGCGCCGGCCCGGCCCCGGGCAGCGCGCCGCGCCCGAGCGCCGAGGCGGCCGCGTGGTAGCGCGGGTTCATCGCCGCCCCGGCCTGCGCGAGGTGGGTGGCGACGGCGCCCTTGGGGCGGCCGGTGGTGCCGGAGGTGTAGATGACGGTGGCGTCCTGCTCGGGCAGCACGTCCACGGACGGCGGCCCGAGGAACGGGTCGAGATCGGGGACGTACGCCTCGAAGCCCTCGGGCGGCACGGTGTCCGGCTCCCCGTGGAAGACGATGCCGGGTACGGAGCGGGCCCGGGCCCAGGCGGCGACGCGCGGGAGCCGCTCGCCGTCCACGAGCAGGACGCGGGGCGTGCAGTCGTCGAGCGCGTACGCGAACTCGTGCTCCGTCCACCAGGCGTTGAGCGGGACGGCGACGAGCCCGGCGAGCTGCGCGGCCCAGAAGGCGACCTGCCACTCGGGGTGGTTGCGCATCGCGACGACGGCGCGGTCGCCGGGGCGCAGCCCGTGGACGTCCACGAGGCGGCGGGCGAGCCCGCAGGCGGCGTCGAAGAACTCCCGGTAGCTCAGCACCCGGTCCTCCGCGACGAGGAAGGGGCGCTCGCCGTAGGCCCAGGTGGCCTCCACGAACTCCCGCAGGGTCCGGGGCCCGCCGACGTACACCCCGTCCTCGACGGCGAAGGGGGCGCCGGGCGCGGTGAGGCGGGCGGCGTGGGGGTCGGCGTGAGCGGCGGTGCGGGGAACGGCGTGGGGGTCGGGGTGAGGACCGGCGTGGGCTTCGGTGCGGGGACCGGCATGAGGGTCGGTGTGGGCTTCGGCGCGGGGACCGGCGTGCGACGCGGCATTCCGGTCCGCGCCGTCCCCGTGGTCCGTACCCGAGCCGGTGTACGGGCCGGTGTGCGGGCCGGTGTACGGGCCGTTGTGCGAGCCGGTGTACGGGCCGGTGTGCGGCGACTCGACCACGACTGTCCTCCCAAGCGCCTGCTCAGCCTGCCGCCCGCCGACGCTATGTCCGCCCCTCCGCAGCGTCAAGCGCGGCCGGCCCGGAGACCTGGGCCCTGTCCTCCGGACACGGCCTAGCGTGAGGCGGTCGGTTCCGCGGCCGGGTCGCCGGAGGCGACGAAGAGGCCCACCCGGGCGGCGCCGACCACCCGGGGCAGCAGGAAGGACCAGAAGCGGGTCAGCGGCGCGCGCTCCAGCCAGCACGGGTCCTGGTGCCCCAGCACCTCGTGCCCGGCGGCCACCGCCACCACCGCCGCGGCGACGTCGCGGGCCGTCACGTCCGGGGCGAGGTGTCCCTCGCGCTCGGCCCGGGCCACGGTCGACTCGACCCAGTCGCGCCAGAGCCGCCGCAGGTCCTGGGCGGCCCGGGGCCGCCGCTCGGCGTTGGCGCTGAGGTCGAAGCCCGCGCGCAGCACCGAGTCGGCGCGCAGCCCCTGGACCAGTTCGTGGCTGGCGTCGATGAGGATCTGCAGCGGCAGGGCCTCGCGGTCCCGGGTGATCCGGACGAGCCGCTCCCCCGCCGCCCCGACGACCGCGTCGGCGAGGGCCGCCTTGCTCTGGAAGTGGAAGTGCAGCGCGCCGCTGCTGACCCCGGCCCGGGCGCTGATGGTCGCGAGCGAGGCGACCTCGAAGCCGTCCCGGTCGAAGAGCGCGGCGGCCGACTCGATGAGCGCGTTGCGGGTCCGAATCGCCCGCTCCTGCTTGGCCAAGGGGCCTCCGTCGCTACCGCCGCTCCGTCGCGGACGCGCCAACACGTGTCACTCCTCCCGGCACTTTAACAAACCGGCCCTGCGGTTTGCGATGGACGGAGGAGCGGAGGTGGCCGTCCGGCCGGTTCGGCTAGGAGCCCAGTCGTACGGGCAACGCCCCGTACCCGTTGAGCAGGAAGGTCGGCATCGGGGCCAATTCCGCCGCGGAGCAGCCCAGTTCCAGCGCGGGGAAGCGGTCGAAGAGCGCGGAGAGCGCGACGGACGCCTCCAGGACCGCGAGCGGGGAGCCGAGGCAGCGGTGCACACCGTGACCGAAACCGAGCGTGTCCCGGTCGGTGCGCAGCAGGTCGAAGCGGGCGGCGTCCGGGCCGTACCGGCTCGGATCCAGGCCGCCGGCAGCGAAGTTGACGAGGATCGGGTCGCCCTGGGCGATCCGTACGCCGTCGAGATCGATGTCCTCGACGGCGAAGCGCATCGGCGAGTAGGCCGCGGGGCCGTGCGTGCGGAGGGTCTCGGCGACCACGTCCTCCCAGGAGGCGCGGCCGGCGCGGACGTGGGCGAGCTGCTCGGGGTGGGTGAGCAGGGCGGCGGTGGCGTTGACGATGAGCGCGGCGGTGGTGTCCTGGCCGGCGGCGATCAACAGGAAGAGCGAGCCGAGGAGTTCGTTCTCGGTGAGGGCGTCGGCGCCGTCGCGGGCGGCGATGAGGGAGGAGGTGAGGTCGTCGCCCGGCGCCAGGCGCCGCTCGGCGACGAGTCCGGCGAGCTGCCGGAAGGCGGTGCCGCGGGCGGCCTCCATGGTGGCGGCGGAGACGCTGGAGCTGAACACCGTGCGCAGGGCCGCGCAGAGTTCGTCGCGGGCGGCGCCCTCGGCGACGCCGAAGAGCTCGCAGATGACCTGGAGGGGGAGCGACTCGGCGTAGGCGGTGCGGAGTTCGGCGGTGCCGCCCGCTTCGAGCGCGGCGGCGAGCGGGTCGAGGAGCGAGGCGGCTATCTCCTCGACGCGGGGCTTGAGGGCGGCGGTCCGGCGCGCGGTGAACGCGGCGGCGACCAGGCGGCGCAGCCGGGCGTGCTCGGCCCCGTACGAGAAGAGCATGTTCTCGTTGGCGACCCAGGGGTAGAGCGGCCACTCGGGCGTGATCCGGCCCTCGACGAAGGCGGGCCAGTGGCGGCGGGCGTCCTTGGAGACGCGGGGGTCGAGCAGCAGCCGCTCGACGTGCTCCTGGCCGACGACGGCCCAGGCGCGGACGCCGCCGGGCAGCTCGACCTGGACGGCCGGCCCCCGCGCGCGGAGGGCGGCGGCCTCGCCGGCGAGGTCGCTCCCCGTGACGTCGAGGGTGTGCGGGTCCTGGGTGGCGAAGGGGCAGGAAGCCATGCCGGTACCGGTGTCCATGTGTGTGCGCTCCATTCGGTTCGTCCTGGTGTTCCGCGCCCCGCCGCACACGCGACCGAGGAGAAGGACCGTTTCCCCTCCCCGTCGGCCCGAAGTCCTTCCGGCGCCGCTTCCGCTTCCCCCGGCCGCTTCCGCGTCCGTGAGCCGCCCCGCCCGTGAGCCGCCGCGTCCGTCAGCCGCCGTGCGGGTCAGCCGTCCCGTCCGTCAGCCGCCGTGCGGGTCAGCCGCCGCGTCCGTCAGCCGCCGGCGACCGCGACGGCGGCGGCGTCGCGCAGCCGGGCGGCCTCCTCGTACGACTGCTCCGCGCGGGAGGGCGTGAAGTCGAGGCGGACGAGCACGCCGGGGACGGCGATGGCGCTCAGCAGGGTCCGCATGAGGTCCGCCACCTTCTCCACGATGTCCCCGTGCCCGGTCATGATCTTGGACAGCACCTGGACCCCGGTGAAACTGCCGGTGAACAGGGCGGCCGCGGAGGGGATGTCCACGTGCGGGAGCAGCTCGCCGGCTTCCTTGGCGCGGCTGAGCACGTCCATGTTGTGGTCGATCCACCCCTGCATGGGGACCCGGCGGTCGAGCCCGTCGTGGGGCGAGCCCTGGTCCACGGTGAGGCGCACGCTGCCGCGCACCATGGGGTCGCCGACGTGCAGCAGGTGGGCGAGGACCAGCGCCTCGTCCGTGAGCTGCTGGAGCAGGAGCTCACGCTCGGGCACGGGAGGGAGGGCGGCGACCTGCCCGGCGAGCACTTCCTGGGCGAGCTCCTCCTTGGAGGAGAAGTGGAAGTAGAGGGCGCCCTTGGTCACCCCGCACTTCTTCAGGACCTCGGAGATCGTCGCCGCCTCGTAGCCGACCTCGTCGAACAGTTCGGCCGCCGCGAGCACGATCTTCTGGCGCGTGCGGATGGCCCGTTCTTGTTGTGCCACTACATCCTCCGTACCTCACGGCCCGGAGAGACCGAGAGGCTGGTATTCCAACGGCTCACATGGAGTGACGAGTCGGCGACCGGTCCGCACGAACTCCCGTCGGCAGTAGGGTGAGGCCGGGCGAGACCGAATTCTTCACACGTCCACATTTCGAGAATAAAACCATCCAACCGGTTTGACAAGGATATTGAAACAAAACCGGTGGGTCCGTATCTTTATTGGACAGGTCACCACCATCCCTACCGGGTCCACTCTCTTCGGGGGACGAGTCGATGCTCCAGCACGCGGAGACGCCGCTCAGAGACGGCGTCGAAACCCCTGAGGACGTCGCTGCTCCCGAGGACGCCGTCGGCGCCGACGACGGCGGCGTGAGAGGCGACGGCGGCGCCGCGTCGGGCCCGGAGGCGACGGCCCGCGACCTGACCCACCTCCTCTTCGACGCGGACGACCGCGAGCGGATCCACGCCGAGTGGCGCCGGCTGGTCTCGGGAGAGGCCTTCGCCCACCGCCCCGGCCTCACCCCGGCGGAGCGCACGGCCCTCTCGTACGAACGCCTCCGCCTGGTCAACGACACCGTGGCCGGCACGGCCGCCGAGGTGCTCACCTACGACGCCCACCGGCTCGCCGCCCTCCACGAGTGGACCGGCTTCGTCGACGGCGGCCTGTGCACGCTCGCCAGCGTCCACTACAACCTGTTCCTCGGCAGCCTCCTCGACCACGACGGCTACCGGCGCGACCTGACCGCGTTCACGGCGATGGAACGCACCGGAACCTTCCTGTGCACCGAGCTCGCCCACGGCAACGACGTCGCCGCGCTGGAGACGGTCGCCGTCCTCGACCGCGAGACCGGCGGCTTCGAGCTGCACACCCCGAACCCCGGGGCGCAGAAGTTCATGCCCAACACGAGCCTCACCGGCGGCCCGAAGACCGCCCTGGTCGCCGCCCGGCTGCTGGTGGACGGCGAGGACCAGGGCGTCTTCCTCTTCCTCACCCCGCTCAGCGACGAGCACGGCCACCTGCCCGGCATACGGGTGCGCCGGCTGCCCGACCGCACCGGCACCCCCGTCGACCACTGCCTGACCTCCTTCGACCGGGTACGGCTGCCGCGCGAGGCGATGCTGGAGGCCGCGCACGGCCGCTTCGACAAGGACGGGCGGTTCGGCAGCAGCCTCGGCAACCGGCGCAAGCGGTTCCTGCGGTCGGTCGGCCGGGTCACCGTGGGCAAGCTCTGCATGAGCGCCGGCACGCTGGGCATGGCCCGCGCCTCGCTCGCCATCGCCGTCCGCTACTCCGAGCACCGCGAGGTGGCCGCCCCCCGGGCCGGCGAGCGCATCCCGCTCACCGCCCACCGCAGCCACCACGGCCGGCTGCTGCGCGCGCTGGCCACGGCGTACGCGATGACCTTCCTGCACCGGTCGGTCCTCGACCGCTGGGCGGCCCACGACCCCACCGACCGCGCCGAGCGCGAGGCGGCCGAGCGCATCGTCGCGGTGGCCAAGGGCTGGATCACCTGGCAGGCCCGGGACATCACGATCGAGAGCCGCGAGCGCTGCGGCGCGCAGGGCCTCTTCCCCGAGAACGGCCTCGCGGACCTGCCGCTGAGCGTCGAGGGCGGCATCACGGCCGAGGGCGACAACCTGGTCATCTGGCAGAAGGCGGCCTCCGAGCTCGTCTTCGCCCACGAGGCGGGCCCCGCGCGGGCCCCCGAGGGCGAGCTCACGGACCTCCCCTTCCTCCGCGACCTGCACGCCTGCGTCGAGCGCATCTGGCAGACCCGCGCCCGCTCCGCCCTGCGCGAGGGCCCCTCCGGCGACCCGGTCGGCCGCTGGAACGAGACCTCGGGCGCCGCCCTGGAGATGGTCGCCGCCCACGCCCGCCTGGCCGCCGCGGACGCCTTCCTGACGGCGACGGCCCGCGCGACGACGACCCGCCCCCTCCTGGAGTCCCTGGCCCGCCTCTTCCTCCTCGACGAGCTCCGCCCCCACACGGGCGACCTCCTCGCGGCGGGCCACCTCACCCCGGCCCAGGTGAACGCCCTCCACACCACGACGAACCACACCGTGGCCACCCTGGCCCCCCACCTCACCCCCCTGGCCGCCGCCTTCGACCTCCCCCCCGAATACCTGACGGCCACCCCCATCGCGAACGCGGACTACCTGAACCGCTTCACGTACTGACGGCCCGGGGTTCGGCCCCCTGCCACGACGGGCCCACCCGCTACACTGTCGAGCGTTGCAACCCCGCCTTCGTAGCTCAGGGGATAGAGCACCGCTCTCCTAAAGCGGGTGTCGCAGGTTCGAATCCTGCCGGGGGCACAGGAAGGTTCGTGCAGGTCACGAGCCTGATCGCGAAGCAGCCCCCCGGGTTTATCCCGGGGGGCTGTACGCATTCCATACACCTGATTCTGGCTACCCAGGCGGGGCGACTGGCGCTCTCAGTCGCGCGAGAGCGGCCGATCGGCCCGCATCCAGGACGTCGGCGACCTCGTCGAGCCGGTCCGGCCACAGGTGCCCGTACACGTCCAGGGTCATGGCCGCGGACTTGTGGCCCAACATCGTCTGGACGACCTTGACGTCCGCGCCGGCGGCGATGGCCAGCGACGCGGCCGTGTGCCGTAGCTTGTGGGGCGTGAGGCTCAGATCCCCCAGGCCAGCCGCCTGGACGGCCTTATCCCAGTCCCGGCGCCGGAAGTTCGGGTAGCGCATGGGCCCACCCTCGGGCGCTGTGAACAGCAGGTCGTCACGGTGCCGCCCGGCGACCAACGGCAGGAGCTCGTTGGCGAACGACCGGGGGAGCGGCACGGACCGCTTCTCGTGGTTCTTCACCGGCCCCAGCTCGAGGTGCCCGTCGATGTCGGAGTAGGCCTGCAGGATCCGTATGCGGCGCTCCGCCAGCTGCGTCCGACCGACCTTGATAGCGATGGCCTCGCCCCATCGGATGCCCGTGTAGCCGAGGGTCCGGATGAACGTTTGGTAGCGGCCGGCGCACTCGGCCAGTTTCTCCAGCTGGTCGTGCGTGAGGTAGACGTGGTCGTCCTGGTCGTCGTTCCGCGGCAGGTCGTGTTCGTGGCAGGGGCTGACGGCGATCCGGTGCGTCTTCACCGCGTGCTTCATGACGCTGCTGAGCACGTAATAGGTCTTCTTGATGCGGTCCGGCCCGAGGGGCTTCCCTCGCTTGCCGGGCGTGCTGCAGAGCTCCGTCACCCACTGATTGACCTCGGCCCACTGCACGGCGGCGATCTGCCACTCTCCCCACTTGGGGATGACGTACAGATCGAGGAGTTCTCGGTAGTCGTCCTTGGTCCGTCGGCCCTGCTTCCGCAGCGACCCGTGCCACTCCTCAGCAACCAGCCGCACGGCCGCCTTGCCCGACTGAGGGTCGCGGTAGGAGCCCTTGTCGAGGCGGGCGGTGATGGCGTGCACCTCGGCCTCGGCCTGAGGCAGCTTCTGGAACGTCTTCGCCTTGCCCTTGCCGTCCGGGCCGTACCAGCGGACCCGCCAGCGGCCCGGAGGCTGACGCTTACTACCGGCCCGCTTGGCGTCCTGCCACTTGGCCAGGGCCGACTGGTAGTCGGCGTGGTTCTCTCGATCTTCGATCCAGACTCGCGCCATCAGTCCCCCTCGAAGGCTTCGGGGTCAAGCTGCCGAAGCCGGTCCAGGCTGGCTCCGCCCACCGAAGCCAACAGCTCGTACTTCTGCCGCGCCTGCGCCAGTTCCTCCCTGCTGCGCTCACCTCGGAGCATCAGGTAGTTGGAATCACGGCGCCTCCGTGGCGGCCTGGAGTAGAGATCGAAGTCCAGTAGGTCGGTAGAACTGCGCGACTCGTCCAAGACGAGCGGCCTCTCGCCGTCGACCCATGCCCAGGCGTCGGCCGCAGAGACTGCGCCAGCACCGCTGAGTTCGACGGTCTCCTCGGGGGCGTCTTTGAGCGGGAGCAGGAGTGCTGACGGATTGACCTTCAGCACTGCGGCAAGGGCGACGAGCTCATCGGCGCTGACAACGCGGTCGCCCTTCTCCATTCGGGTGATTCCGGAGGCGGAGATCGGGCGCCCGGCACGCTCGAGGATCCCGCTCAGCTGCCTGGTGCTCAGGCCTCGAACCTGCCGCATGCGGGCCAAGTTCTCGCTGACCGTCTTACCCGTGGGGCCGATCTCGATGGCGCGCTTGCCGCGCTGCTGCTCGCTCATGCACTGCAGCTTAAGCGCCCTAGGTGGGCTTGCATTGCAGCGCGTATGCGTTACTCTCGGCTTCATGGGTGCAGCATAGGTGCATCTGAGTTCATCCTGCAACACCCGATACGAGATGGAGGGATACGGTGCAGACATCCGACATGCGATCGGAACTGCTCAACCCCAAGCAGGTATGTGCGGAGTACCCGATTTTTGGGTCCACGGGATCACTCGCTGAGCGCCGCTGGCGTGGCGACGGTCCGGCCTACATCAAGACGGCCGAGGGCCGCGCGGGACGTGTCTTCTACAGGCGCAGCGACATCGAGCAGTGGCTCGACGAGCGGACTGTGCAGACCGGAGGCAAGGCTGCATGAACCCGAAAAGCGAAACGCCCCGGGTCGTGACCGGGGCGTTTCAGGAAGACTCCGCCGAGGGCGGGACGTCTGCTGCCACCGTAGCGCAGCTCCAGCGGCGCCGAGAAGCCGCCGGACGATGTGAGCCGCTGCACTGCGGACACCGCGACCCGCTCGACTGCGACCCGGCCTGCAGCGGCGACGAGCCGCCCGCACCGGTCGTCATCGCCGAAACCGTGCAGCACATCCCCGCCGAGGACGCCGTGCAGCTGTGGGCCGAGGCCCGGTCGCTGTACTTCGCCGCCGACTTCCCCAAGTACGCCAGCAAGGAGTGGAGACAGCTCCACCCCGACGACCCGCGGCGGCTCGCCGGCGCCCTCGACGCCGCCGAAATGTGGCGCAAATACGGCGACGAAGAAGCCCTCCTGCAGTGGTTCCGCGACGCCACCGCCGCCCGCGAACCCCTCTGGGCCCGCCGCACCATCGCCGAACTCAACGAACTCGCCAAGCCCAAGCCGCCCCACCAGGTCACCGCCACCGACGGCTGGCCCCCCATCAAAGTCCCCGGCACCGACACGTGGCGCCACAACCTCGACGGCCGCCAAATCGACCTCCCCCACAACCGACCCCGACCCCGCACGTACATGGAGGCCGCTGCATGAGCGAGGCCCCCCTGCGAGCCGTGAAGCCCAGCACCCCCGACGGCAACCAGGCATCACCCCAGCAACCCGACATCGGGTTCGAGTACAACAAGATCTTCGCGAGCCTCCCGGGCGAGACGAAGACCCCCACCGGATATCGCGTCAGTCGAGGCGGAGTCTCGCTCCGCCGGCCGGTCAGCAAGACCGAGGACACGTGGGTCCGATTCGCGTTCGCGCCCCTGGTCATGACCGCCACGTTCGAGGACCCCGACGGCGAACAGTTCGTCGAGCTGTCCTGGACGGACCGCAGCAAAGGCAAGAAGCCCCGAGTCGTGTCTCGGATCGTGTCGCGCGAGACCGCCAAGCGGGGCCGCGAGCTAGTGCGACGGCTGGGAGGGGCGGGGCTGCCGGCCGTCGAAGGGGACTCGAGGCTCCTTGAGCGATGGCTGGCCGAGTTCGAGGCGGCCAACTACGACAAGATCCCCAGTGAACCTCTCGCTCACTGGCTTGGCTGGCAGCCCGACGGATCGTTCGTCGCCTCACCCGAGGACGGGGTAAAGGTCGACGTCGTCTACGACGAGCTGCGGGAGGTGGCCAAGGCGCATGGCCGTTCCGGGACGCTCCGGGGCTGGCAGGACGCAGTGAAGGGCCTGGAGCCGTTTCCCGTTCCACGGGTTGCCGTAGCGGCCTCCCTGGCCGCCTCGCTGCTCAACCCGCTACGGATCAACTCGTTCACCCTCGACATCTCGTCTCGGTCCACAAAGGGCAAGACCACCGCACTGCAGTGCGCGCTCAGTGCATGGGCCAACCCCAGCGAGCAGTCCGACGCCATGTCCAACTGGCGCACCACCCTGTACGCCATCGAGAAGCGGCTCAACCTGGTGCGCGGCATCGTCACCATCTTCGACGAGACCATGGCCGTCACCGACGAGTCACTCATCGACGAAGTCCTCTACCAGCTGCCGATGAACCACGGCAAAGCCCGATCAGGCGGAGCCTTCGGCAGCATGCTGCCGTGGGAGACGATCCTGCTCTCCTCCGGTGAACGGCCCGCCCTCTCCTTCACCACCAGCCAGGGCGCCGCAGCCCGCATCCTCGGCACCACCCTCCCACCCTTCGGGAACAACGGCGGGCCCGCGGCGGTGAAGGCCAGGGAGGGCGTACTCGAGAACTTCGGGCACGCCGGCCCCGAATTCGTCGCCCACCTGCGCGACCTCCTCGACAAGCCCGGAGGCAGGGACAGGCTACGGGAACGGCACCGTCAGCTGGCCGACAGGTTCCGCGGCGACAACGACATGACCGGTCGGCGTGCCCCCATGGTCGCTGTGCTGGCCCTGGCCGAGCTCATGGCCTGCGAGTCAAAGCTGCTGCCCTACAAGCCGCTCCCAGAAGAGCAGTGGCACCGCCTGTTCGCCGCGCACAGCCCGACCGACAACAGGCCCGAGATGGCCATGGATGTTGTCCGCGAGTACATCGCAGGCCACGCCTGGGAGCTGTGGGGCGGACTGTCGACGGAGGACCGGCAACCGACCCGCGGCTGGCTCGGCGCCGTGAAGCGCAGCGGCGACCAGACGAAGGTCGCCATCCTGCCCGAACGGCTGCGCGGCATCCTCACCGACGCCGGTTACTCCCTCGATGCCGTCGTGGGCGGCTGGATTGACTCCGAGTACCTCGAACTCAAGAAGACGCAGCGACCGCAACACCTCATCGCGACGCGTTTCGACGGGCGGGTCGCGAAGTGCTTCATCTTCACCCCCAACGCCTTCCCTGACGACCAGGAGGCCGCGTGAGAGCCCGTGTAACGCAGTCGTGCGTTACACCCCAGAGAGCCCATTTTCGCAGGTCAGAGGCTTACCGGGCGATCGGCGAGGGGTGTAACGCAGTTCTCCGGAAGAGACACCCCAAAAACGGCCGCGCGTGCGTGCGCGCGTGTAGGTGTGTGGATCCCTGCGTTACTGCGTTACACCCTCTCTCTCCATAACAAAAGAGCAGGTCAAAGGGCTTATAGGGCCGTAACGCAGACCGTAACGCAGGCGTAACGCACCGGCCCCCTGCGTTACGGCCCACCCAGCAGGAAGACAGTCGACCAGCTAGCCCCCACTCACCCCTTCTGCTGCCGCCTTTCGACAGCAACCACAGACCAGGAGTCACCTTGAACATCTCCACCAGCTGCCCCGTATCCCTCGCCCCCGCGCACCCCGGATGGGTCGTCCGGAACACCGACTCCGACGGCGGCAGCCTCGACTACCCGATCGTCGCCTGGGCCGTCGTCGCCACCGGCGCCGAGGACGGAACCACGGACACCGACGTCCAACCCGTGTTCATCGCCGACGGACACCCCTGGACGGTCATCGACTGGTACGCCGCCAACGGCGACGAGCACCACCTGGCGGTGGCCGAGTCGTGAGCGAGTCCCACGTCGAGCAGCAGGTCGCCCGGCGGATAGCGGCGGCGAAGCTGAAGGAAGAGCAGCGGAAGCGGCGCCGCGAGGAACTGGCCGAGCGGCGCCGGTACGGCCTCCAGGCACGGCACGCAGCCAAGATGCGCCGCTGGACCAAGGACCAGCGATGACCGCCCGCCCCCGGCCCCGCTGCGCCGCCTGCGACCGGTCGCTGCCCAAAGGCCGTTACCGGCTGTGCGTCGCAGGCTGCGGGGCCCGCCTGTGCCGCACACCCCACGTCCCGCGCTGCACCGACCTCCACGCCGGCCGGTGCCCCAACTTCCAACCCCTGGACGGGACATGACCGACATCAACGTCACCACCTACGGCTTCGTCGTCGCCGCCCTCAGAGACAACGACGACGACGCCTGGAGCCTCCTCGACGGCCTCGACAGCAACGAACTCGCCCAGGTTGCCCTCGGCGCCACACTCGCCCTCGCCACAGCCCTCAGGGGCTACTGCGGGGCCGAGCACACCGACGACATCATCCGCACCCTGCAGGGCTTCGCCCTCGCCGACAGCACCGGAGGAACCCGATGAACCGCGAACAGATCATGGCCCGCTATCAGCAGCAGATCGCCCGCATCGAAGGCAGCCAGATCTACAGCAGCCACGCCAAGCAGGTCATGGCCGCCAAGGCATGGAAGGCCGCCCAGGGCGAGATGGACACGCTCCGACAGGACGAAGTCGACGCCATCCGCGGCCGGCGCGAACAGCTCCAGCGCAAGATGTTCGGCCGCGAGAACACCGCCGACGCCCAGACCGTCATCGCCCGCCGCGACGCCAACGACCGCGTCGCCAAGCTCGACAACCCGCGCCTCGCCACCAGCCAGCTGCGCGACGCCATCCGGCAGGGCGACCGCACCATGGCCCAGGCCCTCGCCCAGCGCGCCGCCACCCTCAACTGGACCGACGTCCTCGAGACCTACGCCGACTACCAGCCCGACTTCCGCGACCACGTCAACGAGTACAACGAACTCCCCGACCCCGACCAGGCCAGCCAGTGGACCATCAGCCACGGCTTCGCCCACGTCGTCCCCACCCCCGGCATCCTCAGCAACCTGTCGACCACCCACATCGCCGGCCTCGCCGAGCAGGACCTGGAGACCGCGTAATGGACTTCGGAATCCGCGCCGCAGACGCCGACAGAGCCGTCACCGCCGCCGAACGACGCAACCTGCCCGTCCCCAACAGCGTGAGCGCGGCCCGGGAAATCCGGGCAGCCGTCTCCGCCACCAGCCAGCTGCCCGACCTCCAGCGGCCCTCCCTGCCCAACACCGCCGCGAAGACCACGGCCGTCATCCAGGCCCACGCCGAAGCGCTCCGCCTGGCCGACGTCACCCGCCGCGCCGCCGACCTGTTCACCGACGAAGCAGACCAGCGGTACGTCGACGTCACCCGTGCAGCGATCCCGGCCTGGATCGCCGGCCTACAGAAGGAGTTCGCCGCCCTCGTCGGCGTCGTCACCAAGGCCGCAGCCAAGCTGCCCGAGTCCATCGACCACGTCGACTCCGGCCGACTCGACTGGAACAACCCGATCTACTCGACCGCGTACACCAAAGCCGAAGGTGCGGTTGCCCAGCTGGAACAGCTCATCCACGACAGGGCCGACATGGTCAAGGTCGCGGGCGGCGACGGGGGCAGGGACAACGCCCTGTTCGCCGTGGCCGCCCTGCCCGAGCCGACGATCGCGGCCGTCATGGCGGACGACTGGCAGCGGCTGAACCAGGGGATCCTCCAGTGGCGCGACCTGAAGCAGTCACCGGTGGCGCGATGGGTGTACCTCGTCAGGCAGACCGACATGACGCTGAGCCTCGCCACGCCAGGTGAGGTGAGGCAGCGGTCAGGCCAGGTCGAGCGGTGGAGGGAGGCAGGCCACGCCCGCCGGTCGGGGATGACCCTCAGAGGTGGGCAGGCAGCCGCCGAGCAGTACCTCGCTGAGACCGCATGACCTACAAGCTCGGCGTCAACGGCACTCGACGTTGCGGCATGACAGCTGTCGAGACCCATGGTGCGGGCCTCTCAGCCGCACCAGCGCCGACGTCTCGGCCGGCCAGTTCGGGGGTCGACCGAGGCACCCGGGGTGGGGGGATACCCCTCCCCCCACCCCTCCAGCCATCGGGGCCGTATAGCACCTGACTGTCTGCGACCCCTGAAACGATCCCATGCACCCCGCTGACCTGCGGGTATGCATGATCACTTGATGGCCCGTCAAGGGCGGATAGGAGGCCCCGATGGGAGCCCGTAGCATCGCCGCAGGTCAGGAGCCCGTAACCGTAACGCCGGTCCCGGCGGGGCTGACCGAGTCGGGCACCCGGCTGTGGGAGTCGGTGGCCGGCGAGTTCGACCTGGACGTCCACGAGCAGCTTCTGCTGCTGCAGGCCTGCCGGACGGCGGACCTGTTGGACCGCCTGTCCCTTGAGGCGTCGCGCGGCCGGCTGACCGTGAAGAACGCCAAGGGCGAGGAGGTGACGAACCCGGTCATCACCGAGCACCGGCAGCAGTCCCTCGTCCTGGCCCGGCTGCTGGCGTCGCTGCGTATGCCTTCGGGCGAGGAGGACGAGCGGCCCCAGCGTCGCGGTGCGGCCCGCGGTTCCTACGGTGTGCGGCGCGTCGCGTGAGGCGTCGTCCTCGAGGCCGGTCCGAGGCTGGTGGGCCTGCCTGGTTGGCGGAGTACCGGCCCGAGGATTGGCATGTGCGCGACCCGGAGGAGCCGGCCGACTACCTGTACGGCCGCATCTGCTGGGCGGCTGCCTGTGCGGCGTGGCGCCGCGGTGAGGATCCGTCGCCCTGGCTCGGCCCTCCGGTGTGGCGGGACGGTACTGCCCGGCCGGCCAGCGGCCAGTAGCGGATTGCGGGTGAGGGCCGGGTGCTGGCGCAGGCCCTGCAATTCGGTGCAACCGGCCCCCTCGAGAGGCGCGGCGCGGCCATGCTGGGACTCCATCCCGACGAGAACGGAGCCCGGCATGACGCTCAGGTTCATCGGCACCACCAGCGAGCACGGGAACTGCCCCACCCTGTACGAGGTTGTGGAGACCGGCGACATTGTCGTCCAGGGCGACGAGGTCGACACCGAGCACCGCGCACAGCTGCGGGACCTCGGCGTCGCCGAGACCGCCGTCGTCATCCCCCGCGAGCTGCTGACCCGCTTCGCCCCCAAGGAGTGACCGTGCCTGCGCTGATCCCCTTCGAGGAGATCGCCCACCTCTTCGCCGCCTTCGAGCACACGGCGTTCCGTCTGGAGACCCGCCGCGGCTACGCCACGGACCGGTCCGGCGCCCGCTTCCAAGCCTTCCTGCGCGGCGTTGACCCTTCCCCGGAGCCCGGGCACCCGTGGAACGTGAACGTGCGCCAGAAGGCCGAGCAGGGTGCCCGTTTCTCCCGCGTGCGCCTCATCGACGAGCCGCCTACGGAAGGGCAGCGGTTCCTCATGGCGACCGCGGCAGGGAACGTCGCGGCCGGCGAGGACATCCGCGTCCTCGAGCGCACCATCGCCGAGCAACTGTGCTTGCCCGACTGGGACTTCTGGCTCTTCGACTCCCGCCTGTTGGTGCGCATGCACATCGATGACACGGACACGACGGTCGGTGTCGAGGTGGTCAACGACCCCGGGCAGGTGCTGTCCGCCTGTAGGGCCCGTGACGCCGCCCTCGCGGCCGGCAGGCCCTCCGCAGAGGTGTGGGCCCGGGTACGTTCCTCCGTGTGAGCACGGACTTTCAGGCGGGGCGGGAAGCCCTCGGCGCGCGCTTGGCAGAGGTGCGCGCCGCGACCGGGCTGAACGGCAAGCAGTTCGCTCAGCGCCTCGGCTGGCCCGCCTCGAAAGTCTCGCGCCTCCAGGCGGGCAAGCAGACCCCGGCAGTCGCGGACCTGGAGGCGTGGGCCGCCGCCGCAGAGCAGCCCGAGCTGCTGCCTGATCTGCTGGCCAGGCTCCGGGGGCTGGAGTCGCAGCAGCGGCACTGGCGCCGCCAGCTCGCTGCCGGCCACGCACCCGTTCAGGACCGGTACGTCGTCGAGTACCGCCGCACAGCGACCGCGCGAGGCTATGAGGCCACCGTGGTGCCGGGACTGTTCCAGACTCCCGACACTATGGACCGGAAATGTGGGAGAAGAAAGCAGAGAGAGGAGAGAGAAAAGAGAAAAAGAGGAGGAGGAAGGAAGGAGGAGAAGAAAGAGGGGAGGAAAGAGAGAAGGGGGAAGAAGGGAAGAGAAGAGAAGGGGAGGAAAGAAGGGAAGGAAAAGGAGGGGAAGGGAAGGGAGGGAAGGGAAGGGGAAAAGGAGAGGAGGAAAAGAAGGGGAAGGGAGAAGAGGAGAGAGAGGAGGAGGAAAAAGAGGGAAAGAGGGGGAGAAAGAAGAAGAAGGGGGAGGGGAGTAGAAGAGGAAGAGGGAGAGGAGAGAAGAGAAAAAAAGAAGGAAGGAAGAAGAAGAAGAAGGGGAAAGGGAAGGCAGAGGGGGAAAGACCAGGGGAAAGAAAAAGGGAAGAAAGGGAAAGGGGCGGATCGCCAGCGCAGCGGGGGCTTGCGGGCGTGAGAAACCGGTCAAGCCTTCGCCGTGTGATCGCGGATCGGCGCCTGCGTGCTGCGCCGCGGGGCTGTCCGGTGGCGGGAATTGGCAGGCGAAGATGCAGTATGACGAGAGGGGGGCTGGGGGTTAGTGATAGGGGGATTTCGGGATGCGAGGAGGGGGGTGCCGCATGCGTCTCTTCATATGAATACTGGTGTGTTCGCGGTTATTGTTGAACTCCTCGCTCTCTTTCTCCGGCTCCCCTCCTTTCAACCCCAACCACCCCCCACAACTACCCTTTTTCTCCCACCCCACACATCCCACACCCCCCCCCCACCACACCCTTCCACCCACGCCACACACCCAACTTCCCACCATGCCTCATTCACTCACCCCCACTTCCCTCCAACAGACTAAACAGCCCACTCCACACCCTCACACGTCCACACAACCTTCATCCACACGGCACAAGTCGTCCACAACCACCTAACCGACAGCGCAACAACAAGAATTGGGAAACAACTCTTACCACCGAGGATGGCCTATGAACAACCACGCGGCAGCAAATACGCCCCAGAAATACACAGGCAGACACGTCTGAAGGCCATTCACCTACACAACGACGCCACCGTGGCCGCCTGCAACGAAGCGAAGGCCCAGCTCGCCTACGACCGTACATATGCCGGTTCAGGCGCTCACCCGCCACGTCTACTGGCACATGAATCCGGACGAGTGCGGCCCCCGCCAGTTCCCGGTGTTCGGCCGACAGCTCTCATCCCGCCTGGGCGCGCTCGACGCAGGCCAGTGACGGCCGAGAGAAGGCACCGATGGCGCCCGTGACGGAACCCGTGACGAAAGGCCCGGCACCCGTTACGCGTCACGGGTGCCGTAGCGGGCTCGACCTGCGGGGTCACGTCCCCGTCACGGCCTTGTCACGCCCCAACTTGCCCCGGTCTGTTCCCCGGACGGCGGGCGCACGGTGTCCGGGTCTCGTCCGGGTGCTGTCCGCCCCGTGTCCGGTGGACAGTCCGGGGCATTTCGGGTGCTCAGGGGGCTGCTCAGCGCTGCTCCGTCGCAGGTGGGCTGCTGCTCAAGGGCTGCTCTGGGGGTGCTCTGGGGGTGCTCTGGGTTGCTCGCTGAGCAGGGCTTGAGCAGCAGCCTGAGCAGCTGTGACCTGCGGTGGAGCAGGCTGAGCAGTGGCTGAGCAGCTGCTAGAGCACCCGAAATGCCCGGTATGGCCCCTGCTATCGGGGTGCTATGAGGCTGGTCGGGGCGGCCAGCTGTAGCGGCCGTGACCAGTAGATCTAGCGGCTGCGACCTGGGGTCTAGCAGCGGCTGGCAGGGCGGTAGCAGCCGCCGTCGGCGGCCCCGCAGCCCCTACGGGAGTTCGACCTCGATCTCGGCCCAGACGTGCGTACCGCCCGCCTCGGTCGTCTGGTAGGACATCGAGATCCGGCCCGTGATGACCTCTACTCCGTGAACGGAGATTTCGTCTCCCTCGGAGGGGAGGGGGATGGGCGTCGGGCTGGTGAACTTCGTGAGGAAGTGGCCTCGGTGCACGATCTCCAGGGTGTACTGGGGCGCGCCGTCGACGTCGCCGTTCTCCTGGATCTCTCGGAAGGCTGCATGAAGTTCGGAGTCCATGCCGTCATCATCCCCTCTCCGGGCTGGCTGCGGTATGCGGGCCGCTCATCACTTCATGGGCGTCCATAAAGTGATCACTTTCGCGGTGCCGCGAAGATCAGGCCGACCGTGCCCGGTGGAGTGCGGGCACGGGTGACCAGGCTTTCCTGGGATTTCAGGAAGTTCTCAGGCGGTCGCCAGGGAAGTCAGTGGCGCCGGTTGGGGTCGTGGTTGCCGCCGGCGATCCACGGGGGCACGTCGCCCTGCTCGGCCAGCTTCAGCAGGTTCTCCAGCTGCTTCTTGTCGGCGGGGTCGGTCGTCTTGGCGAGCTCGGCCCGCAGGTCGGTCTTGAGCTCGTCGACGGTGCCGCTGTACCGCTGCGTCGATCCGGTCAGGCGGGCCTTCCAGTTGGCCTTCTGGGTCGGGGTGGGCTTCTTGAACAGGGCCATGGGGTTCCTCCGGTGAGTTGGTGTTAGCGGTTGGTGCGGCGGTCGGTGTCGAGGCGGTCCAGCTGGCCGCGGAGCCTGACGAGTCCGGCCCGGTAGTCGTCGAGCGCCTGCAGCAGGTGGTCGACGCCGGCCAGGTCGAGTTCGAGGCCGTCCTCCTTGAACTCGGAGAACTGGGCCCAGACCGAGGCGGCGGCCGGGCTGGGGTCGGTGGAGTGCAGGCGCAGCTCCGCGGTGAGCGCGGGCACCCGGACGGGCTTGTAGCGGGCCCGGTCGCGCGGCAGGTCCAGTTCGAGGGGCGCACCCTGGTGGAAGCAGTCGTCGGCGTCGTCGTCCCAGTAGGCGTGGTCGGTGACGCACCACGAGGGGCACTGGATGGTGGCGGTGGCGCCGCCGATGGTGGGGCCGGTGTACGTCTTCACGGTCAGGACTCCTTCGGGGCGTACAGCGGGTAGGCGCGGTCGATGGCCCGGTACTCGGCCTGGATCTGCTCGCGGATCGACGGGTCGTCGAGCAGGTCGGAGAAGTCGCGGGCGTACTCCTGGAGAAGGGTCACGCTGTGCGTGGCGACGATGCAGTCGACGGCGCCGCGGGTGAACTCGACGGTCCACGTGTCCGGGTGGTCGTCGTCGGGTCCGCCGGCGGCCAGGTCGACGCAGACGGCGAGCATGTCGCGGGTCATGGCGAACTGGAGGGTGACGACGGCGCGCGGCTCGTCGGTCGGGTCGACGGCCCCATGCAGGGTGAGGGGCGGGAGCGCGGGAGGGAGGTCGACGCTGCGGGTGTCGTCGGTCGTGTACAGGGTCATGGGAACGTCTCCTTCGGAGGGTTACCGGGACCGCTTCCGGGCCAGTCGGGAAGCGGGTTGCGAGGGGCACCGGCCCATGGGGGTAAAGGGCGGGAACGCCTCGGAGGCCAAGTGAGTATTGGGCTGTCGGGCCTAGGGGGGATTGGGAACCGCAGGGGTGCCGTGTTCCGCAGCGGGACCGTCCCCGGTAGGAGTCAGGGGCGGGAACACATGTGGAACGAGCTGCCCGTTCGCGGCCTCTCCCGCCGCCGGAGTCGATGGGATTCGACGTGCCGATTCGACCCCGGCGATGAGAGGGGCATTAGGTCCCAGCGCTGCGACAACGGCCCCCGCAGAGGGAGGGGAGAGATGGGTCGCACGCTGGGAACTCTTCGCCCCTCAGGAGGGGAAGGGGACTTTCCATGCACGCTGCGGTGACGGCCCGCAGGGGACCCTCCCCGGTTGCATCGGGGAGGGTCCCCTGGGGCAGCTACGCGGCGAGCTCGAGCGACGGCGCGAGACGCAGCAGCAGCCACGCCAACGTCACCGGCAGAGCGTCCGCCTTCAGCTGGTTGCACGGGTAGCAGGCGACGACGATGTTCCGGGGCCTGCTCTCCCGCCACAGGCTCCACGGGATGTAGTGGTCGAGGGTGACGTCGGCCTCGTCGGCGAACGGCTGCCGGCAGTAGTGGCACTGCCAGCCGTCCCGCTCGAGGACGTAGGCGCGGATCATCCGCTTCGTCTGCCGGTTGCTGAGAAACCCGCGGTTGCTCATTCGCCGACCCTCCCGTCCCGGGCGATCCGCTGGACGAGCCGGCGGCACAGCATCGCGCCGTGAAGGTCCCCGGCCCGCTCCGCGAGTGCCAGGCCCGCGAACGCGGTGCCGATGGACGGCAGCTGACGCTTCTTCCTGCCGAGCAGGGCCAGACGCTCCGTCGGCCGGGCGATCGTCGACGCGCTCACTGGGTGCCCCCGTCCAGGTCGAAGATCAGCGACGTGGGAACGCCGGAGCCCTCGAAGCAGAAGAAGTACGTCAGCCACGCCTCGGACAGCTTCAGCAGGGCCCGCTGGTACCCCTCGGACTCCTCCCGCAGCCAGCCCTCGTACCGCCGGCGGTAGTCGCTGTCCGGCAGGCCGCGGAGTTCGGCGCGCTTCTTCGTCAGCCGCTTCCGCCACTGGACGAGGACCGGCAGCAGGGCGCGGATGTAGTCGTCGGGCCCGTCCTCCTCGCCGTCGGGACCCATCTCCAGGTCCCACAGCGTCTTGTAGGACGCGTCCTCGAACAGGCGGGCCGGCCCCTTCCATCCGGCGCTCACGACTGCACCTCCAGGGCGGCCAACTGCCGTGCCATGTGGCGGAGTTCGGCGGCGTGGTCGACGAGCAGGCCGGCGGCGATGTCGAGGCCGGTCGACGAGAAGGCGTGGAAGTCCTCGGCCATGTTCACCACGGCGTGCACCTGCGGCGCCGTCGGGGAGAACGGCCGCTGCACCAGCGAGACGCCGAGCGCGGGCACGATGCCGTGGCACAGGGTCGGGATGGCGGCGACGGTCTCAACGCCCTGGTGCTCGATGTCCACCTGGAAGCTCTCGGCCGGGTGGAGGCCGACGCACCAGGACGGTTCCGGGACGTGCACGGGCCCGTGGTCGCCGGTCTCGACGGTCACCATGCCGTCGACCACCGGCGCCTTGCGCGCCACGTACAGGGGCTCCTCGGGCCGGTTGGGCCAGGTGCGGCCGTACACGTCCCGGTGGAGCTCGTGGAAGCCCGTGGAGTGGATGCACGGGTATCCGGGCTGCATCGGCTGCGGGGCGGCACAGACGGCCGGGTCGCCGTCGAGGGCGCCCTGGTGCCAGTCCTTCAGCTCGTCCGGCACGCCCTGGAGGGGGTCGCGGTCGCTCATCGGGCCACCTGGCCCTGGTACGCGGCGCGGACGGCGACGAGTTCGGCGTGCATGGCCCGCAGCTCGTCGACGCGGCCCTGCAGGGTGCTGATGACGGTGGCGAACCCGTCGGGGTCCAGGCCCTCGATCCACGCGCCGTCCATGACCTCGAGGTCGATGTGCGGCAGACGGTGGGCGATGCGCCGGTCGAACGGGTCGACGTTCATCATGGCCCGCAGGACGGACAGCTCCTCCGGACGCCCGGAGTCGTTGATGGGGAGGGTGACGTCGCTGGACTGCCGGTAGCACCAGATGTCCTCGGCGAGCGTCTCGCCGTCGCGCACCTCGTCGTGGCTGTCGATGCAGCCCGGCATGCAGGTGAACGTCTTCCGCTCGCCGGTCGCCGTGTCGGTGAAGGTCCACGTGCGGGGGGCCTTCGTCATGCTGACCGGCTCGACGGCGGGCCGCTTCGTGCGGAACGCGCTGGGCAGAGAGGCCAGCAGCTTGTGGGCAGCACGCTGTACGGTGATGGTCATGGTTCGTCCCTCGTTTACAGGGTCGGTACCTAGGCCCCTTTCGGTGTTCGTAGCACCGTCTGGGGCCGCTTCCGTTGTGGAAGCGATGGGTTCACCATAGACGCATCTGCGTCTAACGTGCAACACCTTGGACGGGATCCGTAAGTCCATGTCCATTCCTCCTGGTGGGGGCACTGACAGGCTCCACCATGACGCCGACATGTCGCCCCGCGCGGCGTCACGGCAGGCGACAGTTCGGCGTCTTACGGGGCGTCATTTCGGTGTCGTTCGAAGGGTGTTCGCGCTACCTTGAAGCCATGACCCCACCGAACCCGACACTCCGTGCGGTACGCATGGGAATGCTCATGAGTCAGGACGATTTCGCCCACGCCATCCGGCAGGCCGGCGACCGCGTCGGCCGCCCCAATGGCGCCACCAAGCGGCTGGTGCAGCGCTGGGAATCCGGCGCCGTCGCCGCACCCCGCCCCGAGTACGCCCGCGCCCTCGAGACCGTCACAGGGATACCCATCGCGTCCCTCGGCTTCGTCGGCATGGTCCCCACCGCCCGCGTCGGCGACGACGGCCAAGGCGGGCACGACGTTGCCTCCTCGGCGGAAGGAGTCGCACCACCGGTCGCCGCGGCCAGCACTCAACTCGACCCGCGCGCCAACTACAGCGGTGTGTGGCTGTCCCGGTACGAGTTCTACTCGAGCGGCCGAGACGCCACCTACGTCTGCCAGCACCACGTCGTCATCCTGCAGCACGGCAACCGGCTCACGGTCCGCTCACTGCCCAGCGCGTCGACCAACCCGGACTCGCCGCTCACCATGGACCTCACAGCCGACGGCAGCGTCGTCACCGGCACATGGGTCGAGCAGACCGCCACCGACGGCTACTACCGCGGGGCCAGGTACCACGGCGCCGTGCAGCTGCTCGTCGAGCCGACCGGCCGGCGCATGGCGGGCAAGTGGGTCGGCTTCGGCAAGGACATGGACATCAACACCGGCCCGTGGGAACTCGTCTTCCGCGACGCCTCGACCAACCAGTCCACCCTCGCCAAGTACAACCGGCCTCCGGAGTAGCAGTACACATCCCGTACACACGGGATCAAGGTACGAACTAATACCCGCTGATACCGACTAATGAGAAACGTGCAGGTCAGCGGCCCGTGGGGGCGTTCGGGCAGGTGGGCAGGGGGGTGTGAGAGACCTCCTAAAGCGGGTGTCGCAGGTTCGAATCCTGCCGGGGGCACAAGGGCGAGGGCCCCCTACCGATCTCGGTAGGGGGCCCTCGTCGTCGACGGGAGCGGGGCACGGCGGCGTCCTCAGGGTTTCCCCAGCGCTTCCCCACGCCCCGCCGACGGCCGTGTCGCCGCTCACTCCACCTGAATCCCGAAGTCCCCCACCAGCTCCTCGAGACCGCCCCGGTACCCCTTCCCGCCGAGAACGAAGTCCCAGTCGCCGCCGGCCCTTCGCCGGAAGGACCCGAGGACGAGGGCCGTCTCGCCGGGCCGCCCGTCGGAGACCTCGAGGCGGTCGAGCTCGCCGCCGGCGTCGTCGCGGAGCCGGATGCCCGCGTCGGTGAAGCCGCCGAGGTCCGCGTCCGGGTTCACCTCGGGGTCCACCGCGGCCACGAGGACGAGCCGGTCGGCGCGGGCGGGCAGGGCGTCGAAGCCGACCCGGACGGCGGCCCGGTCGCCGGGGGCGGCGGCGACCATCGCGACGGAGCCGTCGGGCGTGGAGTGGTTGTTGAAGAAGACGAACCACTCGTCGCCGAGGACCCGGCTGCCCGAGCAGACGAGCGCGCAGACGTCGAGGGCGACCGAGCCGGACCAGACCATGCCGAGCAGGTTGAAGTCCTCGGCGGCCTCGGGCGACGGGGTCACCGCGGCCTCGACGGGGGCGGGCGTCGTCCCTGGGCCGAGGCGCCCGCGCAGGCCGTGCTGGTGGAGGAGGTCGACGAGCTCGGTCCCCGAGATCAGGGTGAGGGGCTTGCCGTTGGCGAAGGTGTAGGAGCCGGGCCCGAACCGGGAGGTGGTGACGAGCACACCCTTGTTGGCGCCGGCGTCCTGCACGGTGCCGTACAGGTCGCGGACGGCGGTCGGCGGCACGGTGTTCCGGTAGCGCTTCACCTGGACGACGATCGACCCGCCACTGATCGGGTCGGAGTCGAGCGCCTCGACGTCGACCCCGCCGTCGTTGGAACGACGCGTGGTCACGGCCTGGAGCCCGCGGGCCCGGAACAGCTCCGCCACCAGCCCCTCGAAGGCGATCGGATCCATGGCGAGCAGGTCGGGCTCCTCGCCGTCGCCCTGCACGACGACCTCGGAACCCACCTGGTCGGGCGTGCGGAGCGGCGCCACGGCGACGCGCTCCTCGGGCTTGGCCGACAGCCGGCCGGCGAGGGCACCGGTCAGGCACTCCACCGCCCCGACGAGCTCCAGGTTCAAGCGGTCGAAGTCCTGCCGCCCGACGACCACGGACGCGACGCACACCCGTCCGGCCAGCCCGGTGGCGGGATCGACCCCGCCCACGTACCCGTTGAGGGCGACGCTCTCCAGGGCGCCGGCGCGGTCCGCGGCGAACAGCTCCCGCACGGCGAGGAGGACACTCTGGGAGAGGACGTCCCGGTAAAGGGCCCGCCGCTGCGTGACGGGCCGCGGGACCTCCTTGTCCTGGTCGGTGCTGGGCAGGTACTTGACGCCCTTGGCGGCGGGGACGACCTCGTACGGGGGCAGCTCCCAGTCGAGGACGAACGTCCGGCCGGCACGGTCGTAGGCGGCGGCGACCTCCCGGGGGAAGCCCTCGGGCCAGGCGGTGGAGGCGAAGAGCACGGCCGAGAAGTAGTCGACGACCGTGTCCGGCTCGCCCGACCGCAGGGCGTCGGCGGTCCCGGCGAGCCCGTCGTTGTGGCGCCGGATCTCGGCGAGCCGGGCAGCGGCCCACGCGTCGTACTCCCGCCGGTACGCGGCCAGCTGCTCAAGGCGCCGGGCATCGGCGGCCTGCGCCGCGTACCAGTCCTGCTCGAACCGCGCCCGCCCGCCGTGCCCCTGGCAGTACCGCTGGTCGGGCATGGCCACGGGAACCCCAAGGGGCCCGGGCGCGAACGGCTCGACCTCCTCGGCCTGCCGCAGGGCCTCGACCCCGAAGGCCGGCACCCGGCACCCCGCGACGAGCAGCCCTTCGAGCGCGGCGACCCGCGCGTCGAGCTCCCGGGTCCGCCGCAGGGCGTCCTCGTCCCGGTGCCGCCGATAGGCGGCCTTCTGGTCCCTCTGCATCCGGGCGACATCCCGCTCGTACGCCCGCTGCGCTCCCTCGGCGTCACGCTGCTGCCGGAGCACCGCCTGCTGCTGCCCCTCCCGTTGCCGCTGCGCGACCCGCTGCTGCTCGGCCCAGATCCCGATCAGCCCACCGGAACGCCGCCCCATCCGCACACCCCTCCCCGAACACCACCTGTACGCCCCCCGCAGCCCCCAAGTGTCCCGGACGAACCCCCTCCAGGACACCTGATCGCACGACCGAGCGCGGTGCGCACGGCAGGACTCACACCCCACCGCGCGGGAAGCTCCGCGCGGCGCCTCAGCGCAGTTCCTCCGGGCAGGTCGTGCCGCGGGGGAAGAGCTTGTACGGGGCGCCCAGGCGGTAGGTGCCGGCCTTCGGGGCGAGGAGTTCGGTCCATTCGTCGCCCTCCGCGTCGGGTTCCGCCTTCAGGAGGCAGCCCTCCTGGTTGGCGAAGACCTTCGGGAGGTCCGTCTCAGAGGATTCGCGGGCCTCCTTCGAGGCCTCCGTCTCCTGCGGGGGTTCGATCTTGCCGCCGTCGGCGTCCAGGAGGGCCAGCCACGGGGAGTACGGGACGCGGATGAGGACGCGGCCGGGGGCGTCGAGGCGGATGACGACCTCGTTGGCCTCGGCCTTCTGGACCTGGGCCGGGGGGTCCGCCAGGGGAGTCGGGTCCGTCACCTCGTACAGGCGCCAGTTCGCGTCCGACCAGATCTGGTGGAGGTAGGGCAGGCCCTCGTCGACGAGCTCCGCCTCGCGTTCGGCGCCCGAGTCGGGGGCGCCCGTCGGCAGGACGACGTAGTGGACCGCCCAGCGGCCGAGCCAGTCCTGGTAGTTCGCCGCGTTCAGGGTGTCGTCGTAGAAGAGCGGGTTGCGCTCCATGTCGGCCTGGCGGTTCCAGCCGCGGGCCAGGTTGATGTACGGGGCGAGGGCGGACGACTCGCGGTGGCTGGAGGCCGGGACGACCTCCACGCGGGCCTTCTCCGCGCCCCGCACCTGGAGCTGGTTGATCAGCGGCGCCACCTCGCGCGCCCAGGACGCGTCCGGGGCGGTGCGGATCACGTCGTCGACGCCCTTGAAGCCGATCCAGACGTTCAGGCCCACGAAGGCCAGGACGATCGCGTACCAGCGGCGGGACCGGGGGCGCGCGTACGGCAGCGCCGCCAGCAGGACCACGCCCGCGAAGAGCATCACCAGGCGCGAGACGTTCGAGCCGATCTGCGAGTCGATCAGCCAGGTGAGGAGCGTCCCGGCCGAGTAGACCGCCGCGCCCGTGCGGACCGTCCGCCAGTCCCGGGGGACCAGGACGAAGCACAGGACGCCGAAGAGGAAGGGCAGCGAGGTCGACATCAGCGACATCGGCTGCGTGCCCGAGAAGGGGAAGAGCCAGGCGGAGAGGGCCACGACCACGACCGGGGCCAGGCCCAGGGCGTACGCGCCGGGCCGGCGCTTGTTCAGGAAGAGCGCCGCCGCCGCCACGCCCAGGAACAGGCCCGCCACCGGGCTGCAGGCCGTCGCCAGGCCGGCCAGCGGGGCCGCCACCGCCGCCTTCGCCCAGCGGCGGTACCGCCACCGGTGCGGCCAGCAGAAGACCGCCGCGACCGCGCCGAGCGCGAACATCATGCCGAGGCCGAAGGTCACCCGGCCGGACAGCGCGTTGCACAGGAACGCGAAGACCCCGGCCAGCGCGCACGCCATCGGGTTGCGGACCGCCCGCACCCGCACCAGGATCAGCGCCGTCAGCGCCGCGGACAGCGTCCCCGCGATCATCATCGTGGTCCGGACGCCCAGCACCGACATCACGTACGGCGAGACCACGCTGTACGAGACCGGATGCATCCCCCCGTACCAGGCGAGGTTGTACGCCGAGTCCGGGTGCCGGCCGACGAACTCCGCCCACGCGTCCTGCGCGGCCAGATCGCCGCCGCTGTTCGCGAAGAAGAAGAACCAGAGGATGTGCGTGACGGCCGCGGCGGCCGTCGCGACGAGCACCGTGTAGCGGCGCTTGCGCCGCGGGGCGGCGGGGGGCGCGGGCGGCCCGGGGGCCGGTCGCTGGCCCGGAAGCTCTATTCGCGAAGGCGAAGACACGTGGGTTTGGCCTCCGGTTTCCCGGGTCCCCTCTGCGGTGGTCAACTGCGGCCCTCTCCCCTGCCCTGCCCGGCTCTGCTGGTGCCCTTCCGTACCGACGTTCCGCTTCCCGTCCCCGGGCACGACGCTAACAGCCGGGCGCCCGGGAGGCTCCCCGGGCACCCGGCCGAAGCGGGTCAGCCGATGCGGGTCAGCTTCTTGTCGAAGCCCGGCTCGACGAGGTCGTCCTGCAGCGCCACCGGGGCGCTGACCTTGCCGTTCCCCGTGCCGATCGACACCTGGCCGACCACGTCGCCGGTCTTCCCGGAGTGCGGGAGCGCCTTACCGCCGTCCGTGAGCTCCAGGTTCACCTTCAGCCCCGGCCAGCCGATCGCCCGCAGCTCCTTGGTCGCCACCACCGGCGTCCGGCCGCCGAGACCGTCGTCCACGTAGCCGACGACCTGCCCCTTCTTCACCACCGCCGCGGACGTGACGTCCTTCTGCGCCTGCTGGATCACCTTGAGGCTGTTCTTGATCGCCAGCTCCAGCTTCTTGTACAGCGCGTCGGCGTCCTTGGCCCCCATCACGATGCCGATGATGCGGTGCTTCTTGCCGTCGACGACCGTGTTCGCCGCCCACAGCAGGTTGCCGCCGGCCGGGGTCGACGAACCGGTCTTGATGCCGGTCACGCCCGGCTCCAGCAGGATCGTGTTGTTGTTCTCGATCCGGCCCGGGATGCCCTCGACGGTCAGGTTCGGCATGTCCACGATCTCGCGGAACACGTCGTACTGCATGACCGCCTTGCCGAGCTTCAGCTGGTCCAGCGGGGTCGACATGGTGCTCGACTGCAGACCGGACGGGTCCGTGTACGTCGAGCCGGTCATCCCGAGCTCCTTGGCCGCGGCGTTCATCTTCTCGACGAACGCGGCCTCCGAACCGGCGTCCCAGCGGGCCAGCAGCCGCGCCACGTTGTTGCCGGAGGGGATCATCAGCAGCTGCAGCAGCTGCTTCTGCGTGTACTTCTCCCCCTCCTTGATCGGGGCCGTCGACTCGTCCTTCGCCTTCGCCTGCTCACCGGCGGTCGCGTCGACCTCGATCTCCGGGCCCGACTCGTTCCCCTTGATGGGGTGGTCGCGGAGGATCACGTACGCCGTCATCGTCTTCGCGACGCTCGCGATCGGCGCCGGCTTCTGCGGGCCGTACGTGCCGAGCGAACCCACGCCCTCGACCTCGGCGGCGCCCTGGCCCTCGGACGGCCACGGCATCTGCAGCTCGCCGCCCTCGAAGGTGTACGTGGGCGCGGCCGAGAGGGTGAGCACCGGGGCCGGCAGCGGCCGCACGAACTGTACGACCGCAAACACGACGATCAGCAGCAGGACCAGCGGGGTCCAGATCTTCACCCGCCGGACGCCGGTCCGCAGCGGGGTCTCCGGCGGCGGCGGGGTGTTCGTCAGCTCCGCCAGGATCTCCAGCGGCGGGCGGGGCGGCAGCGGCTGCTGCCGGGTCCGCTCCGGCTCCGCGAGGGACGGCGGTACGGGAGCCCCGGCGGCGGGCGACGGGGTCGCCGCGGCCGAGTCGGGCGCCGTCGTCGGCTTCGGCTGCTCCTGGGTGATGTCGCCCTTGAGCGGGCGGAACATCGACTCGGGGAGCTTCAGAGCGGTCGTGGGCTGGTCGACGGGGGGCTTGGCCTCCGCCGGGGCCTTCGGGGCCTCGGTCGCCTTCGGCGCCTCGGGAGCCTTCGCAGCCCCGGTCGCCTTCGGGGCCTCGGTCGCCTTCGGGGCCTCGGTCGCCTTCGGGGCCTCCGGCTCGACCGGCGGCCTGACGGCCTTGAAGACGGCGGTCGGCTGGTCCACCGGCGACGCGGGGGCGGGAGCGGGCTCGTCGGCCGGCTCGTCGGCCGACCCGGCCTCCGGCTCCGGCTCCGACCCCGGCTCCGGCTCCGGCTTCGCCTCGGCCGCGGGCGCCGCGGGCTTCCGCGCGGCGAACCAGGACTCGCCCCCGGCGGCGGGCTTCCCCGCCTCGGGCTCCTCCGCCTTCGCGGGCTCCTCGGCCTTCGCGGCGGCCGGGGCCTCCGGCTCCGGGGCGTCACCCTCGGCGTCGCCCTCGGCGTCGCCCTCGGCGCCCTCGAGCTCCCCGGCGACCTCGGCCTCCGGCTCGCTCGCCGCGGCAGGCTCCTCGGCCTCACCGCCGGCCTCGGCCTCGGCCTCGGCCTCGGGCACGTCGTCGCCCGCCGCCTCGGCCTCGTCAGCCTCGTCCACCGGCTCGGCAGCCGCCTCCGCGCCGCCCTCGGCACGCTCGGCGCCCTCGGCGCCCTCCTCGGCGTCCGTCGCGACCCACGCCGCCACGGCGGCCCTCAGCCGGTCGCCCTCCTGGGGACCCTCCGCGGCCGCGTCCCCGGCGCCCCCGGCCCCGTCCTCCGCAACGTCCTCCGCCGCCCCGGCGGTCACCGCGTCCTCCGGTGCCGTCCGCGGGGCCAGCGCCTTGAAGACCGCCGTCGGCTCGTCCACGCGGTCCTGAAGCACGGACAGACGCGGGTCCTTGCCGTCGCCGCCGGCCGCGCTCTCCCGCTGCTCCGCCCTGTCCGGGGACTCGCCCGCCACCGTGCCTCCTCCATGGGTCATACGAAAAGCGTCCGGAACTCGTCCGGACGTCCGAACCATCTACCAGTGTCCTGTGTGGACCGCTTGGCTCCCGTGCTAGACGAGAACGACATACCTGCCGGTTCCCGTACGAACCACCCAGGCACTCTCGACAGATGAATGTGAGAGGGGTCACCCTGTCATTCATCCACGCGGGGAGGCATGGATGGGCAGGAGCCGCAGAACAATTCCGGAGGAGCTTCTGCTGCTCGCTCTGGACCCGGCCACGGGTACCACAGCGCAGCCGCAGTCGCTCGACCTCGGCCTGGCCGGAGCACAGCTAGTGGAGCTGGCTCTGGCAGGACGGATAGCCCCTGACGGGGATCGTATCGCCGTGGTGATGCCACGGCCGACCGGAGATCCGACTCTGGACTCCGCACTGGAACTGCTGCGCAGACGCGGCAGTCCGGTCCGGGCCGTCCACTGGATCGGCGGGCCCCGACTGGGGCTGCGTCAGATCTATCTCGCGCACCTGGAGCGCTGCGGCATGGTCCATGCCGTAGAGGGCCAGATGTGCGGGGTGCTGCCGACGACTCGCTACCAGGCGACGGACACGGCGATCAGCCGGGACATCAGGTCCCGGCTGGACAGTGCGATCCGCACCGGCGTACCGCCGGACCCGCGGACCGCGGCGCTCGCCGCGCTGGCCCACGCGGTCGGACTCGGCAAGCACCTGTACCCGGGCAACGAAGGACGGTCGTCGCGGTCCCGGCTGCGCGACCTGATCCGGCACGACCCCATGGGCGGACTCGTGGCGCACGCCGTGATGGACGTCCAGAACGGCGTGGCCGCACAGCCGCGCCGCAACGCGGCGGCGAGCGGGGTTCCGCAGCAGCCGCGCCGGGGCAGCATGGCCCGCGCCGCCATGTGACCCCGGGCGTGCGGTCGGCGTGCGCACCCGCGCGTGACCCACGCCCCGTGATCCACACCGGGAGCCGCATACGCGTGCGGGACGGCCGTCGTGACGGCCGTCCCGCACGCGCACGTCTGATGATTTCCCAGCGCACGGCACACCTTTGGTGGCAGTCTGCCAAGCAGTAGATACTCACAGCTACGCAGCCGACAGCCGGAGGTGCAGTTTCCGTGGCGTCCAGTGTCAACCCCACCGTCAGGCGACGCCGATTGGGCCAGGAGCTGCGCCGGCTCCGGGAAGCGAAGAACATGACGGCCGAGCAGGTCGCCGAGCGTCTCCTCGTCTCCCAGTCGAAGATCAGCCGTCTCGAGAACGGCCGCCGGTCGATCAGCCAGCGCGATGTCCGCGACCTGTGCGGGGTCTACGAGGTCGAGGACGAGCGGGTGGTCGACTCGCTCATGCAGATGGCCAAGGATTCCCGCCAGCAGGGCTGGTGGCACGCCTTCGGCGACATCCCGTACAGCGTCTACATCGGTCTGGAGACCGACGCGGAGAGCCTGCGGGTGTACGAGCCGCAGATCATCCCGGGGCTGCTCCAGACGCACGGCTACGCCGAGGCGGTCATCAGCGGGGCGCTGCCGGAGTCGACGCCCGCCGACATCGACAAGCGGGTCACGGTCCGCACCCGCCGCCAGGACCGCATCAAGGGCGACGAGCGTCCGCTGCGGCTGTGGGCGGTCATCGACGAGGGCGCGCTGCGCCGGGTGGTCGGCAGCAGGCAGCTGATGGTGGAACAGCTGGAGCACCTCATCGAGCAGTCGCTGCTTCCCCACGTGACGGTGCAGGTGCTGCCGTTCGACATGGGCGCGCACCCGGGCATCAGCGGGCACTACGCGATCCTGGAGTTCCCCGACACCTCCGATTCCAGCGTGGTCTACATCGAGGGCGTGACGAGCGACCTGTACCTGGAGAAGGCGCAGGACGTCGCGAAGTACAGCGTGATGTACGAGCACCTGCGGGCCCAGGCGCTGAACGCGGAGCAGACCCGGGAGTTCGTCACCCGGATCGCGAAGGAGTACCGGGAGTACGCGGACGGCGCCGCCGGAGGCGCCGGGAGCCAGGGCTGAGGGCCCGGCCACCGGCGGAAAGGGAAGGCAGAGGCGTGAAGAGGAAGGAAGGGGACCGGTACGGTACACCCCCGACTCACCTCAACGGAAGCGCAGTTGGAATATGCCATCCGGTCGGGTGAACGCCGGTCCCACCGGACGGGTCCGGGCGAGTAGCGTCGATCACGCCAAGCCAAGAACAACGTTGGCGTGACACCTACTGAAACCGGAGTTGAGAAACATGGGCATCATTCAGGGCGGCACGGACACCTGGACCAAGTCTTCGTATTCCGGCGGCAACGGGGCCTGCGTCGAGGTGAAGTCCCCCGTCGTGAGCGCGATCGCGGTCCGTGACTCCAAGGCCCCCGAGGGCCCTTCCCTCTCCTTCGGACCGGGTACCTGGAACGCGTTCGTGGGCGAGGTGAGCGCCGGGGCCCTGTGACCCCGCGCGCACACCGTCCACCGCAGGAGAAGAGCCCTCTCGCCCGGTCCGCCGTCCTGGTCGAGGGGGCTCGGCCTTTCCCGGGCCCGAGGAGCACGACCCCGCCCGAACCCCGCCCCCGCCCGGACCCCGCCCGACCGCGGCCCCGGCCCCGGCCCCGCCCGGCCCCGGCCCCGCCCGGCCCCGGCGCTAGCGCAGTTCGTCCACGTACCGGTCCGTCCCCGGCACCGTCGGGACGAAGGGGGCCACCAGCTCGACCCCCGCGCCCCACTCCGCCGCCGCCAGGTCCGCGAAGTGCTCGGACCAGCAGTCGCTCGGGTCCCGCTCCAGGAACCACAGCAGGGTCAGCCGGGTGTCGACGCCCTCGACCTGCTTCACATAGGTCATCCGGTCGCCGGGCAGCGGGGTGGGCCGGAAGAGCGTCACCATCGCGGCGGGCGAGCCCGCGAGCCGGCGCGGCAGTTCGCGCGAGCGCAGCCGCTCCACGAGGGCGTCCCGCGCCTGAGGACCCTCGGCGTCCACGACCTGGAGGACGAGCCCGGCATAGGGGTGGTCGAGGGCGTGGAAGTCCCGGGGTCCGGCCGCCCCGTCCCGGTAGACCGTCGCCTCGTGGTCCTGGAACGAGGTGAAGACGTGGGTGCGGTCGTGGTAGACCCGCGCGTCCCGGTTGAGGCGCTTGTTGATGCCGACGGTCCACTTCATGTGCTCGTCGTAGCGGCCGTCGGTGATCCAGTACGTGGAGAGGTAGCAGCCCGCGGTGACGGGCTGGGCGACCGCGGACTTCTCGGGGCCGCGCAGCTCCTGGAGCGCGCGGGTGGCGACCCAGCGGCGGCCGGCGAACATCCAGGGCATGGCCATGGCGCCGGCGTAGTAGTGGTCGTCCTCGTACCAGCGGTTGTAGGCGTACTCGTGGCCCGGGTGCGGTTCGACCATCGTGATCAGCGCGTGGCCGGGGTGCACGCCGTACGGGCCGACCGACGCCAGTTCCGCGTAGGTCTCGATGTCGCTCATCGTCCTGCCCCTTCCCTGCTCGGTTCCGTGCACCTACTCTGACGGGCCGTCAGATCAATGAACAGGCCCAGGGAGGTTCCGGATGCCGTTCCAAGGACTGCTCCAGGGAAAGACCGTCGTCGTGTCGGGGGTCGGCGCCGGGCTCGGCCACCGGATCGCCGAGACGGTGGTGCGGGACGGGGGCCGGGCGGTGCTCGGCGCCCGCACGGAGGCCAATCTCGCCAAGTCGGCCGCCGAGATCGACCCCGGGGGCGACAGCACCGCCTACCGGGTCACCGACATCACCGACGAGGCCCAGTGCGAGGCGCTCGCCGCGCTCGCGGTGGAGCGCTTCGGCGGGATCGACGCCGTGGTCCACGTGGCCGCCTGGGACTCGTACTTCGGCGGCCTGGAGGACGCCGACTTCGCGACCTGGCAGGGGGTCCTGGACGTGAACCTGCTGGGCACGCTGCGGATGACCCGGGCCTGCCTGCCGGCCCTGAAGGAGCGGGGCGGCTCGGTGGTGCTGATCGGCACCCAGTCGGCGGTGGCCGCGCCCTCGCAGGTGTGGCAGGCGGCGTACGCGGCGTCCAAGGGGGCGCTGACCTCCGCGATGTACTCGATGGCGCGCGAGCTCGGGCCGCACCGGATCCGGGTCAACACCGTGCTGCCGGGCTGGATGTGGGGGCCACCGGTCCAGGCGTACGTGCAGTTCACCGCGCACACCGAGCAGGTGCCGGAGGCCGAGGTGCTCGGACGGCTCACGGAGCGGATGGCGCTCCCGGAGCTGGCGACGGACGGGGACGTGGCGGAGGCGGCGGCCTTCCTCGCCTCGGACCGGGCGCGGGCCATCACCGGACAGTCGCTGCTCGTCAACGCCGGGGAGCTGATGCGCTGAGCCCTCACGCACCCCCTCGGGGACGCCTCGCGAACCCCGACAAATTCATATCCATGAACAAGGGTCAGTAAAGCGAACGAATTTACTGCCCCTTGACCCTCCTTTGCCTTGTCCCTGCCTTGTGACTCCCCACACGATGAACGGCGTTCACAAGGCGGACCGGACCCTCTGGAGGGGACGCAATGGACAGTCTCGACTGGGCCGTGCTCATCGGCTACTTCGGCGTCATGGTCGCCATCGGTGTCTGGTCCCACAAGCGCGTGGCCGACGTCTCCGACTTCTTCACCGCCGGCGGCCGGATGCCCTGGTGGCTCTCCGGCATCTCCCACCACATGTCCGGATACAGCGCCGTGATGTTCACCGGCTACGCCGGCATCGCCTACACCTACGGCGTCACCTCCTACGTCACCTGGTCCTTCCCCATCGCCCTCGGCATCGCCGTCGGCGCCCAGCTCTTCGCGCCCCGCCTCAACCGGCTCCGCTCCCGCCTGCACGTCGCCTCGCCCCTGGAGTACCTGAAGACCCGCTACGACCTGCCCACCCAGCAGGCCCTCGCCTGGTCCGGCGTGCTGCTCAAGATCGTGGACGTGGGCGCCAAGTGGGCCGCCATCGCCACCCTGCTCTCCGTCTTCACCGGGATCTCCCTGAACCAGGGCATCCTCGTCACCGGGGTCGTCACCGGCGTCTACTGCACGGTCGGCGGGCTGTGGGCGGACGCGCTCACCGAACTCGGCCAGTTCGTCATCCAGTTGCTCGCCGGCGTGGCCATGCTCGTCGCCGTCCTCGGCCGGCTGGGCGGCGTCGAGGCGCTGTGGACCGTGTGGGACCGGCCCGAGCTCCAGGGGCACACGGCGCCGACGGCCGGCCCGTACACGCTGACCTTCCTCCTCGCGTACCTCTTCATCAAGACCTTCGAGTACAGCGGCGGCATGTGGAACCAGGCCCAGCGCTACATGGCCACCCCGTCCGCCCGCGAGGCCACCCGCTCGGGGCGGCTCTCCGCCCTGCTCTGGTTCGTCTGGCCGCTCGTGCTCTTCTTCCCCATGTGGTGCGCGCCGCTGCTCGTGCGGCCGAAGAGGGCGGACGCCTCCGACGCGTACGCCCTGATGACCGAACAGCTGCTGCCGCACGGGCTGCTGGGGCTCGTCGTGGTCGGCTTCTTCTCGCACACGATGGCCATGTGCTCCTCGGACGCCAACGCCATCGCGGCCGTCTTCACCCGGGACATCGCCCCCGCCCTCAGCCGGGCCGCCCGGTCCTGGACGCAGCGGGCCGGGCTGCTCGCCGCCCGGCTGACGACGGTCGCCTTCCTCGGCCTGTCGATGGCGGTCGCCACCCAGGTGAACTCCCCCGCGTTCAAGGACATCATCACCGTCGTGATCGCGTGGGTGGCCGGGCTGATGGGGCCGATCGCGATCCCGTTCATGCTCGGGCTGCTGAAGACCTTCCGCCGCTCCGGGCCGACGGCCGCGCTCGTCTCCTGGGCGGCCGGGCTCTTCGCCTTCTGGCTGACCGCCTACGGGCTGGACGGCGTCGAGCTGCAGATCCGGATCGTCGCCCCGCTCGCCACCTCGCTCGTGCTGTACGTCCTCCTCGGGTACGTGAAGCCCGAGGCGACGCCCGAGCGCGACGCGCTCCTCGACCGGATCGGCGGCGACGGCCACGGCGACGGCGCGGCGGCCGTCCCCGGGCAGGCGTCGGGCGAGCGGAGCGGTCAGCCCCTCGGGTAGCGGGCCAGCCAGCCGGGCGCCGACTCGGCGGGGCCGTGCAGGGCGGCGCCCTGGGTCATCTCCATCGCGAAGTCGTCCGCGAGCTCCAGGACCGTCGCACGGCCCTCCAGACCGGCGAGCCAGGCCGGCGGGAGGGCCGTCTCCCCGTGCAGGGCGCCGAGCAGCGCACCGGTCAGGGCGCCGGTCGCGGCGGACGGGCCGTCGTGGTTGACCGCGAGCCGCAGCCCGTGCCGGACGTCCTCGCCGACCAGGGCGCAGTACACGGCCGCCGCCAGCTGCCCCTCCGCCCGGTCCTCGGCCGCCCCGAGCCCCGCCACCCGGTCCGCGTCCGGCGTCCCCTGGCGTACGGCGGCCAGCGCGGCCTCCAGGGCCCCGGTCACCGGCTCGTGGCCGGGACGCGGGGCGAGCTGCTCCAGCGCGGTGCGGACGGCGCCGTCCACGCTGTCGCCGCGGGCCAGACCGTGCACGACGACCGCGAGGGCGCCGGCCGCCAGGTACCCGGCGGGGTCGCCGTGGGACTGCGCCGCGCACTCGACCGCGAGCTGGCAGACCAGTTGCGGCTCCCAGCCGACGAGCAGCCCGAAGGGCGCCGAGCGGACCAGGGCGCCGGAGTCGGCGGCCCCGGGGTTCTTGGGCTTGTCCAGGGTGCCGAGGACCTCGTCGCCGAAGCCGGTCAGGCAGGCCCTCGCCGGGTCCCGGCGGGCGTACAGCCACTCCTCGCGGGCCAGCCAGCCCAGGTCGGCGCGCCGCTCGTCGGGGCCCCAGTCGCGCTGGGTCGCCGCCCAGCGCAGGTGCGCCCGGTGGACGTCGGTGGGCGGGTGCCAGGCGCCGGTGTCGCGGCGGACCTGGGCGCGGATCAGGCCGTCCACGGTGAACAGGGCCATCTGCGTGGCGGCCGTGACGGCGCCGTACCGGCCGTGGGCGGGGACCGGCTCGGTGAGGCCCTGGGGGCCGTGGGCCTCGCGGAGGGCGGCGAGCGTCCGCCCGGCCGCCCCGGCCCCGAGCGCGTCGCCGACGGCGCCGCCGAGCAGGCAGCCGCGGACGCGGGCACGGAAGTCCTGCTGTTCGGCACGGCCCCACACGGCCGCGGCTGTGGTCGTCACGTCGTGCCTCCCCCGGTCGGCAGCATCTGGTCCAGCACTGTAATAGACCGGATGCGCTCGTTCGGGGCTCGGAACGTTTTGTGATCCGACGCCTGACAGTCCATTTTCGGTAGCGTTTCGACCGCAGTTCACCGGATGTTCGCACCTGGCCAGAACCATCCGCGCCATGAGCCCTGTGACACGAGTCAAGACCTCCGCCGCCGCGCTGGCCGCCGCCGCGCTCCTGGCGGGTCTCGGCGCCCCGACCGCCTCCGCGCACACCCGCCCCGAGCACGGGCGCGCGGAGCACTCCCGTACCGCCGTCCCCTTCACCGCCGCGACCGTCACCGAGAACCCCGGCGGCACCTTCACCGTCCGCTGGGACGCCCCCGGCACCCGCTCCGTCGCCGTCCGCACCGACGGCCGCACGGTCGCCCGGGGCGGCTCCTCCGGCAGCGTCACCGTGACCGGGCTCCCCTCCGCCGACCGCCGCTGGTTCGACCTGGTCCCCGAGCGGGGCGGCTCGCTGCGCCTCGCCGACCGGCTGATCCGCCTCCAAGGCGCGGTCAACTTCCGCGACGCGGGCGGCTACCGCACCCGGGACGGCCACTGGGTGAAGATGGGCGAGGTCTACCGCTCCGACGCCCTCGACAAGGCCACCGACGCCGACCTCGCCAAGCTGGGGCGCCTCGGCATCCGCACCGTCTTCGACCTGCGCATGGAGTCCGAGCGGACCACCGCCCCCGACCGCGTCCCGGCCGGCGCGCGCTACCGCGTCGCCGACGTCCTCGCGGGCACCGGCACCTTCACCACCCTGCCCAGGACCCCCGCCGAGGCCGAGGCCATGATGGTCACCGGCAACCGCTTCATGGTGAGCGGCGACACGGCGAAGGCCGCGTACGGCACCGTCTTCGACACCCTCGGCGAGGGCGGCGTCCTCTTCCACTGCACCGCGGGGAAGGACCGCACCGGCTGGGCCGACGCGGCCCTCCTCACCGCCCTCGGCGTCCCCGAGGAGACGGTCATGGCCGACTACCTCGCCAGCAACACCTACCGGGCCGCCGCCAACGAGGCCGTCCTGTCCCACCTCCCGCCGCAGCAGGCCGCCGTCTACAAGCCGCTGCTCGACGTCCGGCCCGCGTACCTCGACGCGAGCCTGGACGAGGTGGACCGGGAGTTCGGCTCCTTCCGGGCGTACCTGCGCGAGGGTCTCGGCGTCGACCACCGGGAGCTCAAGGAGCTGAAGCGCGAGCTCCTGGTGGGCTGATCCGGCCCGGTCCGGAGGACAGGGCCTACTCCTGGACGAGCGGCAGCAGCTCCGGCAGGTGCCCGTCGGAGGCGCGGGCGGTCCGCTGCCGCTCCTCGGGCACCTCGCCGTACAGCGTCGTCCGCGGCTTCGCCGGGCGGCCGGCGCTCTCGGCGATGGCCTCCAGATCGCGGATCGAGCGGTACGAGCCGTAACTCGACCCCGCCATACGGGAGATGGTCTCCTCCATCAGGGTGCCGCCGAGGTCGTTGGCGCCCGAGCGCAGCATCTCGGCGGCGCCCTCCGTGCCCAGCTTCACCCAGCTGGTCTGGATGTTGGGGATGTGCGGGTGCAGCAGCAGCCGGGCCATCGCGATGACCGCCCGGTTGTCGCGGACCGTCGGGCCGGGGCGGGCGATGCCCGCGAGGTAGACCGGCGCGTTGGTGTGGATGAACGGCAGCGTCACGAACTCCGTGAAACCGCCCGTCTCCTGCTGGATGCGGGACAGCGTGCGGAAGTGCCCCAGCCAGTGCCGCGGCTGGTCGACGTGCCCGTACATCATCGTGGACGAGGAGCGGATGCCCAGCTCGTGCGCGGTGGTGACCACCTCGATCCAGGTGGCCGTCGGCAGCTTGCCCTTGGTGAGCACCCAGCGGACCTCGTCGTCGAGGATCTCGGCGGCGGTGCCGGGGATCGAGTCGAGCCCCGCCTCCTTCGCCGCCGTCAGCCACTCGCGGATCGAGAGCCCGGTGCGGGAGGCGCCGTTGACGACCTCCATCGGGGAGAAGGCGTGGACGTGCATGCCCGGGACGCGCTCCTTCACCGCCCGCGCGATGTCGAAGTAGGCGGTGCCGGGCAGGTCCGGGTGGATGCCGCCCTGCATGCACACCTCGACCGCGCCGACCTCCCAGGCCTGCTGGGCGCGGTCGGCGACCTGGTCGAGGGAGAGGGTGTACGCGTCGGCGTCCGTGCGGCGCTGGGCGAAGGCGCAGAAACGGCAGCCGGTGTAGCAGACGTTGGTGAAGTTGATGTTCCGCGTGACGACGTACGTGACGTCGTCGCCGACCGCCGCGCGCCGCACGTCGTCGGCGATCCGGGTCAGCGCGTCGAGGGCGGGCCCGTCGGCGTGCAGCAGGGCCAGCGCCTGGGCGTCGGTGAGCCGGGTCGGGTCGTCGGCCGCGACGGCGAGGGCCTCGCGCACGTCGGTGTCGATCCGCTGCGGGACCATGCCGGGCGCGGCGGCCTCGCGCAGCGCCTCCCAGTCCCCGTACACCTCGTCGAAGTCCTCGCGGCGGTCGCCGGTGCGGCCCTCGGTGTCGATGGTGCGGTGCAGATCGGTGCGGCCCGCGGCGCTGAACGCCTCGTCGGGCTCCTGCCAGGGCAGCCCGCGCACGGGGGCGTCCGGGTTCGCGAGCCCGGTCTCCGGGTCGGCCAGCGCCCGCACGTGCGGCAGCAGCCGCGGGTCCAGCCAGGGCTCGCCGCGCCGCACGAACTCGGGGTACACGCAGAGCCGTTCGCGCAGCTCGAAGCCGGCCGCGCGGGACCGCTCCGCCAGCTCCTCGATCTGCGGCCAGGGACGCTCGGGGTTGACGTGGTCGATGGTGAGCGGGGACACCCCGCCCCAGTCGTCGACGCCGGCCGCGAGGAGCCGCTCGTACTCGGCGTCCACGAGGTTCGGCGGCGCCTGGAGGCAGGCGCTCGGGCCCATGATGAGCCGGGCCACGGCCACCGTGGCGACCAGCTCGTCGAGCTCGGCGTCGGGCATGCCGCGCATCGCCGTGTCCGGCTTGGCGCGGAAGTTCTGGATGATCAGCTCCTGGACGCCGTGGTAGGCGCGGGCGACCCGGCGCAGCGCGAACAGCGACTCGGCCCGCTCCTCGTACGTCTCGCCGATCCCGAGCAGCAGCCCCGAGGTGAAGGGGACGGAGGACCGCCCGGCGTCCTCCAGCACCCGGAGCCGCACGGCGGGCTCCTTGTCGGGCGAGCCGTGGTGCGGGCCGCCCGGCTCGCTCCACAGCCGCTCGGCCGTGGTCTCCAGCATCATCCCCATGCTGGGGGCGACGGGCTTGAGCCGCTGGAAGTCCGTCCAGGACATCACCCCCGGGTTGAGGTGCGGCAGCAGCCCGGTCTCCTCCAGGATCCGGATCGCCATGGCCCGTACGTACGCGATGGTGTCGTCGTAGCCGTGCGCGTCCAGCCACTCCCGGGCCTCGGGCCAGCGCTCCTCCGGCTTGTCCCCGAGCGTGATCAGCGCTTCCTTGCAGCCGAGCGCCGCACCGCGGCGGGCGATGTCCAGCACCTCGTCGGGCGTCATGAACATCCCGTGGCCGTCCCGGCGCAGCTTGCCGGGGACGGTCGCGAAGGTGCAGTAGTGGCACTTGTCGCGGCACAGCCGGGTCAGCGGTATGAACACGCTCTTCGAGTACGTGACGACCCCGGCCCGCCCGGCCGCCTCGAGACCGGCGTCCCGCACCCGCCCGGCCGAGCCGACCAGCTCGGCCAGATCCGCCCCGCGCGCCTGCAGCAGCACCGCGGCCTCGGAGACGTCGAGCGCGACTCCGTCCCTGGCCCGCCTGAGGGCGCGGCGCATCGCGTTCTCGGTGGGTCCTGCGGGGCGTCGTGCCTGGTGATCCGTCATGGAGCGAGCATACGAGCGCACGGCCGAGGTGAGTATGCGCACTCATCCGCCGGCGCTCGGGCCGCTCCTGCGCCGCTCGCCGTCACCGTCGTCTCGCGCCGCTGCACCACGGGGTCCTGACGCGTCACAGGTACGCGGCGAACGCGTCCAGTGCCCGCAGCACCTCGCCCTCCTCCCCGGGCGGGAGCTGCACGACGACCTCCTCGCAGCCGAGCTCCGCGTAGTGGGCCAGCTTGCCGGGGTCGGGGAGGATCGCGAAGGGGACGACCTGGAGGGCCTTCGGGTCGCGGCCGGCCCGCTCCCACGCCTCGCGGAGGACCGGGAGGGTCCGGGTGAGGCCGCGGCCGCCGATCGGCATCCAGCCGTCGGCGTAGTCGGCGATGTGCGCGAAGAGCTTCGGGCCCGCCGCGCCGCCGACCAGGGTGCGGGGGGGCGCCGCCCGCGGGTTTCGGCCAGGCGTGCGAGGCGCGCACGGAGAGGCCGGAGTGCTCGCCGGCGTACGCGGTGGGTTCGGGGGCCCACAGGGCGCGCATCAGGTGCATCGCCTCGCGGGTGTGCTCGCGGCGGGCGGCCCAGGTGACGCCGTGGTCGTCGGCCTCCTCGCGGTTCCAGCCGAAGCCCACGCCGAGGGTGAAGCGCCCGCCGGAGAGGTGGTCGAGGGTGGCGACGCGCTTGGCGAGGGAGATCGGGTCGTGCTCGCCGACCAGGGTGACGCCGGTGCCGAGCAGCAGGTGCTCGGTGACGGCCGCGGCCTGGCCGAGCGCGACGAAGGGATCGAGGACCCGGGTGTACTCGGGCGGCAGCGGGCCGCCGTTCGGATAGGGCGTGGTGCGCTCGGCGGGGATGTGGGTGTGCTCGGGCAGGTAGAGCCCGGCGAAGCCGCGCTGTTCGAGCTCGCGGGCGAGCCGCACGGGGGTGATGGTCTCGTCGGTCAGGAAGATCGTGGTCGAGATCCGCATGACGGCACGGTAGGGGGTGCCGGGTGGAATTCCGAGGGGTGCGCGGCGCTTCCCTGCCGGGTGGCGCGGGAGCGGGGCCCGCGAGCCGGGGTCCGGCGGAGACCACTTCGCGTTGTTCCCCCGTTCACGGGACGGGAGGACAGTCGGGGGCATGACGGAGACGACCAGACGCGCGCTCCTCGCGACGGGCGCGGCGACCGCGCTCACCTTGGGGACCGTGAGCTTCGCCCGGGCCGACGGCGGTGACCTCACCCGTACGGTGAGCGGCAGCCTCCCGCCGGGCTCCCCCGACTACGTGTACCTGCCGCTGGAGCTGCCGCGCGGGGTGCGCGAGCTGCACGTGGCGTACTCCTACGACCGGCCGGCCGTGCCCGCCGGCACCCAGGGCAACGCCCTCGACATCGGGCTGTTCGACCAGCGCGGCACCGCGCTCGGCGGCCGGGGCTTCCGCGGCTGGTCCGGCGGGGCACGCAAGGAGTTCTTCGTGCGGGCCGACGACGCCACGCCGGGCTACGTCGCGGGGCCGCTGCGGCCCGGCACCTGGTCCGTGGTCCTCGCGCCGTACACGGTGGCCCCGCAGGGCCTCGCGTACACGGTCACCGTGACCCTGCGGACGGGCGAGAGCGCCCCGGCGGTCCCCGCCGCGTATCCGCCGGAGCGGGCCCGCGGGCGGGGCCGGGCCTGGTACCGGGGCGACTGCCATCTGCACACCGTGTACTCGGACGGGCGCCGCACCCCGGCCGAGGTCGCCGCGCTGGCCCGGGCGGCGGGGCTCGACTTCCTGACCACGACCGAGCACAACACCCATGCCGGGCACGGGGCGTGGGCCGGGCTCGCCGGGGACGACCTGCTGGTCCTGCTCGGCGAGGAGGTCACCACGCGCAACGGGCACGTCCTCGCCCTCGGCACCGATCCCGGCACCTTCGTCGACTGGCGCTACCGAGCGAGGGAGAACCGTTTCGCGCACTTCGCCCGCGAGATCCGCCGGGCCGGCGGGCTGGTGGTCCCCGCGCACCCGCAGGCCACCTGCATCGGCTGCGCCTGGAAGTTCGGCTTCGGCGACGCGGACGCGGTGGAGGTGTGGAACGGCCCCTACACCCCGGACGACGAGGTCGCCCTGGCCGGCTGGGACGCGGCGCTGGCGCGCGGGCGCTGGACCCCGGCGATGGGCAACAGCGACGCCCACCGCGACCCCGACCGGGTGGGCACCCCGCAGACGGTGGTCCTCGCGGAGGAGCTGAGCCGGGCGGCGGTGCTGGACGGGCTGCGGGCGGGGCGGAGCTACGTCGCCGAGTCCTCGGCGGTGTCCCTGGAGTTCACCGTCACGGACGGCCGCGGGCGCTCCGCCGGGATCGGCGAGCGGCTGGCCGTCCCCGCCGACGAGCCGGTCACCGCCCGGCTGCGCGTCACCGGCGCCCCGCCCGGCGGTTCGCTCCGCCTGGTCACGGACCAGGGCGTGCTGCACACGGCGCAGGGCACGGACGCCGCCGAGTGGACGACGACCGCCGCCTACGCCACGTACGTCCGCGCGGAGGTGCGCCACCCGGCGACGGCCCCGCCGCTGCCGGGGGCGCTGGCCGCGTTCACCAATCCGGTGTTCCTGGGGGCCTGATCCGAAGCACGCGGCCTCGGTCGTCTCCGGAAAGCAGCGCCGTCTGCCCGCGAGCCGGGCGGGACTTTCCGGACACGGCCTAGCGGCCGGAGACGGGGTGCCGGGCGGCGAGGGCGCCGTAGCCGCCGCGCTCCCACACCCGCTCGCGGAAGCGCTGGAGGGTGAGGGGGGCGCGGTCCTCGCCGGGTACGTCGAGGAAGTGGACGGTGCCGCAGCGGTGGCAGTACCAGCCCTGCGACCACAGTTCCTCGGCCTGGTGGCGGCCCGCGGTCCGGCGGGCGTGGACGGCCCCGCGGTACAGCAGCAGGACGACCACGAGGACGACGACGGCCAGCGCGAGGGCGGCGGTCCAGCCCAGGAAGGCCAGGTCGGGGCCGGTGTCCTGGGCGAGGTCGTCGGGTGCCCCGACGTACCCGCCGTCGGGGAAGCCCGCCTCCTCGGCCGTCCCGGCGAGCTTCCGTCCCAGGAAGGCGCCGAGGCCCAGGAGCCCGGCGAGCAGCCCGAGGCCGGCCAGTCCCCGGGACGGCTTCGGGGGCACGGGCGCGAGCGCGTCGGCGAGGGCGGTGGTGGAGGTCCGGGTGACCGTGCGCAGGTCGCCGTCCGCGTCACGCTCGCGGCTGGTGACGGCGTTGCGGCCCGCGAGGTACACGGCGGGCACCGCCTGCACCAGGTCGTCGCGCCCGCAGCCCGGGCAGGTGTGCCGGTCCTCGTTCATGCTTCCCCCTCGTCCCCGTCGCGGGCCCCCGTGCCCCTCCGGCACAGGGTGACGGGTCCCTGTCACCCCCGGGTCGCCGCCGCGTCACCGTTCCGTACCGCCGTCAGGCGCGGTACTCCGTGAGGTCGATCGCGTGGATCCGCAGCGCGTGCCCGAACTCGGGGTGCACGGTCTCGCGCTCCAGGGTCATGCCCAGCTTGCGCATCACGTTCTCCGAGGCGGTGTTGCCGGCCCGGGCGATGCTGATCACGCGGTCGAGGCCGCGGTCCTGCAGGGCGAACTCCAGGGCGGCGTGCGCGGCCTCCGAGGCGTAGCCCTGGCCCCAGAACTGCCGCCCGAGCCGCCAGCCGATCTCCACGTCGGGCAGCACCTCCGGCAGGAACTCCGGCACCGACAGGCCCGTGAAGCCGATCAGCTCGCCGGAGCCGAGCAGTTCGACGGCGAAGAGCCCGAAGCCCTCCTCGTCCCACTCGTCCTCCCACCGCTCGATGTTCTCGGCCGTCGTCTCCAGGTCGCGCACGGAGCCGTCGCCGATCCATTGCATGACCTCGGGGTCGCCGTTGATCTCGGCCATCGGGACGAGGTCGTCGTCGGTCCAGCGGCGCAGCAGCAGTCGGGGGGTGAGGATCTCGGTCATGGCTCCATCATCCCGCGCCCCGGACGGCCCCGGCACGGTCATGCTGTGACCATGCTGAATCGTCTGGAGAACTATTACGACGCCGCGCCCCGGTCCGCCGCCCGGGCCGAGGAGTTCGGTCCGCTGACCCTCTTCGTACGGGAGGGGGCGGGCTGGCCGTACTACGCGCGGCCGGCGCTCGGCCACGACGGCGAGGTGCCCGTGGCGGCCGTGGAGAAGGTCCGGGCCCGGCAGCGGGAGCTGGGGGCGCCCGAGGCCTTCGAGTGGGTGGCGGAGACGACGCCGGGGCTGCGGGCGGCGGTGGAGGCGAGCGGGCTCGTGGTGCACGAGCACCCGCTGATGGTGCTCGACGCGGAGGCCGAGGCGCTGCCCGCGCTGCCGGAGGGCTTCACGGTGCGCCTGGTCGACGGCGCCGACCCGGGCCTGGAGAGCGCCGTGGCCGCCCCGTACGCCGCCTTCGGCGCCGAGCCCACGCCCGCCGCCGCCGCGCAGGTCGCGGCCAGGATCGGGGCGGGCCTGACCCGTCTCGCGGCCGCCTTCGACGCCTCCGGCACCGCCCTCGCGGCCGGGCAGCACCAGCCGGTCGGCGCGGTCTCGGAGGTCGTCGGGGTCGGCACCCGCCCGGAGGCCAGGCGCCGGGGGCTCGGTCTGGCCGTCACGGCGGCGCTGGTCGCGGACGCGCGGGCGGCGGGGGTGGAGACGGTGTTCCTGACCGCCACCGACGACACGGTGGCCCGCCTGTACGCCCGGCTCGGCTTCCGGACGGTCGCCACGGCGCTCATCGCGGAGCCGGCGGAGGAGAACGCCCCGGAGGCGTGAGCCGGCCCGCCTCTCCCCCGGCGGAAAAAACCTCCTCGGAGCTGTCACATCGGCGTCGCGCGATCCGTCAGTGCTGTGAAGGCAACGGAAGACGCGACAGCGACAGACACCGAGGAGCGCACCATGCAGCACGAGATCAAGCCCCGGATGGCCAACCCCGCCTCCGTGCTCTCCGACGCCGGCCCGGCGATCATGAGCCTGCTGAAGGCCACCCGCCAGGGCGGCGTCCCGGAGTCCACCCTGGAGCTCGTGCACCTGCGGGCCAGCCAGATCAACAACTGCGGGTTCTGCGTGGACTACGGGGCCAGGAGCGCCCGGAAGAACGGGGTCTCCGACGAGAAGCTGTTCTCGGTCGCCGCCTGGCGCGAGGCCCCGTACTTCTCCGACGAGGAGCGCGCCGCACTGGCCCTGGCCGAGGCGGCGACGCGGCTCGCCGACAGCTCGGACGCCGTGCCGGACGCGGTCTGGGACGCCGCGGCCGACCACTACGACGAGCAGCAGCTCGCCGCGATCGTCCTGATGGTGGGCGTCACCAACCTCTTCAACCGGATCAACGTCACGACCCGGCAGCCGGCCGGCGCGGCGTTCTGAGCGCCGGCTGCCGCACCATCCGCACGTCGACCGGGTCCTCCGACTCGACCGTGAAGCCCGCCCGCTCGTAGAGCCGGCGGGCCGCACTGCCCTGGACCACGGTCAGCCGCACCGGGACCGCCTCGGCGTCCGCCCGGTCCAGGAGCGCCGCCAGCAGCGCCGTCCCGAGGCCCCGCCCCTGGGCCTCGGGGGCGAGGTAGAAGTGGGACAGGCTGTGGCCGGGGCCGTGCGCGTACGGGGCGAAGGCCACGCAGCCCGCGAAGGCGCCGTCGACCTCGACGATCGAGGTGTGCTCGGGCCGGAACTCGTCCCGCAGCCGCTGCCGCACCCGGTGCTCGTCGTAGCGGCCCAGGCGTTCCAGGTCGTCCCGCATCACGACGGCCTTCAGCTCGGCGACGGGCTCCACGTCCGCCGCCCGCGCCGGGCGCAGCTGCCAGGGGCCCGTGCCCCGCTCGGTATGCGCATGCACGCCCGCATCCTAGGGAGGGCCCGGTGTCCGGGGTCCGCGTGCCCCTCCCGTCGGCGGGCGGCGGGCGGCGGGCGGCGGGCGGCCGTAACCGGATCACGGCCCTCCGCGTTGGAGCGGGCATGAAGAAGATGCTCACCGCAGTCGCCCTCACCGGTCTCGCCGTGGCGGGCGGCCTCAGCGCCGCCGCCGGGACCGCCGCCGCCGACACCGGCGGCGCCAACCTGCCCTCCGTCGTCCCGCTCAGCGGGGTCCTGATGCCGAAGGGCAAGGGCGCCGCCCCGGAGGGGATGCCCGGCGCCAACCAGCTGGTGTCGGGGCTGCTGCCCGGCCAGCACTGACCCCGCGCGGGGACGACGAAGGTGGCGGGACCCCCCACGGGCCCGCCACCTCGTCGTTTCCGTCAGCCGACGGGCGCGGAGTCCATCAGTCCGCGACCACCAGCGACGGGGTCTCCTTGGTGAGCACCTCGCCGCGGAAGAACGCGGGGCTGCGGCGCTGCATCACCAGCATGATCACCACGCCGAGCAGCAGCAGCCCGACGCCGATGACGAAGACGGAGCCGACGCCGAAGACCGCGGAGCCGGAGCCGTAGGCCGGGTCCCACATGTCGTACAGCGTCTTGCCGAACACGGCGGTCAGCATCAGGCCGCCGAGGGCCGGCATGAGGCCCTTGAAGGCGAAGCCGCGCACGGAGCGGAACAGCTCGCCGCGGAAGTACCAGACGCAGGCGAAGGCCGTCAGGGCGTAGTAGAAGCAGATCATCAGGCCGAGCGCGTAGATCGTGTCGACCAGGACGTGCTCGCTGACCAGGGTCATCACGGTGTAGAAGACGCCGGTGGCGACACCGGCCACGATGGTCGCCTTGCCGGGGGTCTTGAAGACCGGGTGGACTTTGGTGAAGGACTTCGGCAGGGCCTCGTAGGTGGACATGGCCAGCACCGTGCGGGCGACCGGGATGAAGGTCGTCTGGAGGCTGGCGGCGGCCGAGGCGAGCACCGCGACGAAGAGCAGGATGCCGAGGGCGGGGCCCATGACGGGGCCGGCCAGGGCGGCGAAGACGTTGTCGGAGGTCTCCGGGTTGGCGAGGCCGAGGCCCTGGCCGCCGGAGCCGACGGCCATCTGGGCGGCGATGCCGGTGGCCAGGTAGGAGCCGACCAGGACGACCATCGCGATGAGCGCGGCGCGGCCGGGGGTCTTCGCGCTGCCGGTGGTCTCCTCGTTGGTCGCCATGCAGGCGTCCCAGCCCCAGTACATGAAGATCGACAGGGAGAGTCCGGCGGTGAACGCGGCGAAGGACTGCACCGCGAAGGGGTTCATCCAGGACCAGGAGAAGTCGACCGAGGTCTCGAAGGAGCCGGCCTTCGACAGCGCCATCGCCACGAACAGGCCGAGGACGACGAGCTGGAGGCCGACCAGGGTGTACTGCAGGCCCTTGGTGGCGGTCATGCCGCGGTAGCTGATCGCGGTGGCGGTGGCGATCAGGGCGAGGCAGGTGACGATGTGGACGGCCTTGTTGTCGTCCAGGGCGGCGATCGAGGGCTTGCCCGTGATCTCCCCGGCGAGCAGCCAGAAGTAGGAGGTCGCGACGCCCGCCAGGTTGGACAGGACGATGATCGTCGCGATGACCAGGCCCCAGCCGCACATCCAGCCGACCTTGGGGCCGAAGGCCTTCACCGTCCAGGTGAAGGAGGTGCCGCAGTCGGGCATGACCTTGTTGAGCTCGCGGTACGCGAACGCGACGAGGAGCATCGGCAGGAAGCCCGCGAGGAAGACGGCGGGCATCTGGAGGCCGACCTCGCCGGCGGTGGAGCCGAGCGTCGAGGTGAGGCAGTAGACCGGGGCGACGGTGGAGATGCCGATGACGGCGCTGCCCATCAGGCCCACGGAGTTCCCGCCGAGGCCCTTGGTGCGCACGCCCTGGGTGTCGGCGGTGCCGCCTGAGGTCGCGGCGCCCCTTACCGTGTCTCCGGCCTGGGGCCGCACATCCACCTGAGTCATGAACAGGACGTTAAATGCTGCGGTTTCCACATCCGGAAGATCTAAGTCCGCTCATCTGATCGATCATCGCCTTGCATTGCGAGGTCGAAAGCGGACAGCCGCCAATGATTGAAAGATCGACGACCGCGCCGGACCGACCAAGCGGTAGGTCCGGCGTGGAGTGTCCGATATGCGGGAACCGCAGCACTGTCCCGAATGTCCGTTTCCAAAATTTCCCGAGGAATTTTCCGAAGGCCTCGTCCCGGCTCAGCCCGGCCAGACCACCGCCTGCGTCTCGCTGTACGCGTGCAGCGCGTAGGAGCCCACGTCCCGGCCGACCCCGCTCTTCTTGAAGCCGCCGAACGGCGCCTCCATGTTCCGGCCGATGGTGTTCACCCCGACCCCGCCGGCCCGCAGCCGCGCCGCGACCCGGAAGGCGCGGGCCACGTCCCCGGACCACACGTAGTCGATCAGCCCGTAGTCGCTGTCGTTCGCGAGGGCGATGCCCTCCTCCTCGTCGTCGAAGGGGACCACCACGACCACCGGGCCGAAGATCTCCTCCCGGACCACCCGCATCTCGTTGGTGCAGTCCGCCAGGAGCGTCGGCGCCACGTAGAAGCCGCGGTCGAGACCGGGGCCTGCCGGGCGCTCGCCGCCCGCCACCACCGTGGCCCCCTCCTTGCGGCCCAGCTCCACGTAGGACTCGATCCGGTCCCGGTGGGCCGCCGAGATCACCGGGCCGACCACCGTGCCCCGCTCCGCCGGGTCGCCCACCTTCATGAAGCCGAGGTAACCGGTCAGCTCCTCGACCAGCCGGTCGTGGATCCCGCGCTGGGCCAGCACCCGGGTCGGCGCGGTGCAGATCTGCCCGCTGTAGAAGGAGAAGGTCGTGCCGATCCCCATCACCGCGGAGTTCAGGTCGGCGTCGTCGAAGACCAGCGCCGCGCCCTTGCCGCCCAGCTCCATCAGCTGCCGCTTCAGACCCCGGCCGCACACCTCGCCGATCGCCTGGCCGACGGCGGTGGAGCCGGTGAAGGAGACCATGTCGATCTCCGGGGAGTCCACGGCGGCCTCGCCCACGGCCGGCGCGGAGCCCGTGACGAGGTTGACCACCCCGGCCGGGACGCCCGCCTCCTCCAGGGCGCGGACCATCGCGAACACCGACAGCGGGTCCTGCGGGGCGGGCTTCACCACGACCGTGTTGCCCATGGCGAGTGCCGGGGCGATCTTGCCGGCCGGGTTGGCCCAGGGGTTGTTGTACGAGGTGATGCAGGTGACCACGCCCACCGGGCGCCGCACCGCCACCGCCCCGAACACCCCCGCCTTCCCCATCGGGCCGGCCTCGTTGATCTGCGGCGGGAGCGCCTGCTCGACCGGCTCCAGGGCGCCGCGCGCGTACCGCCGGAAGCGGGAGGAGCCGACGGCGACCTGCATCCCGCGGGCGGTCGCGGTGGTCGCGCCCGTCTCCGCACGGGCCAGCAGGGTGTTCGCCTCGGCGTCGCGGGCCATCAGGTCGGCGGCCCGGTCAAGGATCGCGGCCCGCTCCTCCGGCTTCGTCCGCGACCAGCTCGCGAAGGCCGCGCGGGCCGCCTCGGCCGCCTCGTACACCTGGGCCCGGGAGGCCTCCGGCGCGAGGCCGACGAGTTCCTCGGAGGCGGGGTCGATCACCTCGTAGTGGCCGCCGTCGGGCTCGACCCACTCTCCCCCTATATAGAGGCGTTCCCTGATCTCGCGGGGACCTTCGGTCATCGCGTGCTCACCGTCCTCGTGTCGCGGCCCGAGCGCAGCACCCGGCCCGGGATGGCACCCGTCACCTCGTCGTCGCGCACCGTCTCGACCCCGTTGACCCGCACCGACACGATCCCGACCGCGCGCGAGTCCAGGCGCGGGCTGTCGCCGGGCAGGTCGTGGACCAGGGTCGCCGGGCCCGCGTCGATCCGCTCGGGGTCGAAGAGCACCAGGTCGGCGTGGTAGCCCTCGGCGATCCGGCCGCGCTCGCGCAGCCCGAAGAGCCGGGCCGGGTCGTCGCTGAGCATCTTCACCGCCTGCTCCAGCGGGACCAGCTTCCGGCCGCGCAGGCAGTCGCCGAGGAAGCGGGTCGTGTACGGCGCCCCGCACATCCGGTCCAGGTGGGCGCCCGCGTCGGAGCCGCCGAGCAGGACGTCCTCGTGCTGCCAGGTCTCGCGGCGCAGCGCCCAGGAGGCCGGGTCGTTGTCGGTGGGCATCGGCCACAGGACGGTGCGCAGCTCGTCGTTGGCGCAGATCTCCACCAGGCACTGGAAGGCGTCCTGGCCGCGCTCGGCGGCGACGTCCTTGACGACCCGGCCGGTCAGGCCCTCGTTCTCGGGGCTGTACGTGTCGCCGATGACGTACCGGCCGAAGTGCGCCAGGCGCCGGAAGACGCCGGCCTCCTTGGAGTCGGCGCGCCGCAGCATCTCGGCCCGTACGGCGGGGTCGCGGAGCTTCGCGATCCGCTCGGGCACCGGCAGGCCGAGGACCTCGCCCCAGCCGGGGATGAGGTTGAGGGCGCAGAAGGTGCCGAGCGACATGTTCATGGGGGTCAGGATCGGCATGGTGAGGGCGACGATCCGGCCGCCGGACTTGCGGGCGCGCTCGGAGGCGAGCAGCTGGCGCGGGACCCGCTCGGGGACGGTGGCGTCGATGGTGAGGACGTTCCAGTTGAGCGGGCGGCCGGCGGCGGCGGTCATCTCGACGAAGAGCTCGATCTCGGCGTCGGAGAACTGGTCGAGGCAGCCCGCGAGGATCGCCTCGATCTGGGTGCCCTCGTGCTCGCCGACCGCCGTGGAGAGGGCGATGAGCTCGGCGGGCAGGGCGTGCCGGGAGGCGACCGGGGCGCCGTCGCCGTCGGAGTGGGTGGCCGACTGGGTGGTGGACAGGCCCCAGGCGCCGGCCTCCATGGCGTCCTTGAGGAGCGCGACCATCCGGGCCAGCTGCTCCTCGGTGGGCTGGCCGCCGACCGCGTCCGCCCCCATCACGTACCGGCGCAGGGCGCAGTGGCCGACCATGAAGCCGGCGTTGACGGCGATCCGCCCGTCGAGGGCGTCGAGGTACTCGGCGAAGGAGGACCAGCTCCAGTCGACGCCGTCCTCCAGGGCCTTGAGGGCCATCCCCTCGACCTTCGACATCATCCGGCGCGTGTAGTCGGCGTCCTCGGGACGGTCCGGGTGGAGCGGGGCGAGGGTGAAGCCGCAGTTGCCGCCGGCGACGGTGGTGACGCCGTGGTTCATGGAGGGGGTGGCGAAGGGGTCCCAGAAGAGCTGGGCGTCGTAGTGGGTGTGCGGGTCGACGAAGCCGGGGGCGAGGACGAGTCCGGTGGCGTCCTCGGTGGTCCGGGCGGCCTCGGCGACGGTGCCGGGCTCGGCGACGACGGCGATCCGTCCGTCGCGCAGGCCGACGTCGGCGGTGAGGGCGGGGGCGCCGGTGCCGTCCACGACGGTGGCGCCCTTGATGAGGTGGTCGAGCATGAGCCGTCCTTTCTGCGCGGGTCTGCGCGGATCCCGCGCGGGAACACGGGCGCGCCCCGGTCGGGGGCCGCGCAGCCGGCCGCGGCTGCGGGTGCCTCCGGCCGGGGCCGGTACGGGGCGGCGGTCCGGGAAGACGCCGCCCCGCGCGGAGGGGACCGTCCGGTTACTCGCCCGCGCCCTGGCGGAAGCGGGTGGTGCGGTGGACCGGGTCCGTGTCGATCTCGGGGATGACGTGCTCGCCGATGAGCTTGATGGAGTTCATCGTGTCCTCGTAGGAGATCCCGATCGGCAGGCCGAAGGAGAGCTGGTCGGCGCCGGCCTGCTCCCAGCGCCTGCACTGGGCCAGGACCTCGCTCGGGTCGCCGCAGATCATCAGCTCCTCGGCGATGAGGAGTTCGATGATCTCGGCCGAGTACTCGGGGAGCAGCTCGGGCCACTCGGGGATGCCCTCGGGGCGGGGGAAGGTGTCGTGGTAGCGGAAGAGCAGCGACTGGAGGTAGTTGAGGCCGCCGCCGACGGCGATCTCGACGGCCTTGTCGTGGGTCTCGGCGCAGATGGCCGTGGAGGTCACCATGACGTTGTCGTTGACGAAGTCGCCGACCGCCTTGGCCTCCTTGATCGCGTTCTTGTAGGACTCGACGACCCACTCCATGTCGGAGACCTTCTGGACGCTGAAGCCGAGGACGCCCAGCCCCTTCCGGCCCGCCATGGCGTACGAGGCGGGGGAGCCGGCCGCGTACCACATGGCCGGGTGGGACTTGCCGTACGGCTTGGGCAGGATCTTGCGGGGCGGGAGCGACCAGTGCTTGCCCTGGAACCCCTCGTACTCCTCCTGGAGCCACATCTTGGGGAACTCGGCGATGGTCTCTTCCCAGATCTCCTTGGTGTGGTTCATGTCCGTGATGCCCGGGAAGAAGCCGAGGATCTCGTGGGAGCCGGCGCCGCGGCCGGAGCCGAACTCGAAGCGGCCGCCGGAGAGGTGGTCGAGCATGGCGACCTTCTCGGCGACCTTCACCGGGTGGTTCACCTGGGCGAGCGGGTTGAAGATGCCGGAGCCGAGGTGGATGCGCTCGGTGGCGTGGGCGAGGTAGCCGAGGTAGACGTCGTTGGCGGAGAGGTGGGAGTACTCCTCCAGGAAGTGGTGCTCGGAGGCCCAGGCGTACTTGAACCCGGACTTGTCCGCCTGGATGACGTACTCGGTCTCCTCCATGAGGGCCTTGTGCTCGGCTTCGGGATCGGTCTCGGCCCGCTTGCCGACGTATCCCTGTACGAAGATCCCGAATTCCACGGAAGTTCACCGTCCTCGTGAGTTTCTGACGAATCGTCAGATCAGCGATGTGCCCGACTGTCGCACCGTGCGACGGGTGCGTCAATACCTGATGGAGCGTCAGAAACGCGGTTCCGTCGGCCGGCCGCCGACCGACCGCCGACCGTCCGCGGATCAGAAGAGGCTGACGCCGGCCAGCCAGCCGCCGTCGATGACGAAGGGCTGGCCCGTGATGTACGCGGAGTCCTCGCCGGTCAGGAAGAGCGCGAGGGCCGCCACCTCCTCCGGGCGCCCGATCCGCCCCAGCGGCACCAGCTTCCGGTACAGCTCGGCGGTGGCCGCCGGGTCCACGCCCTCCGGGTTGCTCATGGCGGTGTCGACGGCCCCCGGGCAGACCGCGTTCACCCGGATCCCCCGGGCCGCCAGCTCCAGCGCGGCCACCCGGGTCAGCCCCAGCACCGCGTGCTTGCTCGCCGCGTAGGCGCCGACCCCGGCCATGCCCGTCACCCCCGTGTACGAGGCGGTGTTGACGATCGTGCCGCCGCCGGCCGCCGCGATCTCGGGCGCCACGGCCTTCATCCCCAGGAAGCAGCCCACCTGGTTGACCCGCACGATGGCCTCGAACTCGTCCAACGGCGTCGACACCAGCTCGTTGAAGCGCAGGATGCCCGCGTTGTTCACCAGGCCGTCGATCCGTCCGAAGCGGTCCTTCGCGGCGTCCACCGCGGCCGCCCACTCCGCCTCGCCGGTGACGTCCAGGTGCACGTAGAGCGCCCGGTCCTCCCCCAGCTCCTTGGCGAGCGCCTCGCCGGGGCCGTCCAGGACGTCGCCCAGGACCACCCGGGCCCCCTCCGCGGCGAAGAGCCGCGCCTCCTGTTCGCCCTGCCCGCGCGCCGCGCCCGTGATGACGACGACCCGCCCGTCCAGCTTGCCCATGCGCTGTCTCCTTCCCGGTGGTGCCCGTGAGGCCCTGCCCTCGGATCAGGCCGGACCGGCCCGCGGCGCGATCCGAAGGACACGGCCTAGGTGAGGTGCGGAGCGACCTCGGCGGCGAAGGCCGCCATCTGGTCGACGAGTTCGGCCCGGCTCCGGCAGCGGAACCGCACCTGGATCTGGTCCACGCCCATCTCCCCGTAGGCGCGCAGCGACTCGGCGAGCGCCTGCGGCTTGCCGGTCAGGGTGCGCCGGCCGGTCTCCCAGCCGGGCTGCCCCACGTACAGCGGCTCGGCGATCGCCCCGACGGTGAACGGCGCCTCGATCCCGGCCTCCGCGCGCAGCCGCCGCAGCCGCGCGATCTGCTCGGCGAGCCGGTCGCGCGGGTCGCCCTGCGGCAGCCAGCCGTCCCCCTTGAGCGCCGCCCTGCGCACGGCCGCGGGCGAGGAGCCGCCGATCCAGACCGGGACGCGCTCCTGGGCGGGCCGGGGCCGCTGCCCGAGGTCCCGGAAGGAGAAGCGCTCCCCGTCGTGCTCCGGGAACTCCTCCTGCCCCAGCGCCGCGTGCAGCGCGTCGACGGTCTCGTCGAGCACCCCGCCGCGCCCGGCGAAGTCCACCCCGAGCGTCTCGAACTCCTCCGGGAGGTGCCCGGCCCCGACCCCGAGGACGAGCCGTCCGCCGGAGAGGTGGTCGAGGGTCGCGTACGCCTTGGCCGAGACCAGCGGGTGGCGCAGCCCGACGAGGGCGACGTGGGAGAGCAGCCGGACCCGCTCGGTGGCGGCCGCCAGGAACGAGAGGGTGGCCACCGGGTCGTACCAGATCGTGCTCATCGCCGCGGCCATCCGGCGCGGGACGGCGACGTGCTCGCAGCTCGCGATGTAGTCGAAGCCGTGCTCGTCGGCGGCGCGGGCGACCGCGAGGAGGTCGGCGGGGCCCGCGGCGGCCTCCCAGGGCTCGGCGTAGATCGTGCTCTGGGACTGGACGGGCAGCTGCATGCCGTAGACCACCATGGGGACTCCCTTATCTGACGTTCCGTCAGTTACGGCGACGGCCCCCATGCTGGCTCCTGACGTGCCGTCAGGCAAGGGGTGTGCCGGGTCCGGGTCGGGCCGGGGCGCGGGAGTGCGTTTTTGTCCAAGACCGGGGGCGGGGGCGGGCCGCATGGTGGGTACGGCAGCCCCCCTGCCCCTGTCGTGGCCGCTCCAGGCCCCCGTCGAACGGACCCCACTCCATGCGCAACCTGCTGCGCCGCACCGCCCAGGCCGGCACCGCCCTGCTCCTCGCCGCGGGCGCCCTCACCCTCACCGGCGGTTCCGCCCAGGCCGCCACCTACGACGGCGCCGACCCGGGCTCCGCCGGCTGCGGCGGCACCACCAGCACGGTCCAGTCCGCCGCGATGACCGACCAGCACGGCAACCGCCTGGGCACCCTGGAGCTCCGCTACAACTCGGGCTGTCGCACCGCCTGGGCCCGGATCACCATGAACTACACCCAGAGCGCCTGCGGCAACGCCTCGGCCGGCGTCGCCTGCCCCAAGGCGTGGGTCATCCGCAACTCCGACGGCCGCCAGTACACCTGCACCGTGACCGAGGGCCGCAGCTCCTGCTACACGCCGATGGTCAACGACGCCGGCGTCAGCTCCTACGCCCAGAGCTACACGGACACCGCGGGCGGCACCAAGTACACCCGCACCGGCAGCTACTGAGAGCGGAACGGACCCCCATCATGCGCAACCTGCTCCGCCGCACCGCCCAGGCCGGCACCGCCCTGCTGCTCGCCGCGGGAGCCCTCTCGCTGACCGGCGGTTCCGCCCAGGCCGCCACCTACGACGGCAACGACCCGGCCTCCACCAGCTGCGGCGGCACCACCAGCACCGTGCGGTCGGCGGCCATGTACGACCCGACCTTCGGCACCCACCTCGGCACCATCGAGCTGCGCTACAACTCCGGCTGCCGCACCGCCTGGGCGCGGGTCTCCCTCGACTACGCGCAGTTCAACTGCGGCAACGCCTCCGCGGGCAAGGCCTGCGCCCAGGCGAAGGTGGTCCGCAACTCCGACGGGCGCAGCTACTCCTGCACCGTCGCGGTGGGCAGCAGCTCCTGCTACACCCGCATGGTCAACGACGCCGGCGTCTCCTCCTACGCGGAGGGCTTCGCCGATGTCGCGGGCGGCATCACGTACGTGCGCACCGGCTCCTACTGAGCCGCCCCACCCCCAGCCCCCGCCCGGTCCGCCTCCCTCGGCGGGCCGGGCGGGCCCTTTCCGGCGCGGGGCCCGCTAGGCGCGGGGCCCGCTAGGGGCGCCAGAGGCCGTCCTCGGTGAGGCCCAGCAGGTCGATCGCGTTGCCGCGCACGATCCGCTCGACCACGTCCGGCGCCAGGTGGCCCATCTGCGCCTCGCCCACCTCGCGGGACTTGGGCCAGGTGGAGTCCGAGTGCGGGTAGTCGGTCTCGTAGAGGACGTTGCCCACCCCGATGGCGTCGAGGTTGCGCAGCCCGAAGGCGTCGTCGAAGAAGCAGCCGAAGACGTGCTCCGCGAAGAGCTCCGACGGCGGGCGCAGCACCTTGTCGGCGACCCCGCCCCAGCCCCGGTTCTCCTCCCACACGACGTTCGCGCGCTCCAGGATGTACGGGATCCACCCGATCTGCCCCTCGGCGTACATGATCCGCAGGTTGGGGAAGCGCTCGAACTTGCCGCTCATCAGCCAGTCGACCATCGAGAAGCAGCAGTTGGCGAAGGTGATGGTGGAGCCGACGGCCGGCGGGGCGTCGGCGGAGGTGGACGGCATCCGGCTGGAGGAGCCGATGTGCATGGCGATCACGGTGCCGGTCTCGTCGCAGGCCCGCAGGAAGGGGTCCCAGTGGTCGGTGTGGACCGAGGGCAGCCCGAGGTGCGGGGGTATCTCGGAGAACGCGACCGCGCGCACGCCCCTGGCCGCGTTGCGGCGGACCTCGGCGGCGGCGAGCTCCGGGTCCCAGAGCGGGATCAGGGTCAGCGGGATGAGCCGGCCCCGCGCCTCGGGGCCGCACCACTCCTCGACCATCCAGTCGTTGTAGGCGCGCACGCCGAGGAGACCGAGTTCACGATCGGCGGCTTCTGTGAAGGTCTGACCACAGAACCGGGGGAACGTGGGGAAGCAGAGGGCCGACTGGACGTGGTTCACGTCCATGTCGGCGAGCCGCTCGGGCACCGAGTACGAGCCCGGCCGCATCTGCTCGTAGGTGATGACCTCCAGCCGGATCTCGTCGCGGTCGTAGCCGACGGCGGTGTCGAGGCGGGTCAGCGGACGGTGCAGGTCCTCGTAGACCCACCAGTCGCCTATGGGACCTTCGTCCCCTTTGGCGCCCATGACGGGGGCGAACTTTCCGCCCAGAAAGGTCATTTCCTTCAACGGGGCGCGGACGATCCGGGGGCCGGTGTCGCGATAGCGGGACGGGAGCCGGTCCTGCCAGACGTGCGGGGGCTCCACGGTGTGGTCGTCCACCGAGATGATCTTGGGGAAGCTCTCCATGCCGTTCACGGTAGCGCCGATCTGACGGTTCGTCAGCTCATGCGCTCCCACCCGATGCCGGATCCGTCGACCCGATGCTGACGCGCGCCCTCCGGACAAGGCAGACTGTCTTGGGCGAAACCAGCGGTACGGGCAGGGGGAGCTAATGGACCGTGTGAGCGGGCCGCGGGTTCCGGAGCAACGGCCTCCGGCAACGGGTTCCGTCGGAACCGGCAGCGGGCCGGCCGAGGAACCGCGCTCCCGCGTGCCCGGAAACGGAGCGGCGCGCGACGGCGGCGTGGGCGCGGGCGCGGATGCCGTCACGGGGGCGGGCGCGGACACCTCCGAAGGCACCGGCACCAGCACCGGTACCGGCCTCGGAGCGGTCGGCCCGGAGGGCAGTCGCACTGGCCCCGGCACCGGCGAAGGCGTCCCCGGGGGCGCCGGCACCACCGCCGGCGACGGCCCGGCCGACGCCCTCCGCTTCGGCGTCCTCGGTCCCGTACGGGCCTCGCGGGGCGACCAGGTGCTGCCCACCGGCTCGCCGCAGCAGCGGGCCCTGCTCGCCGCGCTGCTCCTGCGCGACGGGCGGACCGCCACCGCCGGCGAGCTGATCGACGCCATCTGGGGCGAGGAACCGCCCTCGCAGGCGCTCGCCGCCGTCCGCACGTACGCCTCCCGGCTGCGCAAGATCCTGAACCCCGGCGTCCTCGTCAGCGAGTCCGGCGGCTACGCCCTGCGCACCACCGCGCCCGGCCTCACCCTCGACCTCACCGAGGCCCACGAGCTCGCCGCCGAGGCCGACAAGCTGCGCGCCGCCGGGCAGCGCTGCGCCGCCCGCGACCGGCTCAACGAGGCCCTCGGGCGCTGGGAGGGCGAGACCCTCGCCTCCGTGCCCGGGCCGTACGCCGACACCCAGCGCACCCGCCTGGAGGAATGGCGGCTCCAGCTCCTGGAGACCCGGCTCGACCTGGACCTGGAGGTCGGCGCCCACGCGGAGGCCGTCTCCGAGCTGACCGCGCTCACCGCCGCGCACCCGCTGCGCGAGCGCCTGCGCGAACTCCTCATGCTCGCGCTCTACCGCTCCGGGCGGCAGGCCGAGGCCCTCGCGGTCTACGCCGACACCCGGCGCCTCCTCGCCGACGAGCTCGGCGTCGACCCCAACCCCGAGCTCTCCCGGCTCCAGCAGCGCATCCTCCAGGCCGACGCCGAACTCGCCCGGCCCGTCGACGAGCAGCCCCCGGCCGCTGCCCCCGTCGCCCGCCCCGCCCAGCTGCCCGCCACCGTGCCCGACTTCACCGGCCGCGCCTCCTTCGTACGGGAGCTGGGCGGCCGGCTCGCCACCGCCGAGGGGCACGTCATGGCCGTCTCGGCGCTGGCCGGCATCGGCGGCGTCGGCAAGACCACCCTCGCCGTGCACGTGGCCCACGAGGCCCGCCCGCACTTCCCCGACGGACAGCTGTACGTGGACCTCCAGGGCGCCGGCTCCCGGGCCGCGGCGCCGGAGACCGTCCTCGGGGCCTTCCTGCGGGCCCTCGGCACCCCCGACTCCGCCATCCCCGACTCCCTCGACGAGCGGGCCGCGCTCTACCGCTCCACGCTCGACGGGCGCCGGGTCCTGGTGCTGCTCGACAACGCCCGGGACGCCGCCCAGATCCGGCCCCTGCTGCCCGGCACGGCCGGCTGCGCCGCGCTCGTCACCAGCCGCATCCGGATGGTCGACCTGGCCGGCGCGCACCTGGTCGACCTGGACGTGATGTCCCCCGAGGAGGCGCTCCAGCTCTTCACCCGGATCGTCGGCACCGAGCGGGTCCAGTCCGAGCGCGAGGCCGCCCTCGACGTCGTCGCCGCCTGCGGCTTCCTGCCGCTGGCCATCCGCATCGCCGCGTCCCGGCTGGCCGCCCGCCGCACCTGGACGGTCTCCGTGCTCGCCGCCAAGCTGGCCGACGAGCGGCGCCGACTGGACGAGCTCCAGGCCGGCGACCTGGCCGTCAAGGCCACCTTCGAGCTGGGCTACGGGCAGCTGGAGCCCGCCCAGGCCCGCGCCTTCCGGCTGCTCGGCCTCGCCGACGGGCCCGACATCTCGCTGGCCGCGGCCGCCGCCGTGCTGGACCTGCCGGAGTGGGAGACCGAGGACCTCCTGGAGGCCCTCGTCGACACCTCCCTCGTCGAGTCCGCCGCGCCGGGCCGCTACCGCTACCACGACCTCGTCCGCCTCTACGCGCGTGCCTGCGCCGAGCGCGACGAACAGCCGCCGGCCGAGCGGGAGCTGGCGCTCTCCCGGCTCCTGGACTTCTACCTGTCCACGGCCTCCCGGGTGTACGCCATCGAGCGCCCCGGCGACCGCCTCGTCGACCACCTGGAGCCGACCGCCTACCAGGGCCTCGTCTTCACCGACCGGCACGCCGCCCAGGACTGGCTCTACGCCGAGGCCAACTGCCTGCTGGCCTGCGTCCGCCAGTCGGCCACGACGGCGGGGACGCTGCGGCGGGCGGTGGACCTGCTGTGGGCGGCGCTGGACCTGGGCGAGTCCGGCACCAACGCGAAGGAGTTCGAGGCGATCGCCTCGGTCGTCCGCGAGGCGGCGCACGCCTTCGGGGACGTCCGCGCCGAGGGCCGGGCCCTGATGGCGCTGGCCGGCGTCCACCACACCGCGGGGCGGTTCGAGGAGGCCGACCGCGACGCGATGCTGTCGCTGCCCTGCGCCGAGGCGGCCGGGGACCCGCTGCCCGGCTGCTGGTCCGCGAACGCGCGGGGCATCATCGCCCTGTACCAGAACCGGTTCGAGGAGGGCGAGGTCCATCTCGCCCACGCCATCGAGCGGTTCCGGGGCATCGGCGACCGGCCCGGCGAGGCCAGCGCCCTGTGCAACCTGTCCCGGATCCACCTCGCCATGGGCCGCACCGCGCAGGCGATCGCGCTCGCCGAGGAGGGCACGGCGATCTACGACTCGATCGGGCACTCGCTGCGCGGCGCCAACGGGCGCTACGCGCTGGGCCTCGCGCTCACCGAGGCCCGGCAGCTCGGCCCGGCCGTAGAGCGGCTGCGGGAGGCGCTGGAGGTCTTCCGGGACAGCCGCCAGCGGCTGTGGGAGGGCATGACCCTGTTCCGGCTGGCGGAGGTGGACATCGCCGCGCGGCGGCACGCCCAGGCGGCGTCCAACGCCGAGATGGCGCTCACGGTCCTGCGGGGCATCGGCGGCGAATGGCGCCGGGCCAACGTGCTGACCGTGCTCGGGCGGGCCCTCGGCGGCATCGGCCAGTCGGGGCGCGCCCAGGTCTGCTGGCGGGAGGCGCTCGACGTCTTCGAGGGACTCGGCTCCCCCGAGGCGGCCGAGGTCCGCGAGCTGCTCGACGTCACCAGCGCGGCGTAGGTCCGCCCCCAGCACCCCCGGCCTGCGCGTTCATCGTTCGTTTATCGCCGGACGGCACGCTTCTCCTGTCGATCCGTCGCGTCGGGGGGCAGACGGGTCAGCGACAAGGTCGTCACCTCTGGCAATTAGGGTGAGCGGCCACGAAGGATCCGTCCGGCTGGTTCACGGGGGAGCGGCCGGACGGATCCAGCGCCGAATCCCCACCCTTCAGACGCAGGAGCTGACGAGATGAGCAACCCGATCGAGCAGAACCCGGTCGTCAAGCCTCAGGACATGCACGCCACGGGCGGCACCGAGAGCGAGATCACCACCAAGGACATGCACGCCACGTCCGAGCCGGCGATCGATGCCATCACCGCGAAGGTCACGGGCAAGGGCGACATCACGACGATGGACATGCACGCCACGTCGGAGCCGGCCAAGCCGACCATCTGAGCCACACGCCACGGGGACGGTTCCGGCGGCGCCATCGGGGGAGTCGCCGGGGCCGTGGTCGTCCGCAGAGCAACGCCGCACCGGTTCGGGGGACGCCCCCGGGTCGGGGGGATCCGAGGGGCACGGCCCGGTGCGGCAGGGGGGCGGGCGATCGTAGGGCGGAGGGGCCGGACCTCGGGTCCGGTCCCTCCGTCGCACGTCACACGGGGGGTGTGACGATCGCGGACCTGACGAAGTACGCGACCGCACCTCGCACTCGCGTTCGACGTTCGCGATGATCGATCACGTTCGGAAGGGCAGGCGGTGGGGACCGCCCGCCCGACCAGGACGAGGCACGCCACGCGCGCGCAGGGGGGAGGGCCTGGACCGGCACAACCGGTCCAGGCCCTTTGGCGTACGGGCCGCCCGTCGCGCTCAGCCGCCCGACCGCGACCTGAGCTCGCCCTTCACCACCTTGCCGCTCGCGTTCCGCGGCAGCTCCGGCACGAACTCGACCTCGCGGGGCACCTTGTAGTTGGCCATCTCCCGGCGGGACCAGGCGATCAGGTCGTCCGCCGTCAGCGTCGAGCCGGGGCGGCGGACCGCGAAAGCCTTGCCGACCTCGCCGAGGCGGGGGTCGGGGACGCCGACGACGGCGACGTCGGCGACGTCGGGGTGGAGGCCGAGGAGCTGCTCGATCTCCGCCGGGTAGGCGTTGAAGCCGCCGACGATGAACATGTCCTTGATCCGGTCGGTGATCCGGAGGTTGCCCGACTCGTCCAGGACGCCCACGTCGCCGGTGTGCAGCCAGCCCTCCGGGTCGATCGCGGCCGCCGTCGCCTCCGGGTCCTCGAAGTAGCCGGACATCACGTGGAAGCCGCGGACCAGGACCTCTCCCGTCTCGGACAGGCGCAGCTCCGTGCCGGGGACGGCGCGGCCGGAGGTGCGCGCGATCACCTCGGCCGGGTCGCCCCGGCGGCACATCGAGACGATGCCGCTCGCCTCGGAGAGGCCGTACGCGGTGAGGACCGTGCCGACGCCCAGGTCGGCGCGGAGCCGCTCCACGAGGCGGAGCGGGACGACCGCCGCGCCGGTGACGACCAGCCGCAGCGAGCTCAGGTCGTGGGAGCCGCGGGCGGGGTGGTCGAGGAGGGACTGGTGGAGGGTGGGCGGGCCGGGCAGGACGGTGATCCGCTCGGCGGCGATGTTGGCGAGGACGGTGTCCACGTTGAAGACGGGCTGCGGCACCATCACCGCGCCGCGCTGGAGGCAGGCGATGATGCCGGCCTTGTAGCCGAAGGTGTGGAAGAAGGGGTTCACGATCAGATAGCGGTCGCCCTCGCGCAGCCCGGCGAGCTCGCTCCACAGGGCGTAGCAGCGCAGGGTCTGACCGTGGGTGATGACGGCCCCCTTGGGGCGGCCGGTGGTGCCGGAGGTGTAGATGATGTCGGAGGGGTCGGACGGGCGGATCGCTGCGGCCCGGTTCCACACCTCGGCGGCCGGGACGTCGTTCCCCTCCGAGAGGAAGGACTTCCATGTGGTGTAGCCGGGGTCGTCGGGCGCCGTGTCGCCGAAGACCACCACCCGCTCCAGGTCGGGCAGTTCCACGCCCGCGCGGCGCAGCGAGGCCACGTACGAGGTGCCGAGGAAGGTGCCGGTGACGAAGAGCAGCCGGGCCCGGGAGCGGACCAGCACGTCGGCGGCCTCGGCGCCCTTGAAGCGGGTGTTGAGCGGGACGAGGACGGCGCCCGCGGTGACCGCGCCGAGGGCGGAGACGATCCAGTCGAGGGTGTTGGGCGCCCAGATCCCGACCCGGTCCCCGGCCCGCACCCCGGCGGCCAGACAGGCGGCCGCCGCGCGTTCGACGCGCTCGCCGAGTTCGGCGTACGTGATCCGGGTGCGGCCGTCGACGACCGCCTCGCGCTCCGCGTACCGCCCGGCGGCCCGGCGCACCAACTCCGGTATCGAGCCCCACTCCATCGCCCACTCCTCCCGTAGCTGACTATCCGTCAGATTAGCTGTAGCCTGACGCGCTGTCAGCAGTGCTGCCGGGCCGGGAGGACCACGTGCTCAAGGACGCAACAGCCATCGTCGGGATAGGCCAGACCCCCTTCGCCAAACAGCTCCCGGAGTCGGAGAAGACCCTCGCCTGCCGGGCGATCCTCGCCGCCCTCGACGACGCCGGCATCGCCCCCTCCGAGGTCGACGCCTTCGCCTCGTACACCATGGAGGAGACCGACGAAGTCGAGGTCGCCAAGGCGATCGGCGCCGGGGACGTCACCTTCTTCTCCAAGGTGGGCTACGGGGGCGGCGGTTCCTGCGCCACCGTCGGGCACCTCGCCGCCGCCGTCGCCTCCGGACAGGCCACCGTCGGCGTCGCCTGGCGCTCCCGCAAGCGCGGCAGCGGGCCGCGCCCCTGGAAGAACACCGCCGTCCAGCTACCCACCCCCGGCCAGTGGACCCGCCCCTTCGGACTGCTCCGGCCCGCCGACGAGATCGGCATGCTCGCCCGCCGCTACATGCACGAGTACGGCGCCACCCGCGACCACCTCTTCAACGTGGCCCTGGCCTGCCGCAACCGGGCCAACCAGAACCCCGCCGCGATGATGTACGAGCGCCCGCTGACCCGCGAGATGTACATGACCTCCCGCTGGATCAGCGAACCCCTCTGCCTCTTCGACAACTGCCTGGAGACCGACGGGGCGCTGGCCTGCGTGATCGTCTCCGCCGAACGCGCCCGCGACTGCCGGCAGAAGCCCGTCTACGTGCACTCCGTCGCCCAGGGACTGCCCGCCCAGCACCACGGCATGGTCAACTACTGGAACGACGACCCGCTCTCCGGGCCCGCCTGGACCGCCGCCCGACACCTCTGGAAGCAGGCCGACTTCGGCCCCGAGGACATCGACGTCGCCCAGATCTACGACGCCTTCACCCCGCTGATCCCGCTCTCCCTGGAGGGCTACGGCTTCTGCGGCCGCGGCGAGGGCGCCGCCTTCACCGAAGGGGGCGCCCTGGAGATCGGCGGACGGCTGCCGCTCAACACCGGCGGCGGCGGGCTCTCCGAGGCCTACGTCCACGGCTTCAACCTCATCAACGAGGGCGTCAAGCAGCTCCGCGGCGTCTCCACCGCCCAGGTCCCCGACGCCGCCACCTGCCTGGTCACCGCCGGCGAAGGCGTCCCCACGTCCGCGATCCTGCTGAGGAGCTGACCCCATGGCCCTGCTCACCCCCGTCACCGACGAGGACGGCGCCCCCTTCTGGGAGTACACCGCCCGCGGCGAACTCCGCATCCAGGCCTGCGCGGCCCCCGACTGCGGCGAACTCCGCTTCCCGCCCCGCCCCTGCTGCCCGCACTGCCAGTCCTTCGACAGCGAGTGGCGGCTCATGTCCGGCCGCGGGCGGATCTGGTCCTACGTCCTCCCCCACCCGCCACTGCTCCCCGACTACGCCGAACTGGCCCCGTACAACGCGGTCCTCGTCGAACTCGCCGACGCCCCCCGCATCCGCCTCGCCGGCAACGTGGTCGCCGCCCCCGACGCCCCGCTGAACTCGGTCGACCCGGCGCGGCTGCGGATCGGCGCGGCCGTGAAGGTGGCGTTCACGGAGATCGACGGCGTCGCCGTCCCGCGCTGGCTGCTGGAGCGCGGATGAGCGGCTCCGGGATCCGCGTCGAGCGGGACAAGGAGACCGGCGTCGCCGTCGTCACCCTCGACCGGGCCGAGAAGCACAACGCCGTCACCCTGGAGATGGCCCGGACGCTCGCCGAGACCTGGCGCGGCTTCCGCTACGAGGACGAGGTCCGCGCGATCGTCGTCACCGGCGCCGGCGGCCGCGCCTTCTGCACCGGCATCGACCGCACGGCCGCCGCCGGCGTGCCGCAGCCCTCCTCCCCGTACACGATCGACGACCCGCTGATCGCGATCGGCCCCAAGGCCAACGACCTGTGGAAGCCGGTGATCGCGGCCGTGGAGGGGATGGCCTGCGGCGGGGCCTTCTACCTGCTCGGCGAGGCCGAGTTCCTGGTGGCCGGCGAGAACGCCGCCTTCTTCGACCCGCACACCGCCTACGGGATGGTCTCCGCCTTCGAGACCATCCACATGGCCCAGCGCATGCCGTACGGGGAAGTCGCCCGGATGGCCCTGATGGGCACCGCCGAACGGGTCTCCGCCCGGCGCGCGTACGAGACCGGACTGGTCTCCGAGCTGACCGCACCCGGCGGGGCGCTGGCGGCGGCGCGGGAGGCCGCCGCCGTCATCGCGGGGTACCCGACCGAGGCCGTGCAGGGGACGGTCCGCGCCCTGTGGTCGGCCAGGGAGGCCACCCGCGCCCAGGCCCTCGCCCACGCGCCGCACCTGGTGACGCTCGGGAACCTGCCGCCGGACCGGCAGGCCGGGCTGTTCACGAGGAGGACGACGGAGTACCGGACGCGGTAGGGGCGGGGGCGGCGGAAGCGGACTGCGGGGTCACCGCGTCCACCACGCAGTGCTTCACCTGGCCGACGCTGCCGGGGGTCCGCATCGCGACGTCGTAGAGCCGGGAGCCGCCGCCCGTCAGGTCGACCAGGACCTCGCCCCGGTCGGCCGGCGAGCCGTCGGCCCGCTCGAACTCCAGGACGATGCGGTACCGCCCCGCCTCCCCGTCGGGCGCGGTGACCCGCACCGTGGCCGTGGTGTCGGCCTTGCGGGCCGGCTTGCCCTTGCGCTTCTTCTGCGCGGGTTCCACGCAGTCGACGACCTCGACCTCGATGCCGGAGCCGGGGCCCGTCGTCGGGGAGGGCGTGTACGTGGAGCCGTTCGCGCCGCCGGAGCCGTTGCCGGTGCCGTCTGTGGTGTCGGTGTAGTCGTAGTCGTCGTTCTTCTTCTTGGAGCTGGAGCAGCCGCCGCCCCCGCCGTCACCGCCACCGCTCCTGCTCTTGCCCGACTTGCTGCCCGACTTGCCGCTGCCGCCGCCGTGGCCGCCGCTGCCGCTCGTCTGGAAACCGGTCAGCGCGAGGACCACCACCGCGAGCGTCGCCGCCAGCCTCAGCCGTGTGCGCACCATTCCCTGCCCCCGTTCGTTCGTCGTGTTCGCGTCACCCTAGCGCCGGCTCCGCGCCACATGGCGGGGCCCCGGCACCCGGCGTAGCGTCGACAGCGAGAGCCGGACCCGAGGAGGCCGATCGATGATCCGCAACATCGTCGGCTCGGTCCTGGCCCTCGCCGGAGCGACGGCCGCCGTCTGGAGCCCCTTCCGTGCCTGGTACGACGGCCGTCACGGTCGCGACTACGCGATCGACGAACTCTTCACCGGCATCACCGACACCCGGTCCTCGGTGATCGGTTCGATCCTGCTGCCCTTCGCCTTCGCCGCGCTGCTGACCGTGCTCGGCGTCGTCCTCCGCTCCCGGCTGCTCGTCGCCCTGGCCGGTCTCGTCGTGCTCGGCTTCACCATCCTGTGGATGGTGCGGGTCGGGCAGGCCGAGGGCAGCCTGACCGTCGGGGCCGACGGGCGCGGACTCGGCGACGGCGTCGCCAACGCCCTGGGCGGCGGGGTGCTGCTGCTCCTCGGCGCGGTGGTCATGTCGGGCCGGTCCGGACGGCACGTGTCCCGGGTCGACCGGGCACCCGCGCCGACCCACCCGACCCTCGACGGCCCGACGCGGCCGGACCAGGCGACCCGGCCGACGCAGACGTACGCGCGGCCGCCCGAGCGCCCGTACGCGTACGGGCCGCCGGACACCGCCCCGCCGCCCGCCTCGGACGTGCCCCGGGACCCGGCGCGCGACGAGACCCCGCCACCGCCGGGACACCGGGGCTAGGCGGTGTCTTTCGGATCAGGCCGGACGCTCACGCGCCCCGGTTGGTCGCCGTGCCCTTCACCGCGTCCAGCGCGTACACGCAGCGGTCCTTGCTGCAGGCGTACACGACGCCGTTCCTGGCCACCGGCGAACCGGTGATCTCGCCGCCCGTCGCCAGCTTCCAGCGCAGCTGGCCGCCCGTCGCGTCCAGCGTGTACAGCACGTGGTCGGCCGAGCCGAAGTGCACCCGGCCGTCCGCGACGACCGGGGTGCCGATCAGCTCGCCGCCCGCCGCGAACCGCCACTTCGGGGTGCCGGTGACCGCGTCGAGCGTGTAGAGCGCGCTGCCGCTGCCCACGTGGACGTTGCCCGCGGCGACCAGGACCGGCTCGGTGGACTGGCGGGGCTCGGTGGCGATCCGCCAGCGGTCCTTGCCGGTGGTCGCGTCGAGCGCGTACACCGTGCCCAGGTGGTCGGCGAGGTAGACCCCGCCGCCGGTGACGGCCGGGCCAGGGGCGAAGGCGGGCGGGGCCAGGAAGACGGCCGGCGCCTCGAAGTGCCAGCGGACGTGCCCGCTCGCGATGTCGACGCAGAGCACCCGGGTGCCGGCCGCGACGTACACGCAGCCGTCCTCCGCGGGGGCCACCCGCACCGGCACCTGCGCGCAGGAGGCGGCGTCGCCGACCGGGTACGACCAGCGCTCCACGCCGGTGCGGGCGTCGAGCGCCTGGAGCCGGGCGTCGCGCCACACGTACACGGTGTCGCCGTGCACGGCGGGCCCGCCCTCGGGCGTCTCGAAGTCGGTCTGGGCGCCGGTGATCTCCCACAGCTTGGCGCCGTTGGAGGCCTCCCAGCCCTGGACGCCGCCGCCGCGGGTGCCGGTGACGACGGTGCCGCGGTCCACCTGGAGGGAGTAGACCCAGGCGTCGGTGTGCAGCCGCCAGCGCTCGCTGCCGTCGAGGGCGTCGAGCGCGTACAGGGTGGGCCCGTCGGAGGCGTGGATCCGGCCCCCGGCGACCGCCATGGACCAGGCCACGTCCCGGGTCTTGAACTGGCGCCGGCCGCTCGCCGTGTCCAGGGCGTGCACCTCGAAGGAGGTCACGTAGAGCAGGTCGCCGTCGACGACCGGGGTGCCCCACACGTCGTTGGACATGCGGAACCGCCAGGGCCGCCAGTGACCGGGCGCCTCGGGTGCCTGCGGGGCCTGGTGGGCCCGCTGGGCCTCGGGGGCCTGGGCGGGGCCGGGCAGCGGGCGGGAGCCGGGCGGCGGGCCGGGCTCGGTGGCGCCGGTGCCGCCGGGCGGGCGGATCCAGCCGGTGGCGGTGCCCGCGGCGGCGCCCAGGCCGACGCCGACGGCGGCCCGGGTGTCGGCGACCCTGGGGCCGGGCCCGATCGGGACGGGCGCGCCGCCGAGCCGCACCGGACCGGCGTCGGGCACCGGGGCGGCGGCGGGACCGGCGTGCCGCCCGCCGCCCGGGCGGTCGCCGTACGCGTCGGCCGGGCGGTCGGCGGGCCGGCCGGCGCGGGGGTCGCCGCCCCATTCGGCGGGCTGCCGGGGCGGGCGCGGCGGCATCGGCGGGTCGGCCGGGGGCTGCGGCGGGTTGGGGCGCCCGCCGCGGCGGGCCTCGATCATGGCGGTGGCGCGCTGCGGCAGCCAGGCCGCCGCCGTGCCGCTGTCGTCGCTGCCGGCGCCGAAGAGGTGCGGGGCGAGCTGGGCCTGGAGATCGGCCGGGGTGGGGCGCTTGCTGACGTCCATCTGCATGCAGGAGTC